>PWTE01000071.1 GCA_003563915.1 Nitriliruptoraceae bacterium
ATCCCGGTGCCGATCCCGAACGCGGTCGCGACCACCGGCCACGCTCCTGGGAGGCCGTCGACGCCGACGACCACCACGGCGACGGCCAGCGCCGCGGCCGACATCGTCGCGAACCCCTGACTGACCAGCAACAGCCAGCGACGATCCAGTCGGTCGGACAGGGCACCGGCGAAGGGGGAGAACAGCACCAGCGGGAGGAACTGCGCGACGGAGACCAGCCCCACCATGAACGCCGATCCGGTCAGCCGGAACACGACCACGGCCGCGGTGACATTGAACAGCCAGTTGCCCGTGTTGGACGTCAGGTTCCCCAGGAAGAACGGTGCGAAGTTGCGGTCGCGCAGCACGGCGCTGCTGGAGCGCGGACCGGGGGAGGCGGCAGGATCGTCGAGACGCGTCACGTCCGCGACGCTACCGGAGCGTTCAGAGCAGCCCCTGCGCCACCACGGCGGCGAGCAGCCCGACACTGTTGGTCCCGATGTGTGCCAGGATCGGTGCCACCAGGCTGTCGGATGCCAGCCGCAGCCAGCAGAACGCGTAGCCGGCGATCGTCGTGACGACGACCGCACCGCCGATGGCGATCAGCCCCCCAGGCGAGGCGACGACGACCTCGTTGATGCGAAGCGCCACGATCGTTGGTGCGATGTGCCACAGTCCGAAGGCGATGCTCGAGACGGCGACCGCCCGCCAACGTGACAGCCACCGCAGTGCGGCGGCGAGCAGCACGCCGCG
The DNA here is from genome assembly GCA_003563915.1 of Nitriliruptoraceae bacterium. GTDB lineage: Bacteria > Actinomycetota > Nitriliruptoria > Nitriliruptorales > Nitriliruptoraceae > CSSed11-175R1. The sequence continues at coordinate 733 of PWTE01000071.1, forward strand.
GAAGGCGACCTCCTCGAAGACGGCCGTCCCCAGCGGGATCCGGACCAGCGCCACGAACCACACGTCGTCGGCGAAGCCGGCGGCTCGCTGGTCCTCCAGTAGTCGGCCGACGGGCGCGATCACGTCGGCGAGCAGCACACCCACGCCGATGGCGCCGGCGATCAGGACGAACGCCCCGCCGCCCCACGCGAGGCCCCGGGCGAGCTGCCTCGGTGCCAGCCCGACCTCCTCGAGAGCATCGCCGAGCTCCGGCCGCCCGGTAGCGACGCGGTAGCGCCACCACCCCACCAACAGCAGCGCGGTGAGCAGCAGGTTGCGGCCCGTGTAGGCACGCTTGCCGATCAGCAGGTTGGCCACCAGGCTCCAGGTGACCAGTGATCCCGCGATCGTCCACGTCACACGCATCAGGTCCACGAAGGTACGGGTGCGGGCGCGGGGCTCACACGACCGCTAGCGTCGCCCGCCATGGATGCCATCGACCAACTCATCGACCCCGAGCTCGACCAGGACTACCTCAAGGAGGTACTGCTCGAGCTGCTCAGGATCCCCAGTCCGTCGGGGCGTACCGACGTGATCATGCAGTTCGTCGGTGAACGTCTGCAGGACATCGGGGTGCCGTTCGAGCTCACCCGTCGTGGTGCGATGATCGCCGATCTGCCGGGGAACGGTGGCGGATCGCTGCGCCGGGCGGTGGTGGTGCACACCGACACGATCGGCTGCATGGTCCGGGAGCTCAAGCCCACCGGCCGGCTGTCGGTGGTACCGGTCGGTACCCACTCGGCCCGGTTCTCCGAGGGCACGCGGGTCACCATCTTCACCGACGACATCGACCGCTCCTACACCGGGACGATCCTGCCGAACAAGGCGTCCGGTCACGCGTTCGGCGACGCGATCGACGAGCAGCCGGTCGGATGGGAGCACGTCGAGGTACGGGTCGACGAGAAGGTCCGCGACGACCGCGACCTTCGAGCACTCGGGATCAAGGTCGGGGACTTCGTCGCCCAGGTGGCGTCGCCCATCATCACCCGGTCCGGGTTCGTGAACTCGCGTCACCTCGACGACAAGGCGGGGGTCGCGGCGGCCCTCACCGCGGTCAAGGCCCTCATCGATCAGGGGTGCGCGCTGGAGGTCAGCGCCCGTTTGCTGATCACGATCTCCGAGGAGGTCGGCCACGGTGCCTCGAGCGGGATCACCAGCGACGTCGCGGAGCTGCTCTCGATCGACGCGGCGGTGGTGGCGCCGGGGCAGACCACCAAGGAGACCGGGGTCACCGTGGCGATGCAGGACCTCCACGGACCCTTCGATTACCACCTCACCCGGCGGTTGTGTGCCCTGGCGGAACGTGCCAAGGTCGAGCACACCCGCGACGTGTTCCGCTACTACCGCTCCGATGTCGCTGCCGCGCTGGAAGCCGGAGCCGAGACCCGCGCCGCCCTGATCGGGTTCGGGGTCGACGCGACGCACGGTCACGAGCGCACCCACCTCGACTCGATCCTGGCGACCGCGAGGTTGCTCGGTCTCTACCTGCAGACGCCGCTGACCTTCCGGACCTGGGACGCCGAGCCGCAGGGACCGTTGAGCCGGTTCCCGTCGACGGCGGTGCAGCCGGTGCGGCGTGAGCCCGAGCTCGACCCCGAGGCCGACGACCTGGTGCTGAACGAGCCCTTCCCGGAGCTCGACGAGGAGGACGGGGCGTGGTACGGGGCCCCCGGTTCGGGGCCACCCGGGGCAGGAGGCCGCAAGGGAGATCGCGGTCTGGCCGGGCCCGATCGGGAGGAGGGCTGACGTGCGCATCGGACTGATGATCGAGGGCCAGGAAGGCGTCACCTGGGACCAGTGGGTCGCCCTCGCACGGACCTGCGAGGACCACGGGATCGGGGCGCTGTTCCGTTCCGACCACTACAACGGGCTCATGGGCGACGAGAGCCGGGACGCCACCGACGCCTGGGCCCTGATCGCGGCGCTCGCGGCGGTCACCTCGACCGTACGGCTCGGGACGCTGGTGTCGCCGGTGACCTTCCGCCACCCCTCGGTGCTCGCGAAGATGGTCGCCACCGCGGACCACGTGTCCGGTGGCCGGGTCGAGCTGGGATTGGGGGCCGGGTGGAACGAGCGGGAGCACGAGGCGTACGGCTTCGACTTCCCGGATCTCGGGACGCGGTTCGAACTGCTCGAGGAGCAGGCCGCGATCATCCGGGCACAGTTCACCGAGGAGGTCGTGAGCTTCGCGGGAGATCACTACCGGCTCCAGGAGCTCCAGCCGCTCCCGCACCCGCTCCAGTCACCCGTACCCCTCATCATCGGTGGGTCGAGCGGGTCGCGTTCGGCCGCGCTCGCCGCCCGGGTCGCCGACGAGTACAACCACGTGATGGCCAGCGTCGACGACCTGCCTGAGCGCCAGGCCCGGCTGGACGCGGCCTGCGAGCAGGTGGGGCGCGACCCGGCCACGCTGGCACGGTCGCAGATGACCGGCTGCGTCGTCGGGCACACCCAGGAGCAGGTCCTGGCCCGGGTCGAGCGGGTCATGGCCAAGGCCGGCGCGGAGGGCGATCCGACCAGCTTCGTGGAGCAGCAGACCGGCCGCTGGGTGATCGGCACGGTGGAGGAGGTCCGCGACCAGCTCGGCCGACTCGAGGAGCTGGGCGTCGAGCGGATCATGCTCCAGCACCTGGTCCACGAGGACCTGGAGATGGTCGCGCTGATCGGTGACGAGCTGGTGAGCGAGGGGTCCGGACCGGCCGCGTGAGGTGCTGAGGTGGTGCTGAGGTGGTGCGCGCTCCACCGCACCGTCGAGCTCACACGGGCGGGGTCCTCGGTGTTGTCGCACCGTGGCCGTACGGTGTCGTCATGTCACTCGGGACCGTCCTGCTCGTGATCGGCCTGACCGCGGCGACGACCGCGGCTGTGGTCCTGTTGGTGTTGCGCCACCACCAGCAACGTCTGACCGCACACCTGGCCCGACAGCGTCGCGAGGACCTGGACGCGGCGGTGGACACGTTGGCTGCGGTCGCCGGGGAGCGGCTCGAGGCGCAGACCCGGGTGTCCACGAGCCACCTCGACTCCCGCAAGGAACTGATCGACGCGGAGCTCGCACGGATGGGGCGCACGCTCGGGGAGGTCACGACGACCTTGCAGCGGCTGGAGTCCGAGCGGGCGGAACAGCTCGGACGTATGGGCGAGCAGCTGCAGGGTGTCGCCAGGACCCACCAGGATCTGGCCCGGACGACCGGCGCGCTCCGTGAGGCGCTGTCCAGCTCGCAGGCGCGTGGGCAGTGGGGTGAGCGGATGGTGGAGGACGTCCTGCGGGCGGCCGGTTTCGTCGCTGGGGTGAACTACCGCACGCAGACCACGACCCGGTCGGGGACCCGTCCCGACGTGACGTTCCTGCTCCCGCACGACCAGGTCGTGCACCTGGACGTGAAGTTCCCGCTGGACCGCTACCTGGCCATGCTCGAGGCCGACGGCGAGCAGGAGCGTGAGACCCACCGGGCGGCCTTCCTGCGGGCGGTCCGTGACCGGGTCAAGGAGCTCAGCACCCGGGGCTACATCGACCCGCAGGACGGGACGATCGACTGCGTGCTGCTGTTCATCCCCAACGAGCAGGTCTACGGGTTCGTCCACGAGCAGGACCCGCAGCTGCTCGACGACGCCTTGGCGCAGCGGGTGGTGCTCTGCTCGCCCTCGACCCTGTTCGCGGTGCTCGCCGTGATCCGTCAGGCGATGGATCGCGTCGCGCTGGAGCGCACCAGCGACCGGATCCTGGACCTGCTCGAGGCCTTCCGGGACCAGTGGCAGCGGTTCACCGAACAGATGGACAAGGTCGGCCGCGGCTTGGAGACGACCCAGCGGGCCTACGACGCCCTCGCGACCACGCGACGCAACCAGCTCGAACGCCAGCTCGACCGGGTCGACGACCTCCGGCAGGGACACGAGGACGCCGCTGCGACCCTCGTGCCGCTCGACCGGGCCCGCCGGTCGGCGGAGGGCTGACGCGTGGCGCGACCGTCACGGCGTCACGACCACGACGCGGGTGGCGACCCGGACCTGCTGTCCGCGAAGGCCGCGCTGCGCGACGAGGTGTGGTCGCGGCTGGACACCGACGGCATCCGCCGTTTCCCGGGGCCGCGCAACCGCATCAGCAACTTCGTCGGCGCCGAGGCGGCTGCGCAGCGGCTCCGCCAGACGGCAGCGTGGCAGCGCGCCGCCACGATCAAGGCCAACCCCGACAGCCCGCAGTGGCCGGTGCGCCAGCGAGCGCTCGAGGACGGCAAGGTCGTGTACATGGCGGTCCCGCGGCTGGCGGAGCAGGACCCGTTCTTCCTGCTCGACCCGGACCACCTCGCCGAGCCTCCCCGGCAGGCCTCATCGATCAAGGGTGCGTCCCGCTCAGGACGGACGGTGCCGGTGGAGGAGCTCGAGCCGGTCGACCTCGTGGTGACGGGATGCGTTGCGGTCGGTCGTGACGGAGCCCGGCTCGGGAAGGGCGGCGGGTTCAGCGACCTCGAGTTCGCGATCGCCTCGGAGGCCGGTCTGATCGACGACACCACGGTCGTGGTGACGACGGTCCACGACCGACAGGTGCTGGACCGCGGGGCGATCCCCGTGGCCGAGCACGACGTCCGGGTCGATGTGATCGTCACGCCCGATCAGGTCATCGAGGCGTCCCGCGAGGGACCGCGGCCGGTGGGTCGCCTCCGGTGGGACGAACTGACCGAGGACAAGCTGGCAGCGATCCCCGTCCTGCAGCGGCTGCGAAGCTCCCGGTGACCGCGGGCTGGCGTTCGCCCGCCCCGCCGACCTCCAGGAGTCCGTCGTGAGCGTGCAGACCGGTGACACCGCCCCCGATTTCGAGCTGCGGGACCAGACAGGCCAGCCCGTACGCCTCTCCGACTACCGGGGGAAGCGCAACGTGATGCTCGTGTTCTACCCCCTGTCCTTCACCGGGGTCTGCGAGGGCGAGATGTGCCAGATCCGCGACAACCTCGAGATCTACGTCAACGACGAGGTCCAGACGCTGGCCGTCTCCGTCGACTCCCCTCCGACGCACAAACGGTGGGCCCACGAGCAGGGGTTCGACTTCCCACTGCTCAGCGACTTCTGGCCGCACGGTGAGGTGGCATCGACCTACGGGGTCTTCGACGAGACCCTGGGCATCGCCCAGCGTGGCACCTTCATCATCGACAAGGACGGCACGGTGGTGTACGTCGACCGCAACCCGATCCCCGAGGCCCGCGACCAGGCGCCGTGGCGCGCCGCGCTGCGCGACATCGGCGCGATCGACAGCGACCCCGTCGGCACCTGACCGCCAGGACCGCTCCGGCTGGCCCAGCCGACGCGCGTCCGTGGCTGGGTGCGGTCGCGGCGGCTACGACGGCCGGTTCCCCCAGGCCTGGACGAGGGTGAAGGTCAGCCCCCAGCTTCCGGGCTCGGCGATCTCGCGCTCGGCCTCGTCGATGAGCGCGTCGAGCTCGTCGCCGTCAACCAGCTTGCGGAGCAGTCCGTCGAGTGCGGTGGCGAACTGCAGCGGCAGCCGTTGGTAGGGGTGGCCGGGCTCGAGCGCCTGGACCTCGGCGCTGACATCGGGCTCGATGGCAGCGTCGCGGAACAGGTCGGGCAGCCGGCGGGCCACCCACGGGTCGTCGCTGACGGTCTCGAAGGCCTGCGCCACCAACGGGATCATCCGTTCCTCGATCGCCGGCGCCGGCGGCAGGAAGTGCCAGGAGCCGGGGTCGACGTCCTCGAGGATGACCGTGCCGCCGGGGCGAACCAGGCGGAGGTAGGTGGCCAGTTGCTCCTCGGCGCGCCCCAGGGGGGCGAGCTGGAAGCGAGCATGGACGAGGTCGAACGACCCTGGGTCGAGGTCGGTCGCGAAGAGGTTGTCCTCGATGAGGGCGACGTTGCGAAGTCCCTCGGTGGCCGCGAAGGTGTCGGCCGCTGAGAGCATGTCCTCGTCGATGTCGGTCCCGACGACGGAACCCTCGGGGCCGACCCACTCGCTGAGCAGCCGCAGCCATCCCATGGCGCCACAACCGACGTCCAGGACTCGGGCGCCGGCGCCATCGCCGATCTGCGTGAGGACCCGCCGACCGGCGGGCTCCCACACGCGGGACTGCAACTGCAGGCGGTCGAGCTCGGAGGCCTGACCGGTCAGTACGTACGTGCCTTGGCTCATGCCGTTCTCCTTGCGTTCCTCGGGTGATCCTGTGCGGTCTAGGTCGGGGACATGGCGGGGTCGATGGCTCCCAGCTGGCTCATGAGGGAGAGCAGATCCTGCTCGCACCACCGCTCCTCGATCCTGCCGTCGCGCACCACGGCGACATCGTTGCCGGTGGTCTCGACGTGGTTCTGGCTCGGTGGGATCCCCAGGAACTCGCCGGTGTGTTTGCCGGTGACGCGCCACCGGAAGGCAACCTGGCCGTCATCGACCAGGACGCGCTCCAGCTCCGCGTTCGTGTCGCTGAGGGCACCGTGCAGCGCATGGATGAAGCTCTTCAGGCCCTCGCGGTCCGGGGAGAACCCCGCCGGCATCGGGTGCTCGATGTAGTCCTCGTGGATGAGCTCATCGATGAGCTCCACCCGTCCTTCGCCGTACACCTCTTCGATGAAACGGCGGACGGCTTCGCGTGTGTCCGGCATCGTCGGGACTCCTCTCGTCTAGGAAGCACGGACGATGTCGATGCTGACGCACACGCGCGACGGCGGCTTCGGACACGAGGACCAATCCTCAGCGGCCCCGCAGTGGTCCAGATGGACCAGTGCGCCGACAACCGATCAGAGCAGATCGTGCTCGTGCGCCCAGGCAGCTGCAGCGGTGCGCGAGGAGAGGTCGAGCTTGGTCAGCAGGTTGGAGACGTGGCGCCGAACGGTGTGGTGGCTGACCACGAGCTCGTCGGCGATCTCCTGGTTGGTCGCGCCCCGGGCCACCAGGCGCAGCACCTCGGTCTCACGGGGACTGAGCCCACCGACCGCGGAGTCATCAGCGGGACCGAGCTCGTCCAGCAGCGCTTGCACCTTGCGCTCCTCGACGGTCGCGCCGAGCTGCGCGAAGCCCTCGTGTGCCATGCGCGCCTGCTCGCCGGCCGACTCGTGGCGATCGGCCGCATGCAGGCTCCGTGCGAGGTCGGCACGGGCCAGGGCCTCGTCGAAGGGCAGCCCGACCCGCTGGTAGGCATCCAGGGCGACCTGGAGCCGCGTTCGGGCCGTGGTGGCCTCTCCGGAGATCAGCGCCAGCTGGCCACGGAGGTGGTTCGCCCGCCCCATCAACCAGTCGGTGCCGGCTGCCTCGGCGACCGCTTCGAACTCGGCCACCGCCTCCTCGGCCGCGTCCGTCTCGCCCGCCGCGGCGCGAAGCCCGGCGACCAGTTCGAGGGCGGTGAGACGCTCGACCCGATCGGCCTCCGGTACCCGTTCGAGGATCCCCTCGGCGATCTCCCGTGCCGTCTCGGCATCACCCCCGTCCAGGGCGAGGCGCGCGCCGCCGAGGATCCCACCCGGATCCGGTTGCGCGCGCTCGAACAGGGCCGCGGCCTCGTCGAAGCGTCCTTGCCGGCGTCGCAGCTCGCCGAGTCGAGCGCTCACCGTCAACGACCATGCTGGGCGGGCTTGCAGTGCCTCGCGGGCGTCCTCCAGCTGTTGCTCTGCCTCGCCCCAGCGGCCACGAGCGGCCAGCACCGACGCGTGATGGGCCTGGCAGAAGGCGAGGTAGCCCGGCATACCGCGGCGCTGGCAGTAGCCCATGTACTGCTCGCACCACTGGCTGGCCCGCTCGATGTCGCGCACCCGCTCGCAGGCGAAGATCACGAAGCAACAGATGCCCGAGATCGCCTTGTAGCTCTGGAGCTCACCGCTGGTCGCCGCGGCGGCGGCCTCGTCCAAACGTTGCAGTCCCTCCTCGATCTCGCCGAGGCCCACGAGGGTCAAGCCCTCCAGGGCCTGTGCCATCAGTTCGGCATCGAGCAGCGAGAGGCTCTCGGCCAACCGGCGCGCACTGGCAGCTTGCTGGCGCGTGTGCTCCATGTCCCCGGCGGTGTGGTAAGCGACCTCGGCCTCGCGCAGGCCCAGCCACACCTGTTCGGCGACCGGGTCGTGGTCGTCGAGCAGACGGTGTGCGCGCTGGAACCAGCCGTTCGCCACCGCCAGTTCGAGCCGGAACACCGCGTGGTCGAACCCCAACTCGGTCGCCATCCGTCCCGCGTCGACGTCCGCCTCGCGCTGGCGGTAGAGCCGGTAGGCACGCTGCCGGGCGTTCAGCACCTCGGGAGCGTCCTCTAGCCACCAGGCCGCCTCGGCCAGCCCCTCCAGTGCCTCGGCGCTCTCCTCGTCCGCAAGTGCCGCCTCGAACCCGGCGCGTGCCTGCTCCCACTGGCCTTGCTGGAGGGCCTGGCGCGGCTCATCGAGCGGGTCGGCCGTCGCCTTCTGGCCAGGGGCGGAGCTTGCAGGTGGCTGATGCTCGTGCGCCTGCACCGGATGATCCGTTCCTCGTCGCCAGCCGGGCGCCGCTGCACGACACCCTCGACGTGGACCCTGACCACGCTACCCACACACGCCGTGTCGAGCCAGACCCCTGGCGATCCAGCGCCCTCGCGTAGATCGAGGCCGGCGTGGCGGTAGTCTCGTGCCACCGGCGGTACTTCGAGGTGGAAGCTGATGGAGATCACGGAAGCGCTGAGCTACGACGACGTCCTGCTCACGCCGATGGCCTCGGCGGTGCTTCCACGCGACGTCGACGTGGCCACGACGCTGCACCCGACGCTCGCCCTGCGCCTGCCGCTGTTGTCTGCCGCGATGGACAAGGTGACCGAGAGCGGGATGGCGGTCGCCCTGGCGCGTCAAGGCGGGCTCGGGGTGATCCACAAGAGCGCCCCGATCGAGGTCCAGGCCGGGATGGTCGAGTCGGTCAAGCGGTCCGAATCCGGCTTCATCGTCGACCCGGTCACCCTGCGGCCCGAGGACGTCGTCGACACCGCCTTCGAGCTGATGTCGCGTTACCGGGTGTCGGGGTTCCCGGTCGTGGACGCCGACGGCCGGCTGGTCGGCATCGTGACCAACCGTGACCTGCGACTCGGGGCGGCCGCGGGGACGCCGGTACGGGACTACATGACGTCCGAACGGCTCGTGACCGCGGTCCCGGGTACGACGTTGGAACAGGCTCGCGACAAGATGCAGGAGCACCGGGTCGAGAAGCTGCCGATCGTCGACCCGGAGAGCGGCAAGCTGACCGGGATGTTCACCTTCAAGGACATCGAGAAGGTCCGTAAGTACCCCGCTGCGGCGAAGGACCACCGCGGTCGCCTGCTCTGCGCCGCGGCCGTCGGTGTCGGCCCGGACGGTGAGGAGCGGGCCGAAGCCCTGGCTCGGGCCGGGGTGGATCTGATCGCGATCGACTCGGCCCACGGCCACTCGGCCGGCATCCTGGAGTTCGCTGCGAAGCTCAAGGACCGGTTCCCTGACGTGCCGTTGATGGTCGGCAACGTGGCCACCGGCGATGGGGTGCGCGCCTGTGCGGACCACGGCGCCGACATCGTGAAGGTCGGCGTCGGGCCGGGTTCGATCTGCACGACCCGGGTCGTGACCGGGGTCGGGATGCCACAGTTCACCGCGGTGGCCGACTGTGCCCGCGTGGCCCGTGAGCTCGGTGTCGCGTCCATCGCGGACGGTGGAGTCCGCTACTCCGGCGACATCGTGAAGGCCCTGGCCGCTGGTGCCCACGCCGTGATGGTCGGCAACATCCTCGCCGGGACCGACGAGTCGCCCGGCGAACTGGTCCTGGTCGGTGGGCGCCGCTACAAGGAGTACCGGGGGATGGGCTCGATCGACGCCATGCGGGCCGGGTCCGCCGACCGGTACTTCCAGGACAAGGCCGGCAGCGCCGAGGAGGCGCGGCAGACGTCCAAGCTGGTACCTGAAGGGGTGTCCGGGCTGTTGCCGTACCGGGGCAGCGTCGCCGAGGTGACCGCGCAACTCGTGGGTGGGCTGCGTTCCGGGATGGGCTACCTCGGCGCCCCGGATCTGACGTCGCTGATGGAGCGGGCGAGGTTCGTGAGGCAGTCTGCGGCCGGGGCCCGCGAGTCGCACGTCCACGACGTCGATGTCGTGCACGAGGCGCCCAACTACTCGATCCCCGGCAAGGAGTGATCGGCCGCGTCGCGCCGGTCCCTGTCGTGCTCACGGGTCGGAGCGTGCCTCGGGTGGCAGACCGCGCGGACCACGCGGCCCGTCGTCGTACGGGCAGTGGCGACAGCCGGAGCTGCAGCAGACCCCACGCTCCCACAGCTCGGCGGCGGCGAAGACGAAGAACCCGCTGGTGGGGTCGACGTACCCGGGTGCGCCCGTGCGTATCGCGGCCTCGTGCGCGGAGATGATCCGCGCGTAGCTGCCGTCCCGGGGTGAGAGTCGCTCGACCAGTGGCAGACGGCGAGCGCGCGGGAGTTCGTCGGTCACAGCACGGTCTTCGCGTGATCCGGACGACCGGCCACCTCCACACCGGACCAGCCGACCAGCGCGTCGAGCGCGGTCGCAACGCCGTGGGTGTCGACGTCGGGGACGACCAGGTGCGCGACCTCACGGATCTCCCGGGGAGCCTGTCCCATCGCCACCGCCGTACCCGCCACCTCCAGCATGGAACGGTCGTTGGCCGCATCCCCGATGGCGGCGACGGCGCTGAGGTCGATACCCAGGTGCTTGGCGGCGAGGTCGAGGGCGCTGCCCTTGGTCGCACCCGGACGACTGACGTTGACGAAGGCGAGCCCAGGGGTGAGGGGTGACCCGGCGTGGCCGACCTCCAGTTCGAGGGTCGACAGCCGCTCGAGCAGCCAGGCGGTGCCCTGCTCGCTGAACGTCGCGAAGGTGGCTTTCGGCACGACCGGGTCGGTCAGCTCCGACGCGGTCGAGATCACGCCGAGTGGCTCGGCGCCGAGGATGTCCCAGTGCGGCTGCGCTCGAGGGTCCCAGCGAGAGACGACGAACCCGGAGGTGGCATAGACCTCGAGGTAGAGGTCGTCGCGCTCGTCGGCGATGCCGAGGAGCGCCTCCACCTCGTCGCGCTCGAGCGACCAGCCGGCGATCGTGCGACCGTCCGCCCGGACCTCCGCGCCGTTGTGCAGCACGTGAGGTCCCAGCGCACGGAGCTGCCGGTGCAGACCCGCGACCGCGTCGCGCATACGTCCGGTGGCGTAGCCGACCCGTAAGCCGGCGGCATGGGCGCGTTCGACCGCGGCGACGACCTCGTCCGTGGCCGACGCGGTCGGTCCCACCAGCGTCCCGTCGACGTCACAGACGACGAACGCGACCGGACGAGGTTCCCAGGCGTCGAACCGACCTCCCGGGCTGATCCCGGTGGGGAGGGTGGCGGCACGGGCAGCCGAGGACGCGCTCACCCGAGGGCCTTGACCTGCCCGAACCGGTCCTCGTAGTTCGAGAGGTTGGTGTTCAGTGCGTTGAGGACGCGGCCCACCATCGTCGGTGCGATGCGTACGCGTGACACGACCTCCGCGTTCACCTTCCCCTGCTCGCCTGACGGCAGCAGTTGACAGAAATCCAGGGTGAACTCGTGGGGTGAGTGGGACACCAGCAGGAAGTTCGCGTACTCACCGAGCTTCACGTCGTCGGGCACGACGACGTTGACCTTCTGTTGCTGAGGGCGCTCACCCTCGCTGCCTGAAGTGGGCTGGTCGCTCACGGTCGGCCTCTCGCTTCGGGAACGTCGATGTGACGGGTCTGGTCCAGGAGGCTACCGGTCGCATCGATGGAGGCCGGGGGCGCCCCGCAGCCTCTAGGCTCCGAGTGTGTCCGTGCCACCGCCGTAACGCCGTAACAGGAGCCACCATGCGACTCGGACCGCTCAGCGATGGCGTCGCAACCGCCACCGATGAGGCGCTGAGGCTGGTGCCTCGGATCTGGGAGCACGACCACACCGTGTGGGGCGACGACCCGACGGAGATCTCGGATCGGCTGGGGTGGCTCGAGGCGCCGGAGCGTGCGACGAGCCTGCTGCCCGGCTTACGCCGGACGGCGGACGCGGTGCTGGCGGATGGGGTGACCGACGTCCTGCTCGTGGGGATGGGAGGTTCGTCGCTGTACCCCGAGGTGTTGGGGACGGTCTTCGGTCCACACCCGGACGCGCCGCGGCTCCGGGTGTTGGACTCCACGGATCCCGCCGCCGTGCTGGCGGTCGAGGAGGCGTTGCCGTGGACCAGCACGTTGCTGGTCCCCGCCTCGAAGTCCGGCACGACGATCGAGATGCTGTGCCATCTGGATCGCTTCTACGGGCGACTCCAGGATGCACACGGCGCTTCCGCAGGCCGCTACGTGACGCCGATCACGGACCCCGGGAGCGATCTCGACGTGCGGGCGGAGGGACTCGGCGGGTTCCGGACCGTGATCCACGGACAACCCGACGTCGGTGGTCGGTTCTCCGCTCTCACGCCGTTCGGTCTGTGGCCGGCGGCGTTGCTCGGTCTGGACCTGGAGGCCCACCTGGCGCCAGCGGCGGCGGAGCTCGAGTCGGCTCGTTCGACCGACCCGGAGGTCAACGCCGCGGCGGCGCTGGGGGCGGTCATGGCGGTCGCGGCCCAGCAGGGGCGTGACAAGCTGACGATCCTCCTGCCGGAGGAGGTCGCCTCCTTCGGTCTGTGGATCGAGCAGTTGGTCGCGGAGTCGATCGGCAAACACGGGGTCGGACTCCTGCCGATCGTCGAGGAGACGCCGGGGTCCGCCACCTTCGGGCCGGATCGTCTGGTCGTGAGCCTCGGTGACCATCCGCAGGCCGCAGCGTTGGCGGCTGATGGGATCCCCGTGGTGACGCTGCCGTGGCGGGGGGCATCCGAGCTGGCCCGCGAGGTCGTGCGGTGGGAGTTCGCCACCGCCGTCGCAGGTGCGCTGCTGGGGATCAACCCCTTCGACCAACCCAACGTCGCCTCCGCGAAGGCCGCGACCAACGCGGTGCTCGCAGAGGGTCGCGACCTGCCCGCTCCCACCGCATCGGGGGAGCTTCTCGCCGAGGTCCGTCCGGGCGACTACCTCGCCATCCTCGCGTTCGTCACGCCTCAGGGTGACGATGAACGCCGGATCCGTGCCGCGGCCGACCGGCTGCGTGCCGACCACGAGGTCCCTGTGACCGTCGGTATCGGCCCGCGCTACCTCCACTCCACGGGGCAGTTGCACAAGGGCGGCCCGGACAACGGCGTGTTCCTGGTCGTCGTGGGCGACGATCCGCGGGATGCGCCGATCCCGGGTCGCGACCTGAGCTTCTCGCGACTCAAGCGTGCGCAGGCGGCAGGGGATCTCCAGGCGCTGCAAGATGCCGGTCGTCGCGCCGCACTGGTGCGCTTGGACGATCTGACCGGCTGAGCCCCGGCCGCTGGTCCGGTGTCAGCCCTTGGGGCGGGTACGCACCTGCCCGAGCCCGCCGTCGACCCCCAGCACCTGGCCCGTCACCCAGGACGTTGCGGGATCGAGGAGCCAGGCGACCGCGGAGGCGATGTCCTCACCCGTCCCGAGCCGGCCCAGCACGTGCATCGCCCGGCTGGCTTCGGCCTGCGCCTCGTTGGCGACGAGCCTGGCGGTCATCTTCGCCTCGACCAGCCCGGGGGCGATGGCGTTGACACGCACGCCGCGGGCTCCGTAGGTGGCCGCCGCCGAGCGCGTGAGCGCGATCACGCCTCCCTTGGCGGCGGCGATCGCTTCGTGGTTGGCGATGCCGGTCTGCGCAGCAGCCGAGGCGGCGAGCACGATCGACCCGCCGTCGCCCTTGGCCATCAACGGGGCTGCCGCACGCACGACCGCGAAGGCCGAGGTGAGGTTGACCGCGATCGTCTCCTCCCACTCCTCGGGCGTGGTGAGGTGGGCCGGCTTGATCAGCACCGACCCGACCAGGTTCGCGACCCCGTCCAAGCGGCCGTGACGCTCCGCCACCTCCTGGATGACCCCGCTCACCTGTGCGAGGTCCCGTGCATCCAGCTTGTGGGTCTCGCTGAGGCCGCTCTCTTCGGCGACACGCGCGAGCTCGTCACCATCACGGCCGCCGAGGACGACGTTCGCGCCGTGATCGCGCAGGTGCGTGACGGTGGCGGCGCCGGCGGCGCCGGTCGCGCCGAGGACGAGATGGACGGGAGCGGACACGGGGCCTCCAGCCGGCAGGCGGTCGCACGGATCACCCTCCGTTCGCTGCGACGCGGGCCGTCGGATCGTTCCGCGACCGCCAGACGTCACACGTGGGGATCGGTGCCGGCATCGCGGCAGACGCGGTCCCAGAGACGCTCGGCCTCCGCCGGATCGGTACGCGTCCACGGCACCTTGTGCTCCAGGCGAGGTCGTCGGTCGTGCCACAGGCGTCCGTCTTCCAGGACCTCTGGCGTCAGTGCCAGCCAGGCGATGGTGTCGGCGCCCTGGGACGCGTCCCGCAGGATCGGGCCGGTCAGCCGACGGAACCCGGGCAGGGAGGACTCGACGCCGGGGGTGAGGGCCCAGCCGGGATGGGCCGCATGGAAGCCGACCCCACGCCCTCCGAACCGTCTGGCCCACTGGCGGGTCAGGGTCACCTGCGCGCGCTTGGCGCGGGCGTAGGCGACCGTTCCTCGGTAGTCCGTGGGAGAGTCGACGCGGGTGACGTCGAGGGGTTCGGCGTACATGCCGCCCGACGTGACGCTGATCACGCGGCTGGGGGCGTCCGCGATCAGCGTGGGTAGCAGGAGGCTGGTCAGCAGGAAGGGAGCGACGACGTGGATCTGGTAGGTGCGTTCCAGGCCGTCGACGGTCTCCTCACGATCGGCGAACAGCGCCCCGGCGTTGTGGACGATGGCGTCGAGGCGCTCTCCGCGATCCAGCCAACGCTGGGCGAAGCCGTGTACCGAGCTCAGTTCCGCGAGGTCGAGGAGGTCGTAGGAGGCCAGCTCGCGGATCTCGCCGATGTGGCGCCCGAGGTCGTGAGCGAGCGCGCTCAGGGTCTGCTCGCCCTTCTCCTCCGTGCGGACCGTGATGCACGCCTGGCCGTCGGCCGCCAGGATCGCACGCGCGGTCGCGTACCCGAGTCCGGAGTTGGCGCCGGTGACCAGGACGCGCCGACCGGTGCCAGCGAGCGCGGTGACGTCCTCCCAGCCCTCGACGGTGGATCGCAGCGCATAGCCGACGCGGCTGAACGAGAGGACGACCGTTCCCTCGAGGGCGAGATCGACGCCGCGAGCGAGGGACGGGCGGATGCGGGACATGGCTCCTCCGACGGGAAGGGTCAGGAGGGGTTCGCGGCTGACCCGACCGGTGGCCGGCATCGACCGGTGGGCGGGGAGGGGCTCGAACCCCCGGCCTCCTCGGTGTAAACGAGGCGCTCTCGCCATCTGAGCTACCCGCCCGGGCGTCACCGAGGCTACCGCGCACGGGCGTGGTCCCCGCCCCTACGCTCGGGCCACCCGGCGACCACGCGGAGGACGGCATGACGCACGACACCGTCGGTGACTGGCTCGGGCTGGTCCACGACCGCTACCCGCCGAGCGACGCCTACGACTGGGACAACGTCGGGCTGCAGGTCGGCGACCGGTCCTGGCCCGTCGAACGGGTGCTGGTCAGCCTGGATGTGACCGGGGCCGTGCTCGACGAGGCTGCCCAGGTCGACGACACCCTGGTCCTGGCACACCATCCGTTGCTGTTCCGGCCCCTCCAGCGTCTCACCTCCGCGACGGCGTCGGGCCGACTGGCGCTGACGGCAGCGCGGCGGGGCATCGCGGTCGCGGCCGCCCACACCAACCTCGACGTCACCCAGGACGGCGCCGGCACCTCGCAGCCGGTGGCGAGCCTGCTCGGCCTGACCGGGACGCGGCCACTCGAGACCCGCCTGCGGGACGGGGGGCGCTGCAAGCTCGTCACGTTCGTGCCGCCTGAAGCGGTCGCGCAGGTGATCGACGGCGTCGCCGCAGCCGGCGCCGGCCGGATCGGGGAGTACGAGCGGTGCACCTTCCGGGTCCGTGGAACCGGGACGTTCCGTCCCCTGGAGGGCAGCGATCCATACAGCGGCACCATCGGCGAGGACGCGGCCGAGGAGGAGGACCGTCTGGAGGTGGAGCTGCCGACCCGCATCGCTGGGGACGTGGTTCGGGCCCTGATCGCTGCCCACCCCTACGACGAGGTGGCCTACGACCTGCTGCCGATGCTCGACGGCGCGGAGGTCGGGCTCGGGCTCGTCGGCAAGCTGCCCGCACCGCGATCCCTGGCTGAGGTGGCGGCGATCATCCGTGACGAGCTCCCAGCGCCGCACCTGCGGTACGCCGGCGATCCGGACGCCGAGGTGGCGCGGGTCGCGATCGTCGGGGGAGCAGGCGACAGCCACATCGCGGCAGCCATGGCCGCGGGTGCCGACGTGTACGTGACCGGCGACCTGCGCCACCACGTCGCGCTCGACGCGCTGGAACAGGGTCTTGCCCTGATCGACGCCGGCCACCACGCGACCGAGGTGGCCGCCCTGCCGAGCTGGGTCGAGCGTCTGCGGAGCGCTGCCGCCGCACGAGGACTCACCGCGCCGGTGCTAGCGTCGGAGACCCCGACCGTGCCCTGGAGGTGAGTGTGGCGGAGCCCACGACCGAGCAGCTCGAGCTGCTGCTGGCTCTGCAGGACACCGACACCCGCATCCGGCGGCTCGAACACCAGCGCGACGCGCTACCGGAGCAAGCCGAACTCGATGCCGCCGAGGCCCGGGTCGCCGAGCTGGTCCGCGAACACGACGAGGTCAAGCTGGCGCTGGACGGCTTGGCGTCCAAGCAGCGCCGCCTGGAGCGCGAGATCGAGGTGCTCTCCGAGCGGCGTGACGCCGAGCGCGCCCGTCTCTACGACGGCACCGTCACCAACGCGCGTGAGCTCAGATCGGTCGAAGCGGAGATCGAGACGACCGGGCGCCGGATCGCCGAACAGGAGGACGAGCTGCTGGAGGTGCTCGAGGGCATCGAGGAACTGGAGGCCCGCCAGGCGACGCTCGACGAGGACCTGGCTGCGCAGCGGCAGGCGGTGGTCGAGCGCACCACGGCGCGCGACGAAGCGGCCAAGGGGATCATCGCCGAGTTCGCCGAGGTCGGCGTCGTTCGCGACCAGCAGGCTCGGGAGCTGGATGGTGAGCTTCTCGAGCGCTACCAGGCCGCCGCTCAACGGGGCGGCGGGGTCGGTGTCGGTCGGCTCGAAGCCACCACCTGCTCGGCGTGCCGTATCGAACTGTCCCGTGCGGACGTCGGGGAGCTCCTCGCAGGACCGCCGCTCACGACGTGTCCCGAGTGTCGACGGTTGTTGGTCATCCCGGACTGATCGCGGTCGGGACCGCGCAGCCGGGTCACCCGTCAGTAGATGTCGCCGTGGGCGGTCCCGACGCGGTCGATGCCGGCGGACTTCGCGCGTTCCTTGGCACGGTCGGCGGAACGCAGCACCGCGACCTCGTCGTCGCCGTCCTCGGGGAACCGTGAGATCCCGTAGGCCGCATGGACCTCGAACCGGTCCCCGTCGGGAAGGGTGACCTGCTCCTCGTGGAGGCGGGCAACCACATCGGCGATGATGGCTCGACACCTCTGACGATCCTCGCCGGAGAGGGCGATAGCCACCTCGTCGCTCCCGAGGCGTGACGCTGGCACGTCGGGGCCTGCGGCGCGCCGCAGGACGTGCGCCAGCGCGCGCATGGCCTCGGTGCCGGTGGGGTGTCCGTACCGCTCGTTGAGCGAGCGCATCCCGCGGATGTCCGCGAGGAGGATGACGAAGGGTTCCTCATCACGACGCAGCTGGGCGAGCCGCTCGTAGAACGCTCGGACGTTCAAGAGGCCGGTGACGGGGTCCTCGTCGATGATGCGCTGCAACGCCGACGTCCGGTTTCGCTCGACCTGGGCACCTGCGGTCCCGACCAACCCGACCCCGACGAGCACCAGGCTGCGCAGAGCGATGCCGGGGACGGGAGCGAGGCGCAGATCGTTGGCGAGATCGATCGCGGCATGTCCGAACGCCGCCACGAGCGCCACGGTCAGGGCGACCCGCACGCCACCCGCGAGCCCGGCGAGCAACGTCACCGGAGCGGACAGCCAGGCGAACTGCGGATCCTGGACCAGGGCGTGCAGGGCGAGGGACACGACCAGGCCGAGGACGAGCAGCGTGTTACGGCGCGGTGCCGCACCGAGCAGTTCGATGAGCCGAGTCAGCGCTCCACGGGTCTGGCTCGGAAGACCGCGTCGCGACACCTCAGCAGCCTCCTGCAGCAGCCGTGAGCAGGCGTAGCAACGCCACCACGTCCGAGGGGTCCGCCAACCGCCAGGTCGCCGCTGTCGGCCGCGCATCCTCGCTGACCAGTACCGCGATGCCGTCAGCTTCGATCGCGGCCGTGAACGCGTCCTCGTCGGTGCGATCGTCGCCCACGACGAGCGGCACCAGGTCGGGCGTGCGATCCAGCAGCCAGGCCAACGCGGTCCCCTTGTCGACACCAGCCGGACGCAGTTCGACCACGGCCTTGCCGGTCAGCACCTCGAAGGGAGGGTCGGTCTCACGGTGCAGGTCGAGGATCGCCAGGATGCGGGGGAGCAGCGACTCCTCCTCATCCTCGGGCACCAACCGGTGGTGCACGGCGAGCGAGGTCCGCTTGCGTTCGACGAACCAGCCGGTGCCGTCGGCCAGGATGTCCTCGACAGCGTGTTGCGCCGCGTCCAGCACCGTGACGACGTCGGAGACGTCGATGAGCGCGTGGTGGCCGCCCTCCGGGTCCAGGATCTCCGCGCCGTGGCCACCGGCGAGGGGGATGGGCAGGTCGGGGAGGAAGCCCTGGAGCTCGGTGATCGGGCGCCCCGACACCACCGCGACCCTGGTGTGGTGAGCCAGTTCCTGGAGCGCTTCGTGGGCGCCCGGAGCCGGTTGCGCGTCGTCGGGTCGATCGACGATCGGGGCCAGCGTGCCGTCGTAATCGGCGACCACCAGGTACCGGCTCGCCGGACCCAGGACGGCCGCCAGTTCGTCGGGAGAGGTCAGGGCGAGCGTCACGGGCCGTCGGTCCCCTGCTCGATCGCGTGGAGTTCGTCGTCCACCCAGCGGTACACGTCGGCGCTGCGTACCACCTCGGCCAGACGGCGGATGCGTGCCCGCCGGTCCTCCTCGTCCAGTGTCAAGGCCGACCCCATCAGGTAGCTGAGCCCTTCCACGTCGAAGGGGTTGCATGGCACCACGTCGTCTCCGAACTCGATCGCGGTCCCGCAGAACTCGCTCAACATCAGGACCCCCGCCTCGTCGCCGGCTGCCTGGACGGTGACGAACTCCTTCGCGACCAGGTTCATCCCGTCCTTGAGTGGTGTGACGCACATCACGTCGGCGAGACGGTAGTACGCCGCGAGCTTGGCGCGGCTCACCCCGCGGTAGAGGTAGTGCACCGGGACGTCATGGCCGGGTTCGGTGAAGCGGCCGTTGATGCGGCCGACCTCGGTCTCCACCTCGGTGCGCAGGTCGCGGTACTCCTTGACGTCGTCGCGACTGGGTACGGCGACCTGGACGAACGCGAACTCCTTCCTGAGCTCAGGATCGCGCTCGAGGAGCAGTTCGATGGACTGCAGCCGGTGGCGGATCCCCTTCGTGTAGTCCAACCGATCGACCCCGAGGAAGACCTTGCGCCCCGCGAACTGCTCACGGAGGGCGGACAGTTCCTCCTCGGTCTCCTGGGAGGTTGCGAGCTGTGAGAACTCGTCGACGTCGATCGAGATCGGGTGTGCGACGGCGTGGACCTGACGGCCGTCGGGGAGCACGAGCGTGTCTCCCAGGGAGGTGACGCCGTTGAAGACGCGTTGGACGGAGCGGATGAAGTTGTCGCGGAACCGGGCCGTGTGGAACCCGATGCTGTCGGCACCCAGCATCCCGGAGAGCAGCTGGTCCCGCCACGGCAGTCGTGCGATCAGCTCAGGAGGTGGGAAGGGGATGTGGAGGAAGAAGCCGATGGGTGCCTGCAGCGCAGCCTCGCGCAACATCTGGGGGAGCAGGAGCAGGTGGTAGTCCTGGACCCACAGGGTCGGCGTGGTCTGGGTGTCCTCCAGGACCTCCAGGGTGGCATCCGCGAACGCCCGGTTGGCTTCGAGGTAGCTCGTCCACCACCGGCGATCGATGACCGGTTGCTTGATCAGGTCGTGGAAGAGGGGCCAGAGCGTACGGTTCGCGAACCCGTGGTAGTAGCCCCGGACCTGGGCGCGGCTCAGCTTGACCGCGTGCAGATCGCACCCCAGGCCATCGACCCGACGGGGAACCTCGTCGGCATCATCGCTCCAGCCGACCCAGGCACCGCCGACCTCGTCCATGACGGGGCGCATGGCGGTGACCAGGCCGCCCGCCGATGCTCGCCATCCGTCCTCTCCCCGGGACACGGGCAGACGGTTCGCCACCACGACGAGCGGACGGGTGTCGCTCACACAGCTTCCTCAGGACGACTACACCGAGCGTACTGAGCGGCGGCCAGAACCCACCTACCGAGCTCACCGTCGGGGCCGGGTCAGCCCCGCGGATCCAAGGTCGCTCGGACGTGCTCGGCGAAGGCCTCCTGGAGACGCTCGGTCACCGGGCCCGGTGAGGGATAGCCGACCTCTTCCCCGTCGATCACGATCGTGTGCACCGGGACGACCGGGCGTGCCGCCGAGACGACGAAGACCTCGTCGGCGGCGCGCAGATCCGCGAGCGTCGGGACCGTCGGTGCCACCTCGACGACCTTGCGGAGCTCGGCCAGGGAGATCGAGTCGAGGATCGGGAGCCGTTCGTGGTCGGGTGCGCTGACCTCACCGTCGTGCACCAGGCAGACCGCTCCGGTGGGCAACTCGTGCACGACCCCGTCGGTCGCGATCAGGGCATCGTCGGCTCCCTGCTGGTTGGCCGCGCGCGTCGCCATCATGTTGGCTGCGTAGGACAGGGTCTTGACCCCCGTGAGCGCCGTTCGCCAGGGCAGGTCGATCGTCGCCAGCGACTGGGACGCCGGCCACGGCGGCGCCGACAGCAGTCCCCGCACGTTGCCGCCGCGCGTGACGATGATGCGCATCACCCCGTCACGGTCGCCCCAGGCAGCCAGCAGGTCCGTCACGACCTGGCGGAGGACGGGCACGCGCAGGTCGAGGGCCTTGGCCGAGCGTCGCAGGCGGGCCAGGTGGGCATCCGCGGCGTGGGTGTGGCCGTCCCGAACCAGCATCGCGTCGAAGACCGCATCACCCCGGAGGAAGCCGTCGTCGGTCAGGGGAACCGTGGCGTCCGACGCGGGGATCACGCGGCCGTCGGCCCAGGCGATCGGCCGGGGATGGGCCCCGGTCGATCGGTCGGCGCCGGCGGGGTGGCGGGTGGTCGAGGAGGTTGGCATCTGCCCATCCTGCCAGACGGCGTCGCGCCACGTCGGACATCCACCGGGAGGTGCTCGGCCCCGGCAGCGAGATCCGGCTGTCCGGGTAGCGTCTGCCGTCCCCGCCACACGAGTTCCGAGGTGTCCATGACAGCGGACGATCCGGTCGTCGCCGGTCTGATCGAACTCGGCGACGCCCTGCCGTTCAACCAGCACCTGGGTGCCGAGGTGGTGACCGTCGCACCAGGACGTTGTCGCACCCGTCTGCGCGCGGACGAACGTCTGGCGAACCACCTCGGAGGGGTGCACGCCATCGCGGAACTGGCGCCGGTTGAGCTCGCCGGTGCCCTGGCGGCGTCGACCCGGCTCCGCGCGCTGCTCCAGCGTGGTTTCGTGCCGGTGGTCCGTGACCTCGCGGCCAGCTACCACGCGCCAGCGGAGGGGGAGCTGACGGCGACGGCGACCGTCGGGGAGGATGCGGTGGCCGCCGCCGATGCTGCCCTCGAGGCCGGACTGCGCCCGCGTGCCGTCGCCCAGGTCGAGGTCACCGATGCGGCTGGCACGGTCGTGGCCACCGCCCAGGTGACGTTCACCTTCCTCGACATGGGCGGCTCGTCGGACGACTGAGCGCAGATCTCTCCGTTCGGCACGCCCCGTTCCGCCGTCGCTGCCGTACCATCGAGGGTGCTGGGAGGAGCCGGCTAGGCGGCCGCGCTGCGTTCGCCGCAGCGAGGAAAGTCCGGACTCCTCAGGGCAGGATGCTGGGTAACGCCCAGGCGTGGTGACACGCGGAAAGCGCAACAGAGAGCAGACCGCCGTCATCGCTGAGCCGTCGACCCGCTGCGCGCGTCGACGGGGAGGTGACGGTGAGGGTGAAACGGTGAGGTAAGAGCTCACCAGCACGGCGGGTGACCGTCGTGGCTAGGCAAGCCCCATCCGGAGCAAGGCCAAGTCGGGACGCGGGTGGCCCGCCCACGGTCGTCGCACGCGAGTGCCGGCCACGTCCCAGGTAGGCCGCACGAGGCGTCGGGTGACCGGCGTCCCAGAGAGATGGTCGCCACCCACGGCCGGGCAACCAGCCGTGGGGACAGGATCCGGCTTATCGGCCGACTCCTCCCAGCACCCTGGACCTCCCCGCTCGCCGGACACCGACGCATGCGGCCCTACCACCCAGCTCAGGACGTGATCCACCCTCCTCCACGACATGATCCCGAGCGCCACATAGTGGGGCCCATGTCCATTTCGCCATAGGCCCCATCAGCGGTCCAGGTCCTCGGCGGTCTCGGGATCGAGCGCGAAGCGTGGATGCGTCGGGTCGGCCATCGCCGTGTCTGTGCGTCGCCTCGGTCGCCATCGGTTGCTGATCGGCATCCTTCGGTCGAGGCCGAACGCCCGCGGGCTGATCGTGACCCCGATGGGGCTCTGTCGCCGGGCGAACTCGGCGTCGTCGATGCGGCGCAGCACGTCGAGCACCACGTCGGCTTCGAGCCCGCGTGCGACGAGGTCCTCGACGCCCTCGCCGTACTGCACGTACCGCTGCACGATGGTGTCGAGCACGGTGTAGGAGGGCAGTTCCGCGCCGAGTCGTTCCTGCGCCGACGTGCGCTTGGACAGCACCTGCTCGGGGATGCGGCCCTGGCCGATGTCGGGATGGCGTGCCAGGCGGTAGAGCAGCGTCTTCGGGCAATCTCGCAGAGGGGCGAACTCACCGGCCGTGGCGCTGCGCAGTGTGGGCGCGCCGATCGACAGCTCCGTCTGGTTGGCCGTGGCCAACACGAGATGGCCGTGGGCGTCGCTGACCGACGCCAGCACGCTGGCACGCAGCCGGGCTGCTCTTGCCGTCACCTCCGTAGCGGGAGTCTCACGATCCGCCGAACCGCCCGTTGCCGTGGCCAGCGCCTGCTCTGCCTGGTCGATGAGCGACTGCAGGGCAACCACGCCGAACCCGATCCCCAGGGCCTTGGCGACCTGCTCGGCGTCCGCGAGTTCCTCCGGCGGGGTCTGCGGCCCCGGCATGGCGATCCCGAGCACGGCGTCGGGACCGAACACCTCGGCGGCGAGGGTGGCTGTCAGGGCGGCGTCGATCCCGCCCGAGAGGCCGAGCACCGCGCGGTCGAAGCCGTTCTTGCGCGCGAAGTCGCGCGTCCCGACGCGCAGCGCGGTCCAGATCTCGACGAGTTCCTCTGGAGGGGTCGCGACATCGTGGGTGGGGTGACCGTCACGTTCGGGCACCGGGACCGTGTGGACCGTGGTCACGGGGCCGGCGACCGGGCGCGGTGGCGGCAGCGGCACGTCGACGATGGCGCGGTCCTCGGTGAAGGCGGGCCCTCGGTAGCGCAGTTCACCGTCGGCGTCGACCACCAGGGAGTTGCCGTCGAAGACGATCTCGTCGTGTCCCCCGACGAGGTTCGTGTACACGAGCGGGACCCCGTTGCGTCGGGCGACCTGCGCCGCCAGCCGCTCCCGTCCCTGACGCTTGCTGCGGTGGTAGGGGGAGGCGTTGGGGGCGAGCAGGATGCGGGCGCCGCCGCGCGACTGTGCCTCCGGTGGCCCATCACCGGACCACAGGTCCTCGCAGATCGCGATGCCGGCGATGACGTCGCCGATGAGCCACAGCGCATCAGGGCGGTTGCCGGGCGCGATGTTCTTCCCCTCGTCGAAGCCGCCGTAGGTCGGAAGCAGCACCTTGTGGTACGAGCCGCGGTGCTCGCCACGGTTCAGCACGGCGGCGCTGATCGCCACGGCGCGGTCGACGGTGTCCCACGAGCGCCGGGGTGGAACACGCTCGACGGTGCTCAGCACGGTGGTGGTCCGCCCCGCGCGCTCCGCGAGCCACGCGGTTGCCTCCTCTGCCTCGGCGACGAACTCCCGGTGCAGCACGAGGTCCGCGACCGGGTAACCCGTCAGCACGAGTTCGGGCAGCACCAGGATCTCGGCACCCTCGTCCTCGGCCCAGTCCATCGTTGCGGCGATCCGCTCGGCGTTCCCGGCGATGTCGCCGACGGCGACGGGAAGCTGGCCGATGGCGATGCGCAGGTGGGTCATCGGCATCCCTCGTGACGACGGTTGCGTGAACCGTACGGGTCCGCGGCCCTCGCCGCGGTCATCACCGCTGGTCGTGACCGCGGAGATCGTCCCCGCGCCGTAGACCTCGACACGAGCGATACGCTGTCGCATCCAGATACGGGGTCGTATCCGAGTTTCCCGCCGTTGCGCCCTCGTCACTCGCTCGTCACCGGAGGCACCGTGTCCACCGCTGCCTCGCCGCCCCGGATCTCCCGGCGCGCGCGGGCCGTCGCCCGGCGCGCCCGCCGACGTCGCCACGTCATCGACGCCACGCGGGCGGTCGGTGTCGCGCTCGCGGCGCTGGCACTGGTCGGGGTGCCCGTCCCCTCCAGCGCCCCGGTGCTGGCCTGCGGGCAGGAGCGGGCCACCACGATCGTCCGGCTCGGCGAGCTCGCGGACGATGGCGAGCTGACCGCACTGCGCGAACGCCACCTCACGGACGGTACGGAGCCCTGCGAGACCGAGGTGTCGGACGCGACCGACGTCGCGGTTGCCATCGTCCACCAGGACGCGGCCGGCCGTTCGCTGGAAACCTCGGAGCTGGGGCGTGTGGACGGACCCGTCGATACCCGTGTCAGCGTGCGCGATACCACCGCCCGCACGGAGGACCTCGTCGTCACGGGCCCGGCGGGCGTCGTCTCCGCGACGCGTCGCATCGGGGTCCCGCAACTGGTCCGGATCACGATCACGTACCCCTCGGGCTGGGAGCTGGGGTCGGCACGTGGTGACGGCGTCAGCGTCAGCATCCTCGAGGACGGTGTCGAGGTGACCCGCTCGGGCGTGCTGTTCCCGCCGCTGTTCGCTACCGCGCTCCAACTCACGACGACCGCGAGGCCTGCCCGCGGCACCCCCACCGTCACGGTGGAGGCGACGCCGCTCGCCCAGGGCGCGCCGGTGCCATCGACCCTGCTCGACCGTGACACGACCGCGGTCGTCGGTGCGCTGCTCGACGTCACCCGCGGCGGCGTCCGCGAGCTCGCCGATGGGGCTGGTCAGCTGGCCGACGGCACGGATGCGCTGGCCGGAGGTGCCCGCGAACTGGCCGACGGTACGGAGGAACTGGCCGCCGGGGCCCGCGAGCTCGCCGATGGCACGGAAGGACTCGTCGACGGCGCTGCCGAGCTGCGTGATGGCACCCGAGGACTCAGCCGCGGTGTCGGCCAGAGTGCGATCGGGGCCGAGGAGCTCGCCGGAGGCGCGGACGCGTTGGCCGACGGCACCAGCGAGCTGGCAGCGGGGACCGCGCCGTTGGCCGCCGGTGCGCGTGAGCTCGCTGAGGGTGCCCAGCAACTGGCTGATGGGTTGGCGATCGACGACGAGCTCACCTCACCGCCGATCGACCCGCAGGAGCTGCTCGACGCGGTCGACGCCATCGAGGACGGGATCCGCGAGGTACGTGACGACCTCGCCGACCTGGTGCCGCCGGGGACCGATCCGACCGACCCCGAGGACCCCAACGCACCACTCGCGGTGGCCGTGCTGGTCCTGACGGGTCTGGCCGATGCGACCGGCGAGCTGGCTGCCGGGATCGCCGCGGCCCTTCAGGCGCTGGTCGACGCGGCGGAGGGCCTGGCGGCTGCCGCCGACGGCGCCGCTGAACTCGCGGCCGGCGCTCAGGAGCTCGCCGCCGGCCTCGCCCAGCTCGACGCGGCGGTCCGGGGCATCCGGGACGGCGCGGACGCGCTGGCGGCGGGTTCCGGTGAGCTGGCCGGTGGCCTCGGTCAGCTGTCAGGCGCGTCGAGGCAGGTCGCCGATGGCGCCAGCGAGCTCACGGACGGCAGCCGTGAACTGGCCGCTGGCAGCGACGGGTTGGCGGCCGGCAGCCGTGAACTGGCCGCTGGCAGCGACGACCTGGCGGACGGTAGCCGCGAGGTGGCCGACGGTGCTGACGAGCTCGCGGAGGGTGCCGGTGAGCTGCCCGCAGCCGTCACGGACATCCTCGAGATCGCCGACCGTGGTGGCGAGCGCGCCGCCGTCACCGATGCGGTCCTCGACGCGGGAGCGCGCCGCGCGTCGGAGCGGGTCGGTGAGGCCGAGCTGGTCACCACCCAGCTGGTCCACCGCGGCGGCCAGCCCCTGCCGGTGGTGGTCCTCGCCCTGGGTGGCCTCGCGGTGCTGGTCGCCCTCGGGTTGCCCCTGTGGCTGTGGGGTCGACGCCGCGAGGGGTCGGGGCCGCCGACCGAGACCGAGGCCGGGGAGCCGACCCTCGCCGGGGTAGGGGGAGGCGACCGATGAGCGACGCGCCCACGCGGCTGACCCGCGCCGAGCAGCAGGCCCGGACCCGCGAACGCCTGCTCGCGGCGGCCGCCGACGCCTTCGCCGAGCACGGGTTCGACGGCGCGTCGATCGACGACATCACCGCCCGCGCCGGCTTCAGCCGCGGTGCGTTCTACTCCAACTTCGCCGACAAGAGCGACCTGCTCGTGCAGCTGTGCGAGGCGCACATCGACCGGTTCGCACGGGCGGAGCTGCCCGCGATCCTGGCGGTCCCTGAGCAGGAGCAGCTCGCGGCGGTGGCGCGGTGGCTGGTCCAGGAGGAGCCACCGCTCGAGACGCTGCTGGTCGTGGAGCTCGCACGTCAGCGGCACCGGCCGGAGATCGCCGCCACCCTCGACCGGGTGCTCGCGACCGTGATCGACGGCATCGAGGGGCTGCTGACCGTCGAGGGCAGCCAGCTCGCCGGACTCGGGCGCGACGAGGTGCAGGCGCGGTCCCGCGCCGTGCTGGCCGCGGTCGTCGGGATCGACGTGCTGGGGCACGTCGGCATCCCGATCGATCGCCGGGTGATCGAACTGCTGTTGGCCGGCATCGCCGACCCGGAGGCGGCTACGTGAGCCGCTGGCTCGACGCGCTGGCCCGTGGGGTCACCCGGATCCCGCGGCTGACCCTGGCCATGCTGGTCGCGGTGACGGTCGCGCTGGGTGCCGCGGCGTCACTGCTCGAGGTCGACACGAGTGTCGAGGGCTTCGCACCCGCGGATGGCCGCGCCGCGACGCTCGATCGGATCGAGGACCGTTTCACGACCGCCACGTCCGTCCAGGTCCTCATCGACGCGGGGCCGGGGGGAGACGTCATCACCCCGGCCACGATCACCGCCGTCGACGACCTCGCCGCCGCGATCGAGGCCGACCCGGACGTCGCACCCGTCCTGGCGCCCGAGGCGATCGGTCAGCCTCCGGTGGTCAGCTTCGCGCTGCCCTTCGATGCCGCCGGCGAGGCACTGGATCAGCCGCTGGAGGAACTCGACCCGGCCACCTTCGAGGCGCTCGCCCGCGGTATCGTTGCGGACGGGGGCGACGAGGTCGCCGGCCTGTTCTCCGACGACCTCGTCAGCGACCCGCCGCAGGCACGGGCGGGGCTGCTCGTCGTCGACCTGGACGCCACCGCGTCCAGCGCGGAACGCGAGCGGGCGACGCGGGCCATCACCGCCTGGGTCGATCGCACCGAGGTCGGCGACACGCGCCGCGCCACGTTGTCGATCCTGGCGATCGAGGAGGGCATCGAGGCCGCGCTCGAACGCGACCTGCCCGTGCTGCTCTCCATCTCGCTGCTCCTCGTGGTGCTGGTGCTGGCCCTGCTGTTCCGTTCCGTCGTGGACGTCCTGGTCGGGCTGGCCGGGTTGCTCGGCAGCATCGTGTGGATGGCGGGGTTCGCCGGGCTCCTGGGGCCGGGCGGGCTCGGGCTCACCGGTCCGTTCACGCAGGTCGCCACGGCGGTCCCCGTCCTGCTCGTCGGGCTCGGGATCGACTACTCGGTGCACCTGACGACCCGCTACCGGGAGCAACGCCGCCACGGTGATGATGCGATCCGCTCCTCGCGGGTGGCCCTGGCCACGGTGGGCGTCGCCCTGGTGCTCGCGACCGTGGCCTCCGTCGCCGGGTTCCTGGCCAACATCGTGACCCCGTTGCCACCGATCCGTGACTTCGGCATCTTCGCCGCGATCGGGATCGTCAGCGCGTTCGTGATCCTGTCGACGGCCGTGCCGGCTGCTCGGACGCTGGCCGACCGGCGGCGGGACGCGGGGGCACCCGCTCCGGGGCCGGACGACACCCGGTCCGCCTCCGACGATCCCACCCCACCCGCATGGGCCCGAGCGGCCACGCAGGTGGCGACCCGCACCCCCACCCTCGCCCTGGGCATCACGTTCCTGGTCCTGCTCGGCGCCGGGTATGCCGCGACGGGGCTGTCCACGGAGTTCGACGAGCGCGACTTCCTCCCGGAGGGCGAGCCGGTGCTCGCGACGATCGACCGGCTGGACGCCCGGTTCGGCGGCGACGTCAGTGAGCGCACGTTCCTGCTGGTCGACGGTGACCCGACCGACCCGACGCTGCTCGCGGCGGTGGCGGCCACCGAGGACCGGCTTCCCCAGGTCGAGGATGTCCGCACGATCGAGGACGACGCCGAACGCTCGTCGCCGCTCGAGCTACGGCAGCGCATCGTGCGCCGCGGGGAGCGGGTACGCGAAGGGCTCGCGGATGACCTCGCCGCCTGGCAGGACCCCGAGGCCGCTGCGGCCGACGTGGACCTGCCGGACCCGCTGGACACCGAGGCGTTCCTCGATGACCTCGATGAGGTGGAGCTCGACGACGAGCTCCGCGAGGCGCTGCTCGGACGGCTCCCGGAGGGCCGCGATCCACTCGCCGCGCTGCTCGCCACCATCGACCCAGCGGAGCTGGAGGCCGAGATCCGTGCCGGGTTGGCGGAGGGGTTCGCGGAGGGCCGCCCTGACGAGCTCGCGGATGCCGCGGTGGACGACCTGGCCGCACGGCCCGCGCCCGAGCTCACGCTGGCTCGGCTGCAGCAGGCAGGGTTCCCGCTGGCCGAGCTGGACCCGGACGAGCGCGAACGCCTGGAGCAGCTGGAGGCCCTGGAGGCCGTCGGCGACGTCGACAGCCGCGACGGCCGGATCCTCGCCGCCCACCTCGACGTCCTGGCGGACGTCGCGCCGAACGACCTCGCGCGGGTGCTCGACGAGGAGGGCCTGCTCGTCGCCATCGCCACCCAGGCGGGGCAGGACGGCGCCGAGCGACTGGCTGCAGAGCTGGCTGCCGTGGCCACGCCGATCGAGACAGCCGGCGGCACGATCACGATCGTCAGCGACCCGCTGGTGAACGCCGAGATCATCGAGGAGCTGTCGGCGGCGCAACTGATCGCGATAGCGATCAGCCTGGCCGCTGCCGCCGCGCTGCTGGTCATCGCCACGCTCGCGAGCGCTCGCGTCGTCGGCCTCGGCCTGATCGGCATCGTGCCGAGCGTCGTCGCCCTGGTGCTGGTCCTCGGTGCCATGCGAGGGGTCGGACTCGCGTTCAACGCCCTGACGGCCACGGTCGCGTCCATCGCCGTCGGCATCGGTGTGCCCTACGGCATCCACCTGACCAACCGTTACCGCGAAGCTCTGGCTCGCGGCTTCGACCCGGACGGGGCGGCGCGGGATGCCCTCACCAACACCGGGCCGGCGCTGGTGGGCTCCGCGGTGACCACGGGGCTGGCCTTCGCGGTGCTGATGCTGTCCAACAGCGTCCCCATCCGGCAGTTCGGTGCGGTCAGCACGATGATGATCGTCCTGGCCCTGGCCGCGTGTCTGTTCGTGCAGCCGGCCCTCCTGGTGCTCTGGGCCCGGCGGCGCAACGTGACCGGCGGTCGGCGGCAGCGCCGCCGCGACCGGGCAGAGGCGCAGGCCGGGGAGGCGCTCCCGGTACCGTGACGGCCGTCCGGCGGACCCCTCCGCCTCGCCCCTCGCGTCCCCCCGGAAGGTCGTTGCCGTGTCCGGCGCCCCCGACCCTGCGGCCGTCCGTGCCCGGCATGCCGACGGCCCGTTCCTGCGTGCCTGCCGTGGTGAGGCCCACGACACCGTGCCGGTCTGGTTCATGCGGCAGGCGGGACGTGCGCTGGCCGAGTACCGGGAGGTGCGGGCGCGCCACAGCTTCGAGGAGGTGATCCACACCCCCGAGCTCGCGGCGGAGGTGACCCTCCAACCGATCCGCCGCTACGGCGTCGATGCCGCGATCCTGTTCTCGGACATCGTCACCCCGCTGGCGGGGCTGGGCATCGGGGTCACGATCGAGCCGGGCGTCGGTCCCGTCGTGGCGGAACCGGTACGGCGGATGGAGGACCTCGTCCGGCTCCGGCGGCTCGAGCCCGAGGAGGATCTGCCCTACGTCCTGCAGACGGTCGACCTGCTGGTCGCCGAGCTGGCCGTCCCGTTGATCGGCTTCGCTGGTGCTCCCTTCACCTTGGCGAGCTACCTCGTCGAAGGTGGCCCGTCACGCTCCTACACCCACACCAAGGCGTTGATGTTCCAGGACGAGCTGACCTGGCACCGACTCATGGACCTGCTCGCCGGGGTGACCCTCGCGAGCTTGCGCGCGCAGGTCGAGCACGGCGCCGCGGCGGTCCAACTGTTCGACTCGTGGGCCGGGGCGTTGTCGCCGGCCGACTACGAGCGCTTCGTGCTCCCACACACGCAGCGGATCATGGAGGGACTGGAGGACCTGGATGTGCCCCGCATCCACTTCGGTGTCGCGACCGGTGAGCTGCTCGGGCTGATGGCATCCGCCGGCGCCGACGTGGTCGGCGTCGACTGGCGCGTCCCGCTCGACGAGGGACGCCGCCGTATCCCCGTCGGTGTCGGGTTCCAGGGCAACCTCGAACCCGCGGTCTGTCTGGCGCCCTGGGAGACCGTCGTCGCACGCGTCCGCGACGTGCTGGCGCGCGCAGGCGCTCGCCACGACCATGTCTTCAACCTGGGGCACGGGGTCCTGCCGCCGACGGACCCCGGGGTGCTGGCGCAGATCGTCGACCTCGTCCACGAGGAGGGGGAGGTCCGCGATCCGGCGGAGGTGCGGGCCGAGGACGCCGCCCATGCCTGAGCCCATCGCCGTCGCGTTCCTCGGGGATGCCCGCACCGCTGCGGCGCTCGAAGGCCGTCTCGGCTGGCAGGTCGCCGCCACGTCCGAGCACGACCACCTCGAGGTGGCCGCGAGCCTGGAGGCGGACCTGGTCGTCGGCCTCGCGGGGGTCCCGTGGCCGACCGCCGAGGAGCTCCACGCGCAGGGCTCGACCGATCTCGGGTCCTACACCGGGGTGGTGTCGTGGCACGCCCTGCCGAGCCTGCACGAGCGGCTGGCTGATGCGGCTGCTCCCGGCGTCCGCGCAGGCGCGCACCTCCTGGTGACCGCGCCGGACCCCGGTCCGGAGACCCTGCCGACGGACGTGACGTTCCTACGTGAGGTCGCCGAGGCCCTCACCGCACGACTGGACCCGCCCTCCCGATCCATCGCCTGGCGCGGGGACACCCGGACCCCGACAGCGGTGGATGCGCTGACGAGCCTGGTGGAGGCCCACGGACGGGCCGACGTCGTCGAGTGTCCCGTGGGACCGGGGATGTCGGCGGATCCGTCGCTGACGGCTCGGGCCACGGAGCTGGGCATCCGGCTGACGTGCATCGACCTGGGTGCCGGGACGCGCGTCGAACTCCTCGCCGAGGTGGTCCGCACCGTCGCCGGCCACGAGGGTGTGGCGTGAGCCGGCCTGCCCGTCACCGCGCGGTCGTCGTCGGTGCCGGTCTCACGGGACTCGCAGCGGCGTGGCGGGTGCGCGACGCCGTCGAGGTCACCGTGCTGGAGGCGTCCGACCGCGTCGGCGGCGAGATCCGCACCGTGCGGTTCGCCGGGGCGCCCTTCGACGTCGGGGCCGACGCGTTCCTGGCACGTCAACCCGAAGCCGAACGGCTGGCCCGCGACGCCGGGTTCGGTGACGAGGACCTCGTCGCGCCGGCGACCGGAGCGGTGTCGCTGTGGGTCGACGGCCGCCGCCGGCCGCTGCCCGAGGGGACCGTCCTGGGGGCGCCCACGGACCTACGGGCCGTGGCGCGCAGTGGTGTGCTGGGCCCAGGTGCGCTGCTGCGTGCCGCTGCCGAACCCGTCCTGCCACGGCGACAGATCGTGGGGGACCGCAGCGTCGCCGACCTGGTCGGCGAGCGCTTCGGGCACGAGGTCGTGGACCGGCTGGTCGAGCCCCTGCTGGGCGGTGTGTACGCCGGGCAGGCCGACCGCTTGAGCGCGCAGGCCGCCGCTGCACCCCTCTGGGACGCGGCGTCACAGCACCGCTCCCTGGCGCGCGCGCTCACGCGGCGGCGTGCGAGCTCGACGTCCGACCAGCCGGTGTTCCTGACCCTGCGTGGTGGCCTGGGACGGCTGGTCGACCGGCTGGCCGGCGACCTGGGAGCACGGCTGCACCGAGACGCCGAGGTGGTGACCATCGAGCGGGGGAGCGCGGATGCCCGCTGGCAGGTACGGACCGCCTCGGGGGCGACGGTGCTGGCGGACACGCTGGTCCTCGCGGTCCCGTCGGCGCAGGCGGCGCGGCTGCTCGGCGACGTCTCGGCGGAGGCTGCCCGCGAGCTGGCTGCGATCCCGAGCGCGTCGGTCGGGGTGGTCGCGATGGCCTACCCACGGCCGGTGGGCAGCGGCGGGCCGCAGGGCAGCGGGGTGCTCGTCCCGCGCACCGAGGGTCGCATCGTCAAGGCCATCACCTTCGCGTCGAACAAGTGGCCGCAGCACGCGGACCACCGACACGTGCTCCTGCGGGCGAGCGTCGGCCGGATCGACGACGACGCGCCACTGCACTGGGACGACGCACAGCTCGTGGAGGCCGTCGATCGTGAGGTCCGCGAGCTGGCGGACCTGGACGCTGCGCCGGTCGAGACCGAGGTGACGCGCTGGTGGCAGGCACTCCCGCAACACGAGGTCGGGCACCTGCTGCGGGTCGATCGCGTCAGGGCCGCGCTGCGGCGCGACGCACCGGGGCTCCACCTCGGCGGGGCGTCGTTGGACGGCATCGGGCTGGCTGCTCGGGCGCGCGACGGTGCACGCCTGGCGCACGAGATCCGCTGGGAGGCCGGCCTGATCGACCCGTCCGGCCAGGTTCCGTACGAGCGTCCGGAGGTTCCGCCCGGATAACCGGACGACGGATCTTCCGGTGCTCGGGCCGCCGGGTCAGTCCACGCTGCCGGGTTCGAGCAGCTCCGGACCGTCATTGCGGACGTTGTTGACGCGGTCGCTGATCTCCGTCGCGACCAGCCGTGGTGCTCCGAGGGCCTGGATCGCCGCCAGCAGGTGGGGGGCGTCGTCCTCGTCGGCCCCGAGCCAGTCGGCCCACAGACCGGCGGGGAGGATCACCGGCATGCGGTGGTGGATCCGTTCCATCTCGCCGTCGGCCGCGGTGGTGATGATCGCCGCGGTCGACAGGGGATCGGCGTCCTGCTCGGACGGGTCCCGCCAGACCGACCAGATCCCGGCGAACGCCAGCGGCTCGCCGTCGGGGTCGGCGATGTGGAACGGCTGCTTCTTGCGGCCCTCTCCCCGGTCCAGCCACTCGTAGAAGCCGTCGGCGGGCAGGATGCAGCGCTGGCGCTTGAAGGCGGTGCTGAACATCCGGTTCGTGGCAACGGTCTCGACCCGGGCGTTGATCGGCTGGGGACTGCCTTTCAGTTGCTTGGCCCACCGTGGGACGAAGCCCCAACGGATCGGCCCCAGACGGCGATCGCCGTCGTGTTCCAGCACGGCAGGGACCTGCGTGGAGGGGGCGACGTTGTAGCGAGGCGCAGAGCCGTCGAGCTTGACCGTAGCGACCTCGAACCGCTCGGCGAGGTCGGCGGGGGACGAGAGGGAGAGGTACCGGCCGCACATGGTGGCAGACTACTGGTCGTGGCCGGTTCCAGAGCGGCTCGCCACGACCACCATCAGAGGGGAACCCCGCCATGAGCTCCGAGGTCGACGCGCGTGCGCGAGCACGTGCGCTCGTGCGCGAGGTGCTCGCGGAGGCGGGCGAGCCGGATCCACGAGGTGGCACGCCGACCCCTTCCGGGCCCCCGCCCCCGCCCCCGGAAGCACAGCGTCTCGCTCATCGGATCGTGCAGGACGTGCTGGCCGAGGAAGCGCGACGACAGGACGAGCGGCGTGCGGCCGAGCAGGCGCGCGCCGCACACGAGCGACCGGACGCACAGGTCGATCTGCTGCCGGCCCCCATCGAGGAGGACGCGGTACAGCCCGCGGGTCCCGCAGAAGAGCGTCGTGCAGGCACCGAAGTACCGCCGATCGTCCGACCGGAGGACCTCGCTCGGGAACCCGATATCGATCCCGGACCACCCCCGCCTCCGTCGCTGCCTGCGCCCGGCGTCCTGCTCGAGCGGTGGCGTCAGCATCGTCGTCGGAAGCGGCTCCAGGAGGAGTGGGCGGAGGACGCGGCCCCACCGCCACGTCGCACCGGCCGCTGGCTCGTCGCCACCATCCTGCTGCTCGCGGCCATCGTGCTGCTCTTCCCGTTGGTCGTGGACGCGTTGCGCGACCTGGTCGCGCTGTAGGGGCGGTGCTCAACGTGACCAGACGTCCTCGAACCAGGGCGGCGTCGACGGCACCGGACCGGGCGGGGGGAAGTGGGCTGCGGCGTCGGGAACGAGATCGCGCTGGTAGACGACCCCGATGCCACCCGGGAAGCGCACGTCGAGGTCGGGTCGACGCGTGAACCCGAGGGTGTCGTAGAGCCTGTGGGCGCGGGTCATCCACGCCATCGAGGTCAGCATCAGTCGACGCCGTTCGTGGTGGAGCGCCAGATCGACACAGTGTGTGACCAGCGCGCGACCGACCCCGCGCCCCTCCGTGTCCGGAGCCACGGCCAGGACACGGAAGCCCGCATCCGCGTGGGGTGGGTCCGGCCCCTCCCACTCGGGGTCCTCCGGGAGCACGAACGTCACCGTGCCGACGATGCGACCCGCTACCTCGGCGACCAGGAGGGCCGTGCTGCCGGCGGCACGGCGGCGCGGTGCAGCGAGCTGTTCGCGGTAGGGCCCGGTGATCGATCCGTAGCCGTCGTAGGCCGCCAGCGTGAGCGACCCGACCGCGTCGGCATCCTGCGGGGCGAAGTCGCGGATCACGCGGCTCGGATCACTCGTCCTGGAGTCGGAACGCCAACGTCTCGTCGAGATCAGCCACCAGCGAGCTGATCAGCCGGAGCCGGTCGGTGACCTCGTCGGTCTCGAGGATCCGCTGGGCGTCGTAGGGGTTGAAGGGGAGGATCACGGCGGCCTGCCAGGACGCTTCCTCCGGATCGTTGGCCAGCTCGAAGGTCGACGGCACGCCCTCCTCCCCGAGTTCGCTCAACATCGCCAGGCTACGGCGCAGCTGCGGCTCCAGCTCGGTCAGGAGCTCCGCCG
The DNA here is from genome assembly GCA_003563915.1 of Nitriliruptoraceae bacterium. Taxonomy (GTDB): domain Bacteria; phylum Actinomycetota; class Nitriliruptoria; order Nitriliruptorales; family Nitriliruptoraceae; genus CSSed11-175R1. The sequence continues at coordinate 36,306 of PWTE01000071.1, forward strand.
CGCCGGTTGCCGGGGGCGCCGACGGCAGCTCCTCGACCTCCGCGACCGGGTAGGGATCCTCCGGTAGCCACCGCTGTACGCGGATGCGGCGTGTCCCGACGGCGACCACGATCCACCGGCCGTCCTCGAGCTCCTGGGCCCGCAGGATCCGCGCCACCGCCCCGACCTCGGCGCGCTGGTCCCCGCCACCGACCTCGTGGCCGCGGGTGATCAGGGTGACCCCGAACTCCCGCTGGGAGTCCTCCGCGTCGAGCACGTCGTGGAGCAGGACCCGGTAGCGGGGTTCGAAGATGTGCAGTGGCAGGACCATGTGAGGCAGCAGGACGGTGCCCAACGGGAACATGGGCAGCTCGGGCACGGGGGCCTCCTGCAGGCGGGGTCGGGGCGAGGCAGCGGTGGATGGTCGAGGTCGCTGCTGGTCACCGGGGTTCGCGCCCGGTGGCGTCGCGGCTCGGTGCGTGGTACCCCGGACCCCATGGACACTCTAGATGCGAACACGATCCGAACCGCGCTCGATGATCTCGACGGCTGGGAGCGCGACGGCGACGTCATCCGCCGGGAGTTCCGTTTCGACGGCTTCCGGGACGCGATCGACTTCATCGTCCGTCTCGCTGACCTCGCCGACGAGGCCGACCACCACCCGGAACTGACCAACGTCTACAACCGCGTCACGGTGGAGCTGACCACCCACGACGCCGGCGGGATCACCCAGAAGGACCTCGATCTCGCGGCGGCCATCCAGGGTGTGGTCTCGCCGTAGCGCCGGCTAGCGTCCCCTCCCGTCCTGGACAGAGCTACCCGAGGGGACGTCGATGGAACTGCGCCTGGATGGCAAGGTCGCGATCGTCACCGGTGCCAGTCGCGGCATCGGTGAGGCCATCGCCCGGCAGCTGCTCGACAGCGGTGTCGCGGGACTGGTGATCACCGGGCGTCGAGCCGAGACGCTCGAGCCACTCGCCGACGAACTGGGCGACAACGTCGTTGCCGTCGTCGGCAACGCCAGTGACCCCGACCACGTCGAGGCAGCGGTCGGGACGGCGGTCGAGCGCTTCGGGTCCTGTGACCTTTTGGTGAACAACGCCGGCACGAACCCGGCGGCGGGCTCGCTCCTGGACGTGGATCTGGCGGCGGTCGACAAGACGTGGGAGGTGAACCTCCGTGGCCCGCTGCTGTGGGTACGTGCTGCGTGGCATGCCTCGATGCAGGAGCATGGGGGTGCGATCGTGTCGATCGGGTCGGTCGGGGGGATGTCGCCCAGCCCACTGCTCGGGGCGTACAACGTCTCCAAGGCCAGCGTGCACCACCTGACCCGGCAGCTGGCGCTGGAGATGGCACCCCGGGTACGGGTCAACGCGGTCGCGGCGGCGATCGTCAAGACCCGGTTGTCCGAGGCGCTGTGGACCTACGACGAGGACGCGGTCGCCGCGGCGCACCCCCTGGGGCGTCTGGGCGCCCCTGAGGACGTCGCCCGGGCGGTGGTCTTCCTCCTGTCCGACGCCGCGAGCTGGATCACCGGGGTGACCCTGCCCGTCGATGGCGGCGTCAGCATGGCGACCAGCGCCCTGACGGTCCCGGGCTGAGCCGGGGTCTGTCGATCGTCACCGTTGCTTCCGGTGCAGGTCGAGCTCGCTCAGCGGGACGGGGACCTCGACCGGTCGGGGCGGCGGCCCGCTCCGACAGCCAGCCGCCTCGCCGATCGCTGACAGGCCGGCGAGGTCCCCCGGACCGAACCGCACGGGGCCCTGGCCGGGGAAGGTCGCCATCAGTTCGCCCTCGTCCTGCACGTGCGCCAGGCCCAGGAGGTGGCCGAACTCGTGGAGCAGGGTCGCTCCCCACGAGGTCGCACGATCCTCGAAGCCCAGGTCCAGGTCCTCGCGGTCGGCGTTGAACACGACCTGGCCGGTCACGTAGGTGCGATCGCCCGCTGGCCCCACCGCGACGGGGATCGCCAGACCACGGTCGGTGGCGAGCAGGGGCAGCTCGCCGTCGCCTGGCCGCGCCCAGGCGACCAGCACGGGTGCCCAGCGCTCGCCGTACCGGTCGGGTTGGTAGGCATCGCGCTGCAGGGAGGGCGACTCGTCCGTGTCCGCGGTCACGCGAAGCGTCATCCCGGAGGCCTCCCGGAGCTCGTCCAGTGCTACCTCGAGGTCGGTGCGCCAGCCGCTCGGGGCGAGGTCGTCATGGATCACGAGGTCCAGCGGGCGGCAGGGATCCCAGCGCACCGGTGTCCCGTCGTCGTTGCGTGCCCAGACGCGGTAGCCGTCGCTCGACGCTCCGAACGCCGCGATGGCGTCCTCGGCCGTGGCGGTCTCGCCGCCCCGGTCGTCGAACAGCACGCCGACCAGGCCGACGAACCCCGCGACGGCGATGGCGACCAGGCCGAGCAGCACCAGCCCGAGCGTCGCGCCCCCCGCTCGCGGCCCGTCGGTCACGTCGTGTGCCTCCCGGTCAGCCTCGTCGCTGCGTCGGCGACGGTACCGGCGAGCGTGGTCCGGGTAGCGTCCCCCATGGAGACGACGAGGTGGTGCTGCGACGGACCGGGAACCGGATCGCGTCCCGCTCCGGGGTCCGGGGCGCGAGGACCTCCACGTGCCGGTCCTAGCCTTGGGCGATCCGGCCGGTCCGCCGGTCGCGCTCCTCCCGGGCCTGACCGACGGGCTGCACCCGGTGTCGCGCCCCGAGGCACGACGGCTGTTCGACGAGCTGCCGGTGCCGATGGATCGCTGCCGCGGGCTGGTGCTGTCCTACCGCCACCCCCTGGACGCGCCGGTCTCGACCGAGACGCTGGCGGACGACGTCGCCCAGGTGCTCGCCGCCCTGGTGGACGGGCCGGTGGTCCTGATCTGCCACTCGATGGGCACGATGGTCGCCCAGCACGTGGCGGTGCGTCACCCTCAGCTGGTGGCCGGCCTGGTGCTGTCCGCGCCGCTGGTCCACGCGGATGCCCGACTGCGAGAGGTGGTGGGTCGATGGGCGGAGCTCGTCCGTCGGCGACGCTGGCAGAGGTTCGCCGAGGAAGCCCTCGCAGCGGCGTACACGGGGGAGGAGCTCGCACGGCGCCGCGAGCTCAGCGAGGCGCTGCCGCCGGATCGGCAGGACGACGGGCTCCGTGAGCGCCACCTCCACCTGTCGCAGGCCTGCCTGACCCACGATGCGCGCGCGTCGCTGCATCGGATCCTCGCCCCGACGCTGCTGCTGGCCGCCGACGCCGATCCCGTCGCACCGCCCCACCATGCGGAGCTGCTGGATGCCGAGGTCGCCCACAGCCACCTGCACGTTCTGCCCGGGCTGGCGCACGGCTTCCCCGAGCAGGCAGCCGGCGCTTTCGGTGCCCTGGTGACCAGCTTCCTCGGCGAGGTGGCCGGATCGGACCCGGACTGGGGGCGTCCGCCGGCTGAGCGTCGCGACCGCGGGCAAGGCGACGCTTCCTGGAGGCTGCCGCCCGAGCAGTAGGCTGCCACGCTATGGACACCCTCGTGATCGTGACCGGTGGGTCGTCGGGGCTCGGTCGCGCCCTCCTCGACGCGGCCCCCCCGGCCAGCACCCGCATCGACGTGAGCCGCAGCGGCCACGGCGGCCCGGACGTGGTGCACATCCCCGCGGACCTGGCCGACCCGGACAGCTGGGAGCAGGTGGGGGAGCGCATCGCCGCCGAGGTCGCCAGGGGCGACTGGGGACGCATCACGCTGATCCACAACGCCGGCACCCTGACCCCGATCGGCTACGCCGGTGAGACGGACAGTGATGCGGTGACCGCCAACGTGTTGCTGAACAGCGCGGCCGGGCAGGTCCTCGGCCACCGGTTCCTCGCGGCGGTGCGGGGGGTGAGCTGTCGCCGCGAGCTCGTGTTGATCTCGTCGGGTGCGGCGCGCAAGGCCGTGCCCGGCTGGGCGACCTACGGCGCGTCGAAGGCGGCGTTCGACCTGTGGGTCCGTACGGTCGGGGAGGAACAGCGGGATCGGGGCGGCACGCTGGTGGTCTCGGTCGCCCCGGGCGTCGTGGCGACCCCCATGCAGGCCGAGATCCGCGACACCGACCCCCACGACTTCCCCGGGGTGTCGCGCTTCCGCGACCTGTACCAGCGCGGCGAGCTCGCGGACCCGGACGTGACCGCCCGCGCGCTGTGGGCGCTGCTCGACGAACCGGACCTCACGACCGGCAGCGTCGTCGACCTGCGTGATCGGGATGCGGGGTGACCGGCCCGCTCGCGGGGATCAAGGTCATCGAACTGGCCGCGATCGGACCGGCGCCGTACGGCGTGATGCTGCTGGCCGACCTGGGTGCCGAGGTGGTGCGGGTCGACCGCGCGGCCGCGGCCCGCGGGCAGCTCGGCGCCGAGGCCTCGATGGTGGGGCTGTCCCGCAACCGCCGGTCGATCGCCATCGATCTGAAGGCCAGCGCCGGGGTGGAGCTCGTGGAGCGGCTGGTCGACGACGCTGACGTGCTCGTCGAAGGGTTCCGCCCCGGGGTCGCCGAACGGCTCGGACTGGGCCCCGACACGCTGTGTGAACGCAACCCGCGCCTGATCTACGCCCGCATGACGGGCTGGGGGCAGGACGGACCGCTGGCGCTGCGTGCCGGCCACGACATCGACTACGCCGCGATCGCGGGGGCGCTGCACACCGTCGGACGGCCCGACGAACCGCCTGCGCCGCCGGTCAACTACCTCGCCGACTTCGGGGGTGGTGGGACGTTCCTGGCGATCGGCGTGCTGGCTGCGCTGGTCGAGCGGGCGGGCTCGGGGCGGGGACAGCTCGTCGATGCCGCCATGGTGGACGGGACCGCGTCGCTGACCGCGTTCCTGCAGGGCCTGCGGGCGATCGGTGCGTGGAGCACGGAGCGCGGGACCAACCTGCTGGACGGCGGCGCCCCCTTCTACGACAGCTACCGCTGCGCCGATGACAGGTTCGTCGCGGTCGGTGCCCTGGAGCCGCAGTTCTACGCGGAACTGCTCGACCGGTTGGAGCTCCCCCCGGACGACTGGCCGCAGCACGACCGCGACCGATGGCCGGCGATGCGGGCACGTTTCGCCGAGATCTTCGCGACCCGCACCCGGGATCAGTGGGCCGAGGTGTTCGCCGACAGCGACGCGTGTGTCGCACCGATCCTGGACCTCGAGGAAGCACCTGCGCACCCGCACAACGTGGCCCGGGGCACCTTCACCGACGCCTTCGGCGCCGTGCAGCCCGCACCTGCGCCTCGGATGTCGCGGACCCCGGGCACCATCGAGCGTCCCCCGCCACGACCCGGTCAGCACACCGACGAGATCCTGACCGAACTCGGCATCGACGACGAGGCGGCCATGGTCCTGCGCAACGCCGGCGTGATCGGCTGAACCGACCGGTCACAGCTCCTCGGTCACGCCGTCGACGAGCCCACCGATCGCGTCGTCGTCGTCGCCGTCGTCCTCCGGCTCCTCTGCCGGTTCCTCGGGCTCCTGCTCGGGCTCCTCCTCCGGCGCCTCGTCCGCGGGCTCCTCGGGTTCCTCGGCAGGCTCCTCGTCCGGCTCGGGGTCGGGCTCACCCAGGACCTCCACGCACGGGCGACCGTCGAGGTCGCGGAGGTCCTCCCGGACGTCCGGGAAGCGACCGAACTCGTCCGGTCCGTCCGGGGGTTCGGCGAAGACGTACCCGTCCGGGCACTCGTCCGGCGGCGGCGGGATCTCCACGCACGGCCGGCCCTCGTCGTCCGTGATGTCGATCAGGATGTCGGGGAAGAACCCGCGCGGGTCGGCCTCCGTCGGCGGTTCGGCGAACTCGTAGCCCTCGGGGCACTCCTCGGGCTCCTCGTTCAGGATCTCGAGGTCGGCCAAGGACGGTGCGACGAAGTCCTCCACCTCGAGGTCGGCGACGGCGCGTTCCATGTAGGTGGCCCAGACCGGGGCGGCCAGCCCGCCGCCGGTGGCGTTGTCGGCGTCGATCGGGGAGTTGTCGAGGTTGCCGAGCCACACGGAGGTCGTGAGCTGCGGCACGTAGCCCACGAACCACACGTCACGGCCGTCGTTGGTCGTGCCGGTCTTGCCGGCGGTCGGGCGGCCGAGGTCCGCGGCCCGGCCGCTGCCCTGGGTCACGACGGCACGGAGCGTGTCCGTGACGGTCCGCGCCACCTCGAGATCGACCTGCCGCTCGACGCTGACCGAGGTCTCGTGGACCACGTTGCCGAAGGCGTCCTCGACCCGGGTCACCAGGTGCGGTGTGGTGTGGACACCTTCCGCGGCGAAGGTGGCGTAGGCGCTGGTCATCTCCAACGGGCTGGCAACGTCCTGTCCGAGCGTGAGCCCGGCCAGCGGTCGCAGCGCCGGGCCCTCCGGGCGTTCCGTCGGGAAGGGTTCGTCGGCCTTGTCCAGCGGGAGTCCGGCTCGGCGTGCCGCGTCGATCACGGACTCGCGGCCGACGAACTCCTGGAGCTGGACGAAGACGGTGTTGGTGGACGAGGCGGTGGCCTGTCGGACCGTCTGTTCCCCGAACGTCGACCCGCCGAAGTTGCTGATGGGCCGTTGCGCGTCCTCGACCTCGATCTCGGCGGGAGCCGGGAAGCGCGACTGCGGGTGGTAGCCCTGCTCGATGAAGGCCTGGAGGGTGAAGGGCTTGAACGTCGAGCCGGGTTGGCGCACCGAGCGGACCGCCGTGTTGAACGGCTGTTCCTCGATCTCCGGGCCACCGACCAGGGCGCGCACGCCGCCCGTGAGCGGGTCGACGGTCACGATCGCCCCCGTGTCAGTGGGGCCGTCCACGACCGCCTCTGCCAGGGTCTCCTGCGCCGCGAGCTGCAGGTCCTGATCCAGCTGCGTGTGGATCCGCAGGCCCTGGAACAGCTCGCCGTCGCTGAACTCGGGGAGGGCGGCGAGCTCGCGACGGACCGCGTCGATGTAGTAGGCGTTGGGACCCTGCGCGACGGTACGGCGCTGGGTCACGGCCGGAAGGCCCTCCGCTAGCAGTCGCTCGTGTTCCGCCGGGGTGATGGTGCCCTCCGAGAGCATCCCGTCCAGCACGAAGCGTCGCCGGCGGTCGGCCGCTTCCGGGTTGTCCAGCGGGTTGAACCCCTCGGGGGCGGCGATGATGCCGGCCAGCGTCGCGGCCTGGTTGACGCTGAGTTCGCTCGCCGAGACGTCGAAGGTGGTCTGGGCCGCCGCCTCGATGCCGTAGGCGCCACGTCCCCAGTAGATCGTGTTGAGGTAGAAGGTCAGGATCTGTTCCTTCTCGAACTCACGCTCGAGCTTGATCGCGAGCGCGGCCTCCTGGACCTTGCGCGTGTAGGTCTGCTCCGGCGTCAGTGCCGCGTTCTTGATGTACTGCTGGGTGATGGTCGAGCCGCCCTGCGCCACGCTGCCGGCGCGGACGTTGGTGAACAGCGCGCGGGTGATCCCGGTCGCGGAGATCCCGCGGTGTTCGTAGAAGCCGCGGTCCTCGGCGGCCAGCACCGCGTGCTCGACGTGAGGAGGCAGCTCACCGAGCTGGACGTCCTCACGGGCGATCTCGGCCGCCAGGCCACCGACCTCCTCGCCGTCGGCATCCAGCACGATCGACGAGGAGGCGGCGATGTCCTCGGGGAGTGGGACGGTCGAGAAGACGAAGTAGAAGGCCAAGAGTCCGATGGCGCCCAGGGCCACGGCAGGGAAGACGAGCAGCAGCAGCCACCAGCGTTTCCACCACGGGCGGCCGGGCCGCTTGCGCGTGCCCACCGTCTGGCGGTTACGCGCAGCCTTGCGTGAGCGGGATGACGACATCGGTGCGCAGATCCTCCGGGGAACCGGGCCGACAGGACGCGGGTCGGGACAGCAGGTCACCGCGGCCAGGGTGACAGAGGGACGCTACCGGCGACGGTCGGTGTCGTCGTGGCACCGACACCGACCGTTCCGCCGGTGGCCGTCAGAACGCCTCGTTGGACAGTTCCATCAGGGCGCCGTCCTCCTCCTCCGCGGTGCGCCGACGCACCGCGACCTTCGGTAGGACGTTGCGCGCGAACCAGCGGGCCGCGGCGATCTTGCCCTCGTAGAAGGCGGCGTCGCCGTCGCCGAGCGCACCGGTCCCGGCCCCGTCCAGCTTGTCGCGGGCGACCTCGGCCTGGCGGAGCAGCAACCAGGCGATCATGACCTCGGACAGGGAGTACAGCAGGTCGGTCGAGTGCAGGCCGGTCTTGTAGATCTCCTCGCGCTTGGTCTCGTCCAGCGACGCCATCGCGTGCTGCAGGAGCACCCCCAGGTGCGTCTGGGCGTCCTCCAGGGCCTCGCCGAGCCGCTCACGCTCGTCGGTGAGCGGGTCGTCGTCGGCGCCGCCCTTGACGAAGCTGCGGATCTGGTCCGCGAACCACGTGAGGGTCGCGCCCTGGTCACGCACGATCTTGCGGAACAGCAGGTCCAGCGCCTGGATCGCGGTCGTGCCCTCGTAGAGGGTGTCGATCTTCGCGTCCCGGATGTACTGCTCGATCGGATAGTCCTGCGTGTAGCCCGACCCACCGAAGGTCTGCAGGCTGTGCGAACCGAGCAGCTCGTAGGCCTTCTCGGAGCAGTAGCCCTTCACCAGCGGCAGGAGCAGGTCCTCGCGGGCGATCCAGCGGTCATGGTCCTCCTGGTCCTCGCCCTCGCCGGTGTCGGCGGACGTTGCCAGCTGCGCCTGGTCCTGGACCCACCCGGCGTAGAGCACCAGGGCACGCATCCCCTCCGCGTGGGCCTTCTGCTCCATCAGCAGCCGGCGCACATCGGGGTGGGAGATGATCTCGACCTTCGGGGCGGTCTTGTCGGTCGCCTCGGTCAGGTCCGCACCCTGCACCCGCACCTTCGCGTAGTCGAGCGCGTTGAGGTAGCCGGTGGACAGGGTCGCCATCGCCTTCGTGCCGACCATCATCCGGGCGTACTCGATCACCAGGAACATCTGCTTGATGCCCTCGTGCACGTTGCCGGCGAGGTAGCCGACGCAGGGCGTATCGTCCTGGCCGAGCGACAGTTCGCAGGTCGCCGAGCCCTTGATGCCCATCTTCTTCTCGAGGTTGGAGACCCGCACACCGTTGCGATCACCCAGCGAGCCGTCGGCGGCCACGTGGAGCTTCGGCACGATGAACAGGCTCAGGCCCTTGGTGCCGGGGCCGGCGCCTTCGGGGCGTGCCAGGACCAGGTGGATGGTGTTCGGGTGGGTCTGGGCATCCGCCGAGGTGATGAACCGCTTGATGCCTTCGAGGTGGTAGACGTCGCCAAGATCGTCGTCACCGGAGGACTCCACGAACGTGGCCCTGGTCGTCCCGGCGCCGACGTCGGATCCCGCGTCGGGCTCGGTCAGGACCATCGTTCCGCCCCACGGGACCTCGATCATGGGCTTCGCGAAGCGCTCCTTCTGGCCCGCGGTCCCGATCGAGTCGAGGATCGTCGCCATCAGCGGGCCGATGGGCCACAGCGACGCGGTGGCGTGGCTGCCGGCCGCCAGTTCGGTCGCGGCCCACCGCACGGTCGGAGGCGCGCCGTAGCCTCCCAGGTGCGTGGGCAGCGGCATCAGGTGCCAGCCGGCGTCGTAGTAGGCGCGCAGCGCCTGGTCCAGCTCGTCGGGGATCGTGATGTCGCCCTCGGCGGAGAGCTCCAGCGGGGTGCGGTCGGCGGGGACGAAGGAGTCGGCCCAGATCGACTCACGACAGAACCGCTCGTACTCCTCGAGGAGCATGCGGGCCTGGTCCTCGTCGACCTGGTCGAAGGGGCCAGAGCCGAGGTAGCTGCCGGTATCGAGCACCTCGAAGAGGTTGAACTCGATGTCTCGGAGGTTGCTGCGGTAGTGGCTCATGCTGTGCCTCCCAGGCTGCCGGTGTGTGGCGCGTCGGGGCTGGCCGCTCCCGTAGCCGACCCGAGTTGGAGCGTACGTTCCATCTTTGAGTGTACGCTACATTTCATCTGAACGCTCGTCCGTCGAGGCAGCGTCCGGCGACGAGAGCAGGGGAGGACGAGGTGGCCCGTTACCGCGTGGGGATCGAGACCCGCGAGCGCATCCTGTCCGCGACCCGCCGACTGTTGTCCGAGGTCGGGATCGAAGGCGTGACGCTGAAGGCCATCACCGATCAGGCCAGTGTCGGGGCCGGCAGCTTCTACAACCTGTTCGGCTCGAAGGAGGAGGCGGTCTTCGAGGTCGTCCGGGAGGCGATCGAGGCGGTCGACCCCGATCCGGAAGGTGTGGGGACCGACACGCTCGCGGACCTGGTCGACGCGTTCGTCACCTTCATGACCGACTCGTCGCCGATCGCCCGCATCTACCTGCAGCTCGCGGTCGGTCGTGGCTTGACCGATCCCGCCATCGCGCACCGCGTCGTCCGGTCGCACCAGCGCCGGGTCGAGCGGTTCGCCGATGCCTGGCTGCGCGAGGATCCCTCCCTGAGCGAGCAGGAGGCCACCCGACGCGCCGAGGTGATGCTCGCGTCGCTCACGGGACTCGGGCTGTCGGCCCTGCTCGACGAGACCTTCGACATGCGTGCGCATGCCCGTGAGCTGGTGCCGGGTGCGCGGTCGACCACCGAGGGTTAGCCCCGAGCTCGGTGGGCGCCCTCTGGCGCTACGGTGCGACGGAGACGAGCGGCCGCGTGGTGGCTGCCACGGGCTTGCAGCCGCCCCTGGCGACGATGAGGGATCGTGAGGACACGGACGAGGTGGGTGTTGACCGCCGCGATCGTGGTGCTCGGTCTGGCGTGCTCTGCCTCGGAGTCCGACGAGACCGAGGTGGCCGGGGTCGTGCTCGACCAGGACACCTCCGCGGAAGCGTCGTCAGCCTCCGGGGCTGAGGGGTCTGAGGACCCTGCGGGGTCTGCGGGGCCCGACGCCCTGCCGTCACCCGACGATCGTCAGGACGAGCCCGCCATCCCTCCGTTGGTCGTGCTGCGCAGCGGTCCCGCGACCGTCGGCGCCTCGTGGCTGGCGGCCGCCGGTGCGTGGGTGCAGCTCGACGGGCAGAGCCTGGAACGCGGCACCCAGGGTGACGCGCTCTACCTCGACGCCGCGGTCGCGTTCGATGCCGCGCAGCGGGCCGTCCCCGAGGGCTGCCTGGTCCGCGTGGTCGCACCGGAAGCTGCCGATCTCCATGCCGCCGGTGTCGTGTCCGTGGAACTCGTGGTCGAGGTGGCGGACCGATCCTCGATCCGTACGGTCGTGGACGACGTGGAGCTGGCCTTGGAGCTCGCTCCGGGCGAGCGGTGGGAGCTGACGCTGCTGGGCGCAGAGACCCTCGGACCGGTCGACGCCGACCAGGACGTCGTGATCCGGTGCGAAGGACGGTTCGACCGCTCGTGAGCGTCACCCTCGGACTGGTGATCGCGGCCGCCCTGATCGTCGCGAACGGTCTGTTCGTTGCGGCGGAGTTCGCGCTGGTCAGCGTGCGTCGTCCGAGCGTCGAGGAGCGGGCCGCGGCCGGTGGCCGACGGGCGCGTGTCGTGGTCCGTGAGCTCGGTGACCTGTCCTTCGCGCTCGCCGTCGCGCAGTTCGGGATCACGCTGACGTCACTGCTGCTCGGCTACGTCGCGGATCGTGCGATCGGGGCGGGGGTCATCCGTCCGTTCCTCGCGATGGTCGGGCTTCCCGAGGAAGCGTCGCTGATCGTCGCCGTCGTCGCGGCACTGCTGCTCGTCACGATGGTGCAGATGGTCCTGGGCGAGCTGTTCCCGAAGAACCTCGCGATCTCCCGCCCGCTCGGGGTCGCGCTTGCCGTGACCCCCGTCACCCGCACCTTCCGGGTCGTGTTCGGCCCGATCATCCGCGTCTTCGACCTCGCGGCCCAACGGATCACCCGCGGGGTGTTCCGTGTCGAGGTGACCCGACGGCTCGAAGGGGGGCACAGCCTGGACGAGTTGGCCCGCATCGTGGCGGCCTCCGGGGAGCAGGGGAGCCTCACGAACCACCAGGCCGAGCTGTTGCAACGAGCGATCGGACTGGGGGACCGCCGTGTCAGCGAGGTGATGGTGCCACGACCCGACGTCGTGTGGTTGCGCGCGGACGACCCGCTGGAGGCCCTGCGCGACGCCGCGCGTGACACCGGCCACAGTCGCTTCCCCGTCCGCGGTGACACCGAGGACGAGGTCGCCGGCACCGTGCACGTCAAGGATCTGCTCACCGTTCCCCCCGAAGCCCATGCGCGGACCCGGTTGCTCGAGATCGCGGACCCGATGCTGGCGGTCCCGGAGAGCGAGTCGCTTCGCCGGTTGCTCTCGGAACTGCGCCGCGAGCAGCGGACCTTCGCCCTCGCGGTGGACGAGCACGGCGGAACCGCCGGCATCATCACGGTCGAGGACGTGCTCGAGGAACTGGTCGGAGACATCGCGGACGAGTTCGACCGGGGCGATCCCTCCGAGGTCCGACGCGTCGGCGTGGATCGGTTCGTCGTCAGCGGCACCGTCCGGCTCCACCGGGTCGAGGAACGGTTCGGTGTCGCGCTGCCCGAGGGGGAGTACGAGACCCTCGCCGGGTTCATGCTCGACCAGCTCGGCCACATCCCCGAACCGGGCGAACGGGTCGTCCACGGGTCCCTCGAACTCACCGTGCTCGCCTTGAGCTCCCTGCGGGTCACCGAGGTGGCCGTCCGCGTCCTTCCCTCGGCGTCACCCGCCCCGGACGCGCCCGGACCGACGAGCGAGGCCCCGTGATGCTGACCACCGGGTCCGCCCTCGAAGGCGTCTGGCTGTCCGCCCTGCTGATCGGGTTGGTGTTGCTGATCGGCAACGGGATCTTCGTTGCGATCGAGATCGGGTTGCTGGCGGCGCGTCGTCAGCGACTCGAGGAGGCCGCTCAGGGCGGTGATCGCCGGGCACGACGTGCTCTGGCTGCGCACCATGAGCTGGCGGTCACCCTGTCCGGGGCGCAGCTCGGGATCACCATCTGCTCGTTGGGGCTCGGGGCGATCGCGGCACCCGCCCTCCAGGCCCTGTTCGAGGGTCTGTTCGCGGCCACCCCCGTCCCGGATCGAGCGATCCCTGCGCTCGCCTTGATCGTTGCGCTGTCCCTCGTGGTCTTCCTGCACATGGTCCTCGGCGAGATGGCCCCGAAGCACCTGGCGATCGCGAGACCCGAGACGGTCGCACTGGCGCTGATGCGACCGTTCGCCGCCTTCATCCTCGTCTTCCGACCGGTGATCGTGGCGCTCAACGCCGTGGCCAACCTGCTGGTCCGGGCCGTGCGTACCCAGCCGGTCGACGAGCGGCAGCTGGTGCACACACCCGAGGAGCTCTCCCTGGCGGTGGCCGAGTCCCAGGACCTCGGGACGATCGCACCCCAGGATGCACGGATGATGGCGGCGGCGCTCCGGTTGGCGACGATCGATGCCGAGGCGGCCATGACCCCACGGGTCGACCTCGACGCGGTGCCAGACGACGTGACCCTCGTCGAGGTCCTCGCGCTCGCAGCGGAGACCGGCCACACCCGCATCCCGGTCTACCACGACGACCTCGACCACATCGTCGGCATCGTCCACGTCAAGGACGCGTTGATCCGCGACGAGGATGACCAGCAGCGACTGACCGTGACCGACCTGCTCAGGCCGATCTCGACCGTCCCGGAGTCGCAGGACCTGGAACATCTGCTGCGCGACATGCTCGATCTCGGTAGCCACGCGGTCGTGGTCCTGGACGAGTTCGGTGGCACGGCTGGGCTGCTCACCCTCGAGGACGTGCTGGAGGAGCTGGTCGGGGAGATCGCCGACGAGTTCGATACAGAGCCACATCCCCAGCTCATGCGTGACCGTTCGTGGGTCGTCCCGGGCACGATGCGTCGCGACGAGGTCGCACACCTCACGGGGCTGTCGTTGGTCTCGGAAGGGGACGCCGAGACCCTGTCCGGCTACCTCGTCGAGCAGGTAGGTCGGTTGCTGGAACCCGGCGACGTGGTGTGGACCGACGACGGATGGCGGTTGACGGTGCGATCACTGGAGGGACGCCGCGCCGGTGAGGTCGAGATCGAGGCACCGGCCGCGGTCGAGGACGGCGCGGGTCCACGTCCTGACTAGCCTCGCCGGGCGCGTCGGGTGTGCGAGCAGGAGCAGGATGTGGCGGACGAGGAGACGGCGGTGCCGGGAGCCGACCACCCGCGCGCTCGTGCTGCCGCAGCGCTGCGACGCCTCGGGCACGCCATGATGGGCCACGAGATGGACGACGAGCTGCTCGAGGACGTTGCGCGGGCCGCCGACCGGGTGGCGAGCGATCTCGAGTCCCAACCTCCCCGGGCGCGGGACCTCCTCGAGCTCAAGCGGCGCATGTTCGACGTCGAGGTGGCGGACGGTCAGGCGGTCGTCCACTTCGACGAGTGCTTCGTCTCCGGCCCCTGGAACCCGATGGGCATCGCCGTCGAGGTCCACCGCGAGGGCGACGAGGCTGTCGCGGAGGTGACGCTCGGCCCGGCGTTCGAGGGAGCTCCGGGTCGATCCCACGGCGGCATCGTCGCGGCGATCTTCGATGACGTCCTGGGCTACTTGGGGACGTTGCTGCACCAGCCCGGGTTCACCGGCGAGCTGACGGTCCGCTACCTCGCGGCCACCCCGATCGGCCAGCCGTTGGTCTTCCGGGGGCGTGTGCTGCGCGCTGAGGGCCGCAAGCTGTGGACCACTGCCGAGGCGACCGCCGATGGCGAGGTGGTGGCCACGGCCGAGGCCCTGTTCATCAAGATCGAGCCCTTCCGGCTGCGGAGCTGAAGCGACCGGACCGCGGCGCTACGACGACCGATCGCGGACCCCGGCCTCCGGCGGCGTAGCCTCCGGCGTCCGAGGAACGCCAGGAGGGTCCGTGGTCCGGTTCACGTCCGAGGAGTTGGCGTCGTTCCGTGATGCGACCGTGGCGGACCTCCTCGGCGAGCAGCCCCCTCGGTTGCTGTTCGTGGGTATCAACCCTGGCCTGTGGACCGCGGCGACCCAGACGCACTTCGCCCACCCCTCGAACCGGTTCTACCCGGCGCTGTTCCGCGCGGGCATCACCGAGCGGGAGCTCGATCGGGTGGCGGGGCTCTCCGACGCCGACCGCGGCCACCTCGTCGACCGTGGGGTGGCCATCACCAACATCGTCGCGCGCGCGACGGCGCGTGCCTCAGAGCTGTCGACGGCGGAACTGCGTGCTGGTGCTGACCAGCTCAAGGAGCGGCTCGAGGTGTGGCGACCACGGGTCGTCGCCGTTGCCGGCGTCACGGCCTACCGGACGGCCTTCAAGCGGCCGAAGGCGACGCTAGGCCGTCAGGAGACGACCCTGGCGGGTGCACAGCTGTGGATCGTGCCGAACCCGAGCGGCCTGAACGCCCACGAGACCGTCGACACGCTGGCCGAGCGCTACCGCGAGGCCGCCGAGGCCGCCGGCGTCGTCTGAGTCAGCTTGTGGTGACATCGGGCAGATGGTTGCGGGAGATCACCACAAGATGTGTGGATCAGGGGTGGAGGGGGAGACCGCCGCTGGTGTCGTCCGGGCCGCCCCGCTTGGGGTCGATCCCGGAGAACACGTCGCCCTGCCCCGGGAGTGCGTCGACCGCGTGCTGCAGGGGATGGAGGAAGGGCAACGCGGTCGGATCGAGGGGTTCGGGGGCGACGAACTCCGCGAGTTCGTCCTCAGGGGTGAAACGGGAGGCGGTGATCTCCGGCGCGTGGCGCCGGGCCCCGTAGGCGACCACCAGCACGTCCGCGTCCTCGACCTCGGCCTCGGCGACGAACCCCCAACATGGCACGGCCTCCGCCGTGACGTGGTCCTCGGCGAGCTGCGCGATGACCGTGTGGCGCAGTTCGTCGTCCGGAGGCAGGTCGGGCAGGGTGAGCAGACGTGTTCGGTCGGGACCGGGCAGGACCACCGTCGGGGGGACCGGGCGTCCCTTCTGCTGCACCAGGTCCAGCGCCGCCTGCTGGCAGACGAAGCGGAGCTCCTCGAACTGCACGGCGACCTCCCGGCGGTGGGGCGTCCGACGCTACCGGCTGGTCACGGAGCGACGGTCACACGCTGGTGGTCGCGCCCTCGGATGCGGAGCACACCGTCCGCGCGTACTTCGCCAGCACGCCACGGGTGTAACGGGGCGGCAGCGGTTCCCAGCCCTCGCGGCGGCGTGCCAGCTCGTCGTCGTCGACCAACAGGTCGAGCCGGCGTGACGGGACGTCGATGCGGATCGTGTCGCCGTCGCGGACGAAGGCGATCGGTCCGCCGTCGGTGGCCTCCGGGGCGACGTGCCCGATCGAGAAGCCGTGGGTGGCGCCGGAGAAGCGACCGTCGGTGATCAGCGCGCAGGTCGCGCCGAGCCCGGCACCCTTCACGGCCGAGGTCACCGCCAGCATCTCGCGCATGCCGGGCCCACCCTTCGGCCCCTCGTAGCGGATGAGGATCACGTCGCCGTCCTGGATCTGGCCGGTCAGCACCGCCTCCATCGCGCCCGACTCGCCGTCGAACACGCGGGCCGGTCCCTCGAACTGCATCTGGTCCGCGGTGAGCCCGGCGACCTTCACCACCGCACCGTCCGGCGCCAGCGAGCCGCGGAGGATGGCCAGGCCTCCGTCCGTGTGGATCGGGGCCGACAGTGGATGCACCACCTCGCCGTCCGGTGAGGCGACGTCCAACGCCTCGAGCTCCTCGCCGATCGAACGGCCGGTGACGGTGAGAGCATCGCCGTGGAGCAACCCGGCGTCGAGCAGCTCCTTCATCACCACCGGGACGCCGCCGATGCGGTCGAGGGCGTTCATCACGTACCGCCCACCCGGCTTGGTATCCGCGATGTGGGGCACCCGCCGGCCGATCCGGTCGAAGTCGTCGATCGTGACGTCCACCTCGGCCTCGCGGGCGATGGCCACCAGGTGCAGGACCGCGTTGGTGGACCCGCCCACCGCCATGACGACGGCGATCGCGTTCTCCAGGGCCTCGCGGGTGATGATGCGACGTGCCGAGATGCCCTGCTCGAGCAGGTGCACGACCGCTTCGCCCGACGCACGGGCGAAGTGGTCGCGCCGCGGGTCCGGGGCCGGGGGCGAGGACGATCCGAGCAGGGCCATGCCCATCGCTTCGATCGCCGACGCCATCGTGTTGGCGGTGAACATCCCGCCGCAGGAGCCCTCGGACGGGCAGGCCGCCCGCTCGATCGCGGCCAACTCGTCGTCGTCGATCGTGCCGCGGCCGCGTGCACCGACCGCCTCGAAGACCTCCTGGATCGTGATCTGCTGCCCGGCGTGCTGACCCGGCAGGATCGACCCGCCGTAGAGGAACACGCTGGGCACGTCCAGCCGCGCCGCGGCCATGACCATCCCGGGCAGCGACTTGTCGCAGCCGGCGAAGGTCACCATCCCGTCGAGACGCTCGGCGTGCATCACCGTCTCGACGGAGTCGGCGATCACCTCGCGCGAGACGAGCGACGCCCGCATGCCCTCGTGGCCCATCGCGATGCCGTCGGATACCGCGATCGTGTTGAACTCGATCGGGTAGCCGCCCGCGGCCCGCACCGCCTCCTTGGCCTGTTTCGCCAGCCGGTCCAGCGGCAGGTTGCAGGGAGTGACCTCGTTCCAGGACGAGGCGATGCCGACCTGCGGCTTGCCCCAGTCGTCATCGGTCATCCCGATCGCGCGGAGCATCGCGCGCGCTGGTGCGCGCTCGTAGCCCTCGGTCACGTCGCGGCTGCGGTGTTTCGGATCCGCCATGGTGCGCCTCACTCGTCCGTGTCGACGTATCCCACCATACGTCGCGGTGCCGTCGCGAACGCACCCCACGGCTACCGTGCCCCCCGACGGGGCCGTCGCGACCCCACCGTCGGGAGGCAGAGCAGGTGGACACGCAGGTGTTGGTGGAGGTCGGTGCCCGGTTGGCTGCCGGGGAGACCCTGGCGGGCGACGACCTGCGGGCCTTCGGCGGCGACACCTTCGGCAGTGAGGTGCTGGGGCTCGTGTGGGACGAGATGGCCCTCGGCCGCGTCACCGCCCACCTGGAGCCCGACGAACGCCACCACCAGCCCCACGGCATCGTGCACGGTGGCGTCTGGTGCTCGGTGGTCGAGTCGATGGCGTCCGTCGGCGCGGCCCTCCACGTCATCGCCGATGGCAGGATCATCGTCGGGGTCAGCAACAGCACCGATTTCCTGCGCTCGCACCGGACCGGGCGCATCGATGCGATCGCCGAACCGATCCACGTGGGCCGCCTGCAGCAGCTGTGGCAGGTACGACTGTCCCGGGCCGACGACGGCAAGGCGGTGGCACGTGGCCAGGTGCGTCTGCACAACCTCGACCCACAGGTGCTCGGTGGCTGATCGTCAGGAGCGATCGTCAGGAGGTCCCATGCGTATCGATGCGATGACCTACGGCCGACCGCTGGCCGAGGTAGGCGACGAGGTGCGCGACCTGGAGGCGCGCGGTTACGACGCCTGGTTCGTCGGCGAGGTCACCCACGACCCCCTGCTGGCGTGCACCGCGGCAGGACTCGCCGCCGACCGGATGGAGATCGGCACGGCGATCACCGTCGCGTTCCCGCGCAGCCCGATGCACGTGGCCTACGCGGCCCACGACCTGCAGGCCCTGACCGGCGGGAGGTTCGTGCTCGGGCTCGGCTCGCAGATCAAGCCCCACATCGAGAAGCGGTTCGGTACCGAGTGGCGCCAGCCGGCCGCTCGCATGCGCGAGTTCATCCTGGCCCTGCGGGAGATCTGGTCCGCCTGGGAGACGGGCGAGCCGCTGCGCTTCCGTGGCGAGTTCACCCGCCACACGCTGATGACCCCCTTCTTCACCCCGGCGGACCACGGCCACGGGCCGCCGGCCGTCTACCTCGCCGCCGTCGGACCGCGCATGACCGAGGTCGCCGGCGAGGTCGCCGACGGGCTGCTGTGCCACGGCTTCACCACCGCCCGCTACCTCGACGAGGTGACCCTGCCGTCCGTCGCCCGCGGTGCGGCAGCCGGGGATCGCGACCCCTCGGCGGTCGCGATCAGCGTCCCCCTGTTCATCGTCACCGGTGACGACGACGCGGAACGGCAGCGGACCGAGGCTGAGGTGCGCGGGCAGATCGCCTTCTACGGCTCCACGCCCGCCTACCGCGCGGTCCTGGACCTCCACGGGTGGGGTGAGCTCCACGAGCAGCTGCACGCGCGGTCGCTGGACGGCGCGTGGGCCGAGATGCCCGGACTGATCGATGACGAGGTGCTCGACGCCTTCGCCATCGTCGCATCGCCCGGGGAGGTCGGCCGGCGGGTACGGGAGCGCTTCGGTGGGCTCGCCGACCGTGTCGCCTTGCCTGTGGACCTCCCGGTCGACCAGGACACGTGGGCGACGCTTGTGACCGACATCCGTGACGGTTGATCCGATCAGACGCGGCGCGGCGGCCGCGTCGGTCGTCTTCGGTGCCGCGCTCTGGGGCACCGCGGGGATCGCCCAGGAACTCGGTGTGCCCGAGGCACCGACCGCTTCCGTCGCGGTCGTGCGCACGGTGATCGGTGGGCTGGCGTTGCTCGCCGTCGGCGTGGCCGTCGGCGGGCGCGCCACCATCGGCGAGCTGGTCCGTCGGGGTCGCGGTCTGGTGCTGGTGGCGGCGATGGCGATGGGCCTGTTCCAGCTCGCCTACCTGACGGCGATCCGCTTCACCGGTGTGGCACTGGCGGTGCTGGTAGCGATCGGCAGCGCCCCGATCTGGACCGGCTCCTACGAGCTCGTGCGCGGCAACCGGCCGTCCTGGCGCTGGGTCGTGGCGACGGCCCTGTCGCTGTTCGCCGCGGCGCTGCTGCTCCTGGCGAACGGGGACACGCTGGTCGACCCGGCGGGCATCGGGTTGGGTCTGGTCGCTGGCTTCGCCTACGCCAGCTACGCCCTCACCTCGAAGGCCCTGCTGGAGCGTGGGGTAGCCGGCATCCCCGTGATGGGCGTCGCGATCCTGGGTGGGGGGCTGCTGCTGTCGCCCGCCCTGCTGGTCGTGGACGTCTCCTGGTTGTTCACGCCGCGAGGGCTCATCAGTGCCGCGTGGCTCTCGGTGATCTCCGCCGGACTGTCCTACATCGCGTTCGTGTGGGGCCTCGCCCGGCTCCCGACGCCGACGGTCACGACGCTGACGTTGGCCGAGCCACTCGTGGCGGCGCTGCTGGCGGTCCTGCTGCTGGCCGAACGGCTCACCGGCCTACCTCTGCTCGGTGCGGCCCTGTTGCTCGTCGGGCTCGTACTGGTCGGCACCGAGCGGCCACACCGTGCGGTCGTCGGGCATCCCGAGGCGACCATCGCGGACGCGACCGATGCCGACGACGGAGCCAGCTGACGGGCGCCTACGATGGCGGTGCGGGGGTCGCAAGAGTGAGGAGGCCACGTGCGCACGGTCGGTGTCGATCTCGGCGGGACGAACATCTCGACCATCGTCCTGGATGGCGATGACCAGGTGGTCGGTGAGGCCAAACTGAAGACCCCCACCACGGGGGATCGCGGCGGTGTCGTCGAGGTGATCGCTGCCAGCGTGTTCGACGCCCTGGACGACGCCGGGCTCGAGCGTGATGCTGTGGCCGCGATCGGCATCGGGACACCCGGGGTGGTCGTGGATGGGACGGTCGGCGGTGCCGCCAACGTGCCAGGGTTCCTGGAGCGGTTCTCCCTCGCCGGACTCGTGAAGGAGAAGCTGGAGCTTCCCGTCCGCGTCGCCAACGACGTCACGGCCGCCGCGGTCGGTGAGCACCAGGTCGGTGCCGGGAAGGGCGTCAGCGACCTGCTCTGCATCTTCGTCGGAACCGGTGTCGGGGGTGGACTCATCCTCAACGGTGCGCCCTACGAGGGCGGTCAAGGCGGTGCCGGCGAGTTCGGCCACCTCGTCGTGCGCCAGGGCGGTGCCGTCTGTCCGTGCGGGCGACGCGGCTGCGTCGAGGCCTACGCCGGACGCCGCGCGATGGTCCTCGCCGCCGAACGGGCACGAGCAGCAGGAACCGCGACGGTCCTGTTCGACGTGATGGAGGAGAAGGGCAAGCCGCGCCCGACCTCGGGGGTCTTCAAGGAGGCACTCGCCCGCGGCGACACCCTGATCGCGGACCTGGTCGACGACGGCATCGAGGCGCTCGGCGCGGGGATCGCGTCGGCGGTGAACCTGCTGGATGTCGATGCTGTCGTTCTCGGCGGTGGTCTGGCCGACAAGCTGGGGGAGCGCTTCCGGTTCCGGGTGGACGCTGCGATGCGACCCCACCTGTTCCTCCACCCGCCGCGGGTCGAACTCGTCGAGGCCGCCTTGGGCGATCACGCCGGCGCGATCGGCGCGGGCATCGTGGCTCGCGAGGTGGCCGAGGCCTCGACGTAGCCACCTCCGATCGGGCACGGTCGATTGGGTCCTCTGTGGCCGGGGTGGCACGCTTGCCGTCCCGCGCCTGGTCGTGGCGCCGGTCGAGGAGGTTCCCATGCAGCACCTGGACCACGCCCGTGCCCTGACCGACGCGGTCCGCTCCGTCGTCGACCGTGCTGCGGCCTCGCTCGCAGGACGCTGCGAACAGGACGGACGGATCAGCACCGGACGCCTCGACGAGCACCAGACCGTCGCCTACGACCTGGCCTCGGTCGCATCCGCGCTGGCGGCAGCGGAACGGCTCGTCGCCTGGGGCGAGCGCGGGGAGCTGGAAGCGCAGCTCGCCCTGCTGCTGGCCGCCGACGTGGCCGTCGACCTGCGGGCCCGGGTCGCGGGACGTCAGGCCGCCTGGGGGTTGGAGTCCGGGGTCCTGGACGACCAGGCCGACGCGCTCGCAGCAGGGCGCGACCCTGCCCTCGCCGACGCGATCGCCACCCAGGTGCTGGCCACCGGCGAGGCCGGCAAGCGGCACCTGCCGGAGGAGCTGGAGATGGTCCGCCAGACCTTCCGACGCTTCGCCGAGGAGCGCGTGAAGCCGGTCGCCGAGGAGGTCCACCGCCAGGACCTCGACCTCCCCGAGGAGATCATCGCGGGACTGGCCGAACTCGGCTGCTTCGCGCTGTCGATCCCCGCCGAGTACGGCGGCATGTCCGAGGGCGGCGAGGACGAACTCG
The DNA here is from genome assembly GCA_003563915.1 of Nitriliruptoraceae bacterium. GTDB lineage: Bacteria > Actinomycetota > Nitriliruptoria > Nitriliruptorales > Nitriliruptoraceae > CSSed11-175R1. The sequence goes on from PWTE01000071.1 coordinate 58,217, forward strand.
TCAACATGGTGCTCGTGACCGAAGAGCTCTCGCGTGGGTCGCTCGGCGTCGCCGGGTCGCTCATCACCCGCCCCGAGATCATCGGGACGGTCATCCTGAAGGGCGGCACCGAGGAGCAGAAGCAGCGGTGGCTCCCCGCCATCGCCGCCGGCGAGAAGATGTGCTCGGTCGCCGTGACCGAACCCGACGTCGGCTCCGACGTGGCCGGCGTCAAGGTCACCGCTACCCGTGACGGCGATGACTGGATCCTCGACGGCGTCAAGACCTGGTGCACCTTCGCGGGACGTGCCGAGTACCTGCTCGTGCTGGCTCGTACGGACCCGGACCGGGCGGCGGGGCACCGTGGCCTGTCGCTGTTCGTCGTCGAGAAGGACGCCTTCCCGGGCCACGCATGGACGGCTACGCAGGACGGCGGCGGCACGATGGACGCCCGCGCGATCGCCACCCTCGGCTACCGCGGGATGCACTCCTTCGAGATCTCCTTCGACAGCTGGCGGGTCCCACATGCCGCACTTATCGGAGAAGGGGAGGGCCTGGGCCGGGGCTTCTACCTCCAGATGCAGGCGTTCGCGAACGCCCGGCTGCAGACCGCCGCTCGCGCACAGGGCGTCATGCAGGCGGCCCTCGACGAGGCCGTCACCTACGCCCGCGCCCGCAAGGTGTTCGGCCAGCCCCTGGCCGACTACGAGCTGACCCGCACCAAGGTGGCTCGGATGGCGGCCCTGCTGGCCGGGTGTCGGGTCCTCGCCCTGGACGTCGCGCGCCAGCTGGCCCGCGGGGACGAACGTGGGCAGCTCGCGGCGTCGCAGGTGAAACAGTTGGCCTGCCGCGTCACCGAGTGGGTCACCCGTGAAGCACAGCAGCTGCACGGTGGCTACGGCTACGCCGAGGAGTACACCGTCAGTCGGCTGTTCGTCGATGCGCGGGTGCTGTCGATCTTCGAGGGCGCTGACGAGGTTCTCGCTCTGCGGGTCATCGCCCGGAACCTGCTCACCGAGGCACTGGCGGAGGCCGGCGCGTCCACCTGAGCCGTCTGGTCGCCAGACCACGCCCGGGTAGGCGGTAGCGTCGGAGGGTCCCGTCCACAGGTCCGTGCCACGCCGCGTCCGGGGGAGTCGTGCTCGAGTTCGTCGACCTCCAGCGCTCGTTCGGCGACGTCGTCGCTCTCGACGGGCTGTCGTTCGCGGTCGCGCCGGGGGAGCTTTGTGGGTTCCTCGGACCCAACGGTGCCGGCAAGACCACCGCGATGCGGTGCGCCGTCGGCGTGAGCGCCCCCGATGGCGGCACCGTGACGTGGCAGGGGCGCCCGATCGACCTGGCCACCCGTCGACGGACCGGGTACATGCCCGAGGAACGCGGGCTCTACCCGAAGATGCGGGTCCACGAGCAACTCGTCTACCTCGCCCGGCTCCACGGGATGGCAGCCGCGGACGCGGCGGCGTCCGCTTCCGCGTGGATCGATCGACTGGGCCTCGCGGAGCGGGCAGGGTCCACGGTGGAGGAGCTGTCCCTCGGCAACCAACAGCGGGTGCAGCTCGCGGCGGCGCTGGTCCACGAACCTGAGCTGCTGATCCTCGACGAGCCCTTCTCCGGGTTGGACCCCCTGGCGACCGATGTGATGAGCGAGGTCCTGCGTGAACGGGCCCGAGCAGGGGTCGCCGTCGTCTTCTCCTCGCACCAGCTCGATCTGGTGGAGGGCCTGTGCGAGACGGTCGCGGTCATCGCGAACGGACGCCTGGTCCTGGGCGGCCGGGTGGCCGAACTCACGTCACGCGGTGGCCGACGCCTCCGTATCGAGGTGGCGGGTGGCACCGCCTGGACGCACGAGCTGCCCGGCGAAGCCGAGCTCCTCGCCGCCGACGACGCCGGCGCGACGGTGCTGCTGCCGCCCGGCGAGGATGCCGGGCCGGTGTTGGACGTCGCCCGCCGCACGGGCCGTCTGCTGGATGTCCACCTCGAACAGCCGCGGCTGTCCGAGCTGTTCCGCACCGCCGTCGGCAACGGGGCCACGCCAGGCGACGAGGATCCGACGTGACCGCGGTACGGACCGTGGCGCTGATCGCCGGCCGTGAGGTCCGGCAACGGTTGCGTTCGAAGCTGTTCGTCTGGACCACGGCGGTGATCAGCCTGCTCCTGACGGTCGGCGCACTCGTCCCGTGGCTGATCGGCAGCTTCGGTGCCGATCTCATGAGCGACCCGACGGACGCGGTCGTGACGATCGCCGTCGTCGGGGAACTGGACGAGGCGCGGGTGTCGGCGCTCGAGTCCCAGTTCGGGGCGATCGAACTGGAGCCGGTAGCGGATGACGCGGCGGCGCGGGCCAAGCTCGATGAGCAGGACGGGGTCGACCTCGCGATCATCGACGGTGCAAGCGTGCTGGTGGCCCCGACCACAGGTGCGTTCCCCGGCGTCGGTTCGGGTCGGGCGAACGCGGCGGCCGAAGCGCTCGCACTGGTCGACCTCCTGGAGGACAACGGGGCGGCCGATATCGCGCCAGGCATCCTCGGCATCACGCCGCTGCCCGTGGAGACGGTGGGCGAACGGGACCCGACCGAGCGTGTGGCCGGTCTGGTCGTCGCCAACGTCGGCGTGGTCTTCCTGTTCGGTCTGCTGATGTTCTACGCCTCGATGATCGTGAACGGCATCATCGAGGAGAAGGGCAGCCGGGTCGTGGAGCTCCTGGTCGAGGCCGTCCCCGTCCGACAACTGATGACCGGCAAGGTGCTCGGGATGGGCATCATCGCCATCGGACAGGCGACCGCACTGTTCGCGCCGGCGCTCCTCGTCCTGCTCCTGACCTACCGGGACCTGCTCCCACCCGGTTCGGGGGTGCTGGTCGCGGCTGCCGCGCTGTGGTTCGTCCTCGGCTACGCGTTCTACGCCCTGCTCTGCGCAGGACTCGGAGCCCTGGTCTCACGGCCGGAGGAGGCACAGGCGGTGCTGACCCCGGCCACGATGCTCGCCCTGGTGGGCTACTTCCTCGGCTTCATCGCCATCCAGCAGCCTGACGCGCTGTGGAGCGTCATCGCCGGGTGGCTCCCGCCGACGGCCCCGTTCGTGATGCTGGTGCGCCAGGCGGTGGGCGAACCGACCGCGGTCGAACTCGTCGGGTCGGTCGTGCTGCTCCTCGTCGGGATCGTCGGCGCGGCGTTGCTGACCGCACGCATCTACGAGGGTGGCATCCTGCGGGTCGGCGCCCGCGTGCGGTTCGGCGAGGCCTGGCGCGGCTCCCGGCTCTGAGCGGCGGAGAGCGGCCGGCGACCTCGAACCGGTCACCGCTCCGGAGGGCTGCCGCCCAGGACCTCGTCCAGCCGTGCGACGTCGTGGAGCAGGCGCGCAGCGATCCGGACCAGGGGGATCGCCGCGAGGGCACCGCTGCCCTCGCCCAGGCACAGCTCCAGATCCAGCAGCGGGTGCAGCCCGAGCGCCTCCAGGACCACCCCAGCTCCTGGCTCGGGGGAGCGGTGCCCGGCGATCATGACCTCACGACACCCTGGCGACATCCGCGAGGCAACCAGCGCCGCGGCGCACGCGATCACGCCGTCGAGGACGACCGGGATGCGGTGGCTGGCTGCGGCGAGCAGGACGCCGACCAGGGCGGCGTGCTCAGCGCCCCCGAAGGCGGCGAGGTACCCCGCGGCATCACGCTGGCCTGCGCGGACGACCGCGTCGGTGACGACCCGTCGCTTGAGCTCGAGGGTCGCGTCGTCGATCCCCGCTCCGCGGCCCGTCACCAGGCGTACGTCGACGTCGGCACAGGCCGCGATCAGTGCCGCACTCGCCGTGGTGTTGCCGATGCCGAGGTCGCCGACGGCCACCAGGTCGCCGCCCTCGGCGACGATCGCCTCGGTCACGCGCGCACCCAGCACGATGGCTCGTGCCACCTCGCCGTCCGACAACGCGTCGCGCGTGCGCAGGTCTCGGGTGCCGGCCACGACCCTGGCCGGCACCAGGCGCGGAGCCGGGGCCGGTGGCGTCACCAGGCCGGCATCGATGACGACGGTGCGTGCTCCGGCCTCGTTCGCGAACGCGGACGCCCCAGCGTGACCGCCCGCGAGCGTCGACGCCACCAGTGCAGATACCCGCTGCGGCCAAGGCGTGACCCCGTGGACGTGGACCCCGTGATCACCGGCGGCCGCGATCAGCGTCGCACGCTGGGGGATCGGCGGCGGCAGGTCACCGCGGATGACGGCGAGCTCGACCGCGAGGTCCGCCAGGCGGCCGAGCGCTCCCGGCGGGGTCGCCAGCGCGGACACGGCCTCAGCCGCGTGGTCGCGGAGACCGTCGTCGGTGGCTGCCGCCACCGCCGCGGTACTGCGGAGCAGTTCGGCGAGCTCCTCCTGGAGGGCTGCCGGTCCAGGCTGGTCGTCGTGGCCGTCGGTAGGGGCCAGGTCGTCGAGCGCCACCCGGGGTGCTGCCCGGTCCGCCCATCGCACCCCCGAGCTGTGGCCGGTCACGTCGCGATGCCCTCCAGGGTCCAGCTGCCTCCCGGCCACCGGGTGAGCCACGTCGCCGTCGCCGTGTCGACCCGGACCCGTAGGGCGCTGGTCGCCTCCAACCCCAGCACGTGCGCCACGGCACAGACGATCGGCCCACCGTGGCACACCACCGCGATCGGCGGGTTCGCCGTCGGGTCCTGGCGTCCGTGATCGCGGCCGAGCTCCTCCAGAGCGTCGGTGACCCGACCCTGGAGGTCGCTGACGGTCTCGCCCCCTGGTGGCGTGAATGCGGCGAAGCGGGCCGGGTCGGTCTGGACCTCGGGCGGCGCCTCCTGCCAGAGCTCGGACCAGGGCCGACCTTCCCAGCTCCCGAGGTCCCGCTCCGCCCATCGGGGGTCCACCCGGTCGGGCTGCCATCCGAGCAGATCGGTCGACAGTCCAGCGCGGGTCGCCGGGGAGCGGACGATGACCGGCGGTAAGGCGTCTCCCAGGGTCGTGCGTGCCGGGGCGCCGCCGACCAGCCGTGTGCGTAGCGCCGCCACCTCGTCTCGGCCCGCGTCCGAGAGACCGGGGTCCATCCGTTGGCCGTACGCGATGCCGGTCACGTCGACGGCGCCGTGGCGGATCAGGACGATGCGGGTCACAGCAGAGCTCCTCGGTCGAGGGCGACGACGGTCGCCAGTGACAGGATCAGGACCACCTGCTGGGTCGCGCCGAGCACGTCACCGGTCAGCCCTCCGATGCGTCGACGCGCGGTGCGTCGCAGGGCAGCGGTCCCGACGATCGCGATCAGGAGCACCAGCGGGGTCCAGACGCCGACGGCCAGGATGCAGGTGGCGAGGGTCGTGGTCCCCGCGATCGTGACGCCGATACCGCCGACCGGGTCGGCCACCTGCGCACCGGTACCGCGGTCAGAGACCGGAGGCAGCCAGCGGATCTGCAGGAGGATCGCGGCCCGGCCGACCACGTGGGCGAGCAGGATCGCCCGTGCTGCCAGGACGAGATCCGCCTGTGCGAGCAGGGTCGAGCGGGCGAGCAGGGAGAGGATCAGGGCGGAGGCACCGTAGGTGCCGATGCGGGAGTCGCGCATGATCTCGATGCGGCGCTCGGGGTCCCAGCCGCCCCAGAGACCGTCGAAGGTGTCGGCGAGTCCGTCCTCGTGGAACGCGCCGGTGACGGCGACGGCGACGCCGACCGCACCGACCGCGGCAACGACCGGGCCCAGGAGGGTGTCGAGGGTGGCCCAGATCGCCAGGACGATGCCACCCACGATGAGCCCGACCAGTGGGAACGCGCCCGTCGCGCGGCGCAGGTCACCGTCGACGACGGGGATCTGCGGCACGGGCAGTCGGGTGAGGAACTGCAGCGCGACCGCGAGGATGCGTAGCGGCTCCAGCAGGCCACCGGGCCGGGCGTCGCCGGGTCGGATGTCCTGGTCATCCACCCGGTGCAGGCCTCCTCCTCGTCGAGCGCCGGACCCTAGCGGTCCAGCCTCGTCGAGGATCCCCATGGACTGCGGGTTCGGTCGGGTTGTCCACATGTTGCAGATCGGGGTCGTGGTGTCGCAGGGATGGTGCATACTGTCGAACATGAGTTCGGATACCGCCACCGTCCCGCCCGCCGACCTGCCGGTCGATCCGGGTGACACGACGTCGTGGTCTGACGGCGGGTTCGATGAGCTGACCGCCGCGACGTTGGCGCAGCTGCCCGCGTTGGGTCAGGCGTTGGCGGCGGCCCGGGCGGTCGACCGGCAGGTCGCGCTGCTCCTCGACGGGCTACTCGTCCTGGTCGAGCATGACGCGGCCGAGACGGTCACCGGGGTACCGCTCGAACAATGGCTGGCGATCGTCGGACGGCGCACCTCGTCGGACCGCCGGATGCTGCTCACCGCGGTGGACGCACTACGGCGGCTGCCATCTCTACGCCAGGCGTTCTGCGATGACGCGTCCGTCTCCTGGGCACAGGTCCGTGCCATCGCCCTGAGGGTGCAGCGCTCCCCGCGGCGGGCCGACGACCTGATCGATGCCGAGCTGGCCCGCACCATCGCCGTCTGCCGGCACGACGAGCCCGACACCCTGCTGCACGCCATCTCGCGGGCACTGACCGGCCTGGACGACCAGCCATCCACCCCGACCGAGCCGGCCCGGCCGCCCGCAGAGGAGTTCCTAGCGATCCAACCCCGGCTCGACGGCACCGGCGGACAGCTCTACGGCCAGCTCGGCCCGGTCTCGCTGGCGACCGTGGACGCCGCGTTGACCCCGCCACCCGAGGCTCTCACCGAGCCCGGCCGTGGAGCGGCCGCCCGGACCCGCGCCGCCCGGCTGGTCGCCCTGTGCGACCAGGCGCTGGACGGCGCCAGCTCGCCCGAGCACGACTTCCAGACTGGCGGCGCCACGGACCGCACCCCCGACCCGTCCGATGTCGGTCAGGCAGGGAGCGACTCGGATCGGGCCGGTGCCGACCGGCAGCTGGCGGGTGGCAGCTCAGATCGGGCGGGGTCACGCCCCCAGCTGCTGATCCGGGTGCCGCTGGCCACCCTGCTCGACCACGATCAGCTGCCCGGCGAGCTGTTGACCCGGCTCACCGGCGGGAAACTGTGGGCCGACGCCACCACCATCCGCCAACTCGTCCAGGAACGCGGTGCGGACCTGCGCACCATCGTGCTCGACGACACCGGATCGGTGGTCGGGATCGGACGACGCGGCCGCATCGCGCCGGGCTGGTTGACCGACGCGACCCTGGCGTTGCACGACACCTGCAGCTTCCCCAGCTGTGAGCGTCCCGCACGTAGCTGCGACACCGACCACGCGCGACCCTGGTGGCCCACCCGCCCCGCCACCTGGCAACCCCCACCCGACACCAGCAGACCCGACCTCGCACGCGAACAGCCAGCCCCCTACAACCCGAACCGATCACCACCCACCCGCACCGGCCGCGCCCCACCCACCCGCACCGACCCGCGCGGTGACCTGACCCTCCTGTCGTGGCCCCGGGACCCTGGCTACGACCTGTCGCTTGGTGCCCAGGTCAGCGAACAGGTACGCTCCACCCTCAGAGCAACGGCGCTCCCGCACCCCTGCGGGGCGCCGTTCGTCGTCGACCGGGCGTTCGCGCCATCCTCGCAGGATGCCTGGACCAGCTCCCGCTCCCGGCCTTCGACGAGGAGTCCTCCGTGACCGCACCTCTGCCTCCCATCCGCTCCGCTTCGACCGTCACGGCGATCGCGCACGACGTCACGGATCCGCGCGGGGAGCGGGACGCCTGTGGCATCGGGTTCGTCGCGCACGTGGACGGTCAACCTCGCCGCCGAACCGTGCAGATGGCGCTGGACGGCCTCGCCGGGGTGAAGCACCGGGGGGCGGTCGCCGCCGACGCCAGGTCGGGTGACGGTGCCGGACTCTTGACGCAGATCCCGCGAGAGTTGGCCGCAGGGTGGGCGGCCGAGCTGGGCGCCGAGGATCTCGACCCAGACCATCTGGGCATCGCCGTGCTGTTCCTCGAGCCGGGCGAGACCGCGGCGTCCGAGCAGGCCCGCCAGCAGGCGAAGGATGCGGTGGCCGCTGCCTGTGAGGACCAGGGGGTCCGGTTCGTCGGGTTCCGCGACATCCCCACCGACCCGGGTGCCGTCGGGGACATCGCCCGCTCGGTGCAGCCGGCGCTCGTACAGGCGCTGTTCCTGCGACCGGAGGGCAGCGACGACATCGAGGCAGAACGCGCCGCGTACCGGGTGCGTCGTCAGGCACGGAAGGCCTGCGAGGCCGCGGATGTCCGGTACTACGCGGCGTCCTGCTCCTTCCTGACGGTCACCTACAAGGCGATGGCCGACGCGGACCAGCTCGACCGCTTCTACCTCGACCTCCAGGACGACCGCTTCACCTCGTCCCTGGCGATCTTCCACTCCCGCTTCTCGACGAACACCACCCCGACCTGGGAACGTGCGCAGCCGTTCCGGATGCTCTGCCACAACGGCGAGATCAACACGATCCAGGGCAACGTCGCGCTCATGCGGGCACGGGAAGGTCAACTGGTCCCTGGATCGCTCGCGGTCGACGGTGCCGACTGGGTCGATCCCGCGATGCTGACGCCCATCATCGACCTGGATCAGTCCGACTCCGCCAAGCTCGACGGCGCCCTGGAGCTGCTCGTCCGTGGTGGTCGCGATCTGCGACACGCCCAGGCGATGCTGGTCCCACAGGTGTGGGAGGGGGCTCGCGACGTCGACCCGGAGATCCGCGACTTCTACCGCTACCACAGCGGGCTGGTTGAGCCGTGGGACGGTCCGGCAGGGCTCATCTTCACCGATGGACGGCGGGTCGGCGCCGCGCTGGATCGCAACGGTCTGCGTCCCCTGCGCTACCACGTCTGCGAGGACGGCACCGTCGTCGCCGCCTCCGAGGTCGGTGCGGTCACCACCTCGCTGCCGACCGACCACGCGGACCACCACGGACAGGTTCGGCGCGAACGGCTCGGCCCCGGCCAGATGCTGTGCGTCGACCCGGACGAGGGCGGGCTGCAGGAGGACCGCGAGATCAAGCTGCGCCTGGCCAAGGCGGCGCCCTACGGCACCTGGCTGGAGAACAACCTGACCCAGGTCAGCGCCGGCCATCCGGTCGAAGGGGCCCCGGAGGACCTGCGACAGCGGCAGATCGCCTTCGGGATCACCAAGGAGGAGATCATCTCGATCCTGCGTCCGATGGCGACGCAGGGCAAGGAGACGACCTCCTCGATGGGCGACGACACGCCGATCGAACCCCTGAGCCACGTGCGCCGGCCGATCGCGCACCTGCTCAAGCAACGCTTCGCGCAGGTGACCAACCCGCCGATCGACCACAACCGTGAACTCGAGGTGATGAGCCTGCGGACCCTCCTCGGGCCGCGGCAGCCGATCCTGACCGAACGTCCGGAAGCGGCTCAGCTGGCCGAGCTCGGATCGTTCTTCCTGTTCCCCGACGGCATCCAACGCATCGTGATGGACCCGGAGATCCGGTTCGCCGTGCAGGCGGTCGATGCGACCTTCCCGATCGTCGAAGGTCCTGAGGGCCTCGACGCCGCGCTGGTACGGCTGGGTGACGAGGCGGTCGGCCACGTCCAGGCCGGCGCCGGGATCGTCGTCGTCTCGGACGTCGGTGTCGACGAGCAGCGGTGCCGGGTTCCGATCCTGTTGGCGGTCGGCGCGGTCCACCAGCGGCTGCTACGAGAGGGTCTGCGGACCCGCACGTCGCTGGTCGCCGAGACCGACGAGGCACGCGAGACCCACGACATGGCGACGCTGCTCGGGTTCGGGGCCGACGCGATCGTGCCCCGCCTGATCCTGCAGACGGTTGCCGACCTGGCCGACGAAGGTCGCATCGGGGGCGACAACCCGACCGCGAGCGTTGCGCAGGAGCGCTACCGCAACGCCGTCGAGGATGGCGTGCTCAAGATCATGTCCAAGATGGGGATCTCGGTGCTCGACAGCTATCGGAGTGCCCAGATCTTCGAGGCGATGGGTCTGGGACCCGACGTCGTCGAGCGCTGCTTCGACGGGGTCGTGTCCACGCTCGGGGGGATCACGCTGGGCGATATCGGCGAGGACGTGCTGAGCCAGCACGAGGAGGCCTTCGGACCGCACGATCGCGATCCCGAGGAGGCCTACGAGATCCCCGATCTAGCCAGCCCGGGCATCATCAAGTGGCGCAAGGGTGGCGAGTACCACGACATGAACAAGCCGGTGATCGACGCCCTGCACGACGTACTGGGGCTCGGTCGCAAGCCGGCGACCGAACCGTTCATGCTCGAGGACGCCGGCGCCAACGGCGTCGACGGCCGCACGGCCGAGATCCTGCGCGCGGCCGTGTCGCAAGGCCGGACCGACCTCTACGACACCTTCGCCGAACGTGTCCAGAGCCGCGATCCGGCCTACCCGCGGGACTTCCTGATCCCGACCCCCGCCGGTGAGCCGATCCCGTTGGACGAGGTCGAACCGGTCCACGAGATCACCCGTCGGTTCTCGACCGGTGCGATGTCCCACGGTGCGCTGTCCGCCGAGGCCCACGAGACGCTCGCAGCCGGACTGAACCTGATCGGCGGCCGGGCCAACTCCGGTGAGGGTGGTGAGGACCCGTCGCGCTTCCGCACCCGAGGGACGGAACTGGACCTCGACTGCCGGATCAAGCAGATCGCCTCGGGGCGTTTCGGGGTGACACCGCAGTACCTGGCCAACGCCCACCTGCTCCAGATCAAGATGGCGCAGGGCTCCAAGCCGGGCGAGGGCGGCCAGATCCCCGGTCACAAGGTCACCGACGAGATCGCGCGGCTGCGGCACACGATGCCGGGGGTCACCCTCATCAGCCCGCCGCCGCACCACGACATCTACTCGATCGAGGATCTCGCCCAGCTGATCTTCGACCTGAAGCAGGTGAACCCGGAAGCCGAGGTCGACGTGAAGCTCGTCGCCGAGGCCGGCATCGGGACCATCGCCGCGGGGGTGGTGAAGGCCCTGGCGGACTCGATCCACATCTCCGGCAACGACGGGGGTACCGGTGCCTCGCCGCTGTCCTCGATCCAGCACGCTGGCTTGCCCTGGGAGCTCGGACTGGCCGAGGTCCAGCACAGCCTGCGCAGCAACGGCTTGCGCGGCCGGGTCAAGCTCCGCATCGACGGCGGCGTCAAGACCGGACGTGATGTCCTCCTGGCGGCGCTGCTGGGCGCGGACGAGGTCTCGTTCGGGACCGCCGCGCTGTTCGCCGAGGGCTGCATCATGGCCAGGGCGTGCCACCGGGACACGTGCCCGGTCGGCATCGCGACGCAACGCCGCGACCTGCGCGACAAGTTCGTGGGTACCCCGGAGATGGTCGCCGGCTACCTGACCATGGTTGCGGAGGAGGTTCGCCGGCTGCTCGCCTCCCTGGGACTGCGCACCCTCGACGAGGCCATCGGGCGGGTCGACCTGCTCACGCCACGCACCCAGGTCGAGGGCCGTGCCCGCCGCATCGATGTCAGGCCGCTGCTGGTCGACCCCGGGGTGGGGGAGCGGCACTTCACGGCCAGGGAACCGATCCAGGACCCGCGCAGCGAGCTGGGCGACCGCGTGTTCGAGGATGCCCTGGAGACCATCTTCCTCGGCGGGATCGTCGAGTACACCTACGACATCACCAACGCCGACCGGACCGTCGGTGCCCGGCTGGGAGGCGCGGTCGGGTTGGAGTTCGGTGAGGAGTCACCTCCAGGGATCGCGAGGTTGCGTTTCACCGGATCCGCGGGGCAGTCGTTCGGTGCCTTCGCCAGTCAGGGTGTCGAACTCGTCCTGGACGGCGAAGCCAACGACTACGTCGGCAAGGGCCTCGGCGGCGGTCGGATCGTGATCCGCGCGCCCGAGGACGACGCCGGAGACCCGGTCCTGATCGGCAACACCGTGCTGTACGGCGCGACCGGCGGCGAGCTGTTCGTTGCCGGCCGTGGTGGCGAGAGGTTCGCGGTGCGCAACTCCGGAGCGACCGCGGTGGTGGAGGGAACCGGCGACCACGCCTGCGAGTACATGACCGGCGGCACGGTGGTGATCCTCGGCCCGACCGGCCACAACGTCGGTGCGGGCATGTCGGGTGGGGAGTGCCTCGTGTACGACCCTCGCGGTGACGTGTTGGCGCGTGTCAACCGTCAACTCGTCGAGGCACGACGCCCGAACGGCTACCAACTGGATGCCGTGCGGGAGCTCATCGAGCGTCATGCGGTGCTCACCGGGTCACGGAACGCGGCGCGACTCCTCGACGCCTGGGAGGACACGGCCGACGCGTTCTGGCGGATCGCCCCCAAGACCGAGCTCGAGCGGGTCGCGTCCGCCGAGGCGGCTGGCAGCAAGGCGGACTGAACACGTCCCCCCGAGCTGCGCCACGACGCCACCTGGCCGAACGGCCAGTGGTGGTGGGGCGATCCACGTCGTGGCCGGCCCGTCAGGTCGCTAGCCTCACGCGTCGGCCACCCCGGGGGAGGTGCCGACCCGATCCGCCGGCTCCGCCGGTCCTTGTCGAACGACCGAGGTAGTCCGTGACCGCCGCGCTGGACCGCTACCCCCGCCTGCGGGTGGCGTTGCTCGTCGTGGTCGGTCTCGCGTTGATCCTCCCACTGGTCACGACCACCTCTGGCGCCCGGGCGCAGTCGCTGCAGGACATCCGCGGACGGTTGGCGGAGGTGCGACAGCAGCAGGAGCGCATCGAGGAGCGCCTCGAGGACAACCAGGAGCAGCTCGAAGCGCTCCTGGCGCGCATCGCCGGCCTCGAGGAGGAGTTGGAGGATCTCCAGGCCGAGATGGCCACCCAGCAGGGTGAGTTGGCCGAACTCGACGCCGTGATGAGCTTCCGGATCCGCGAGACCTTCAAGCACGGCGCCAGCCTGGATCCGTTGTCGGTCCTGCTGGCCGGCGAGGACCCCGGTGCGTCCCTGGCGCGCGCCACGACGGTCCAGCGCGTGATCGGCGGCGATCGGGTGCGCAGCGAGGACCTCGCTGCCGCCCGCACCCGGGCGCGGGCAACGGCCGAGCGCATGGAGGACCGGGCCACGGAACTCCGCGCGGCCGAGGAGGAGTTCGAGGCGGTCGGTGCCCGCCTCCAGGAGGACCTCCAGGAGCTCCAGGAGCTGGAAGCCTCCTTGACCGAGGCTGAACGCGAGGAGCTCGCCCGGATCGAACGGGAACGTCGCGAGCGGGAACGTCGCGAGCGCGAGCGTCGAGAGCGGGAACAGCGCGAGCGTGAGCGACGGGAGCGCGAAGCCGCTGCTGCGAACAGTGCCTCGTCCTCACCGTCCCCGGCCCCATCGCCTGCCCCGTCGGCAGGTGGCGGGGGCATGGCCTGTCCCCTCGATCAACCTCGACACTTCATCGACAGTTGGGGCCATCCGCGCAGCGGCGGTCGTGCCCACCGGGGCACCGACATCATGGGGCCACACGGCATCCCGGTGCGGGCCATCACCAGTGGCACCTGGCACCACCAGCGGGTGGGCCGCAGCGCCGGCATCTGGGGGATCCTGCGTGGCGACAACGGCGACCACTACTGGTACATGCACCTGTCGTCGCACACGGTCGGGAGTGGCGCGCGGGTGTCCGCCGGTCAGCTGATCGGAACCAACGGCTCGACGGGCAACGCCAGTGCGTCGGCGCCCCACGTGCACTTCGAGCGCCACCCGGGCGGGGGCTCCGCCGTCAACCCCTACCCGTTGTTGCGTCAGGTCTGCGGCTGAGAGGACGGACGCTGACGGCATCCATCGACCACGGGCCGTCGGATCGGTGAGCTGGCTGTTCGGGGGTAGGGCGATACGCGAGGTACGTTCGGGGCTACGACCCATCGGCGGGCCGAGGGGCCGACGCCGAACAGGAAGGATGCGAAGCGATGAGTAGCACGGTGACGGGCGACACCGGCGGACGCACCACGGTCCAGCTCTCCAGCGCCGTCGTGCGGTTCGCAGGGGACTCGGGCGATGGCATGCAGCTCGCGGGGGACCAGTTCACGAGCCAGTCGGCCCTCGCCGGCAACGACCTGGCGACCCTGCCGGACTTCCCGGCCGAGATCCGCGCCCCCGCCGGCACCCTGGCCGGGGTCAGCTCCTTCCAGCTGCACTTCTCCGATCAGGACATCCACACGCCGGGCGATGCTCCCGACGTCCTGGTCGCGATGAACCCTGCGGCGCTGATGAAGCATCTCGCCGCGTTGAAGTCCGGTGGCACGGTCATCCTGAACACCGACGCCTTCACGAAGCGCAACCTGCAGAAGGCGGGCTACGAGGAGGATCCTCGCGAGGACGGCACCCTGACCGACTACCAGACGCACGAGGTCGACCTCACGACGTTGACGGTGCGGGCGCTCGAGGAACAGATCGAGCAGGGCGAGCTGAACAAGAAGGAGGCCGAGCGCTGCAAGAACATGCTGGCCCTCGGCCTGGTGTCCTGGATGTTCTCCCGCCCGGTCGAGGAGACCGTGGCGTGGCTCGAGCAGAAGTTCGCCAAGCGCCCCGAACTCGCCCGCGCCAACATCTCCGCCCTGCGTGCCGGCTGGAACTACGGCGAGACCACCGAGGCGTTCGTCTTCCACTACGAGGTCAAGGAGGCGAGGCTCGCCCCGGGCCGCTACCGCAACATCACGGGGAACCAGGCCCTGTCCTACGGTCTGGTCGCCGCGTCCGTCCGTTCGAAGCTGCCGCTGTTCTACGGGTCGTACCCGATCACGCCCGCCTCCGACATCCTGCATGAACTGTCACAACTGAAGCGGTTCGGGATCGCCACCTTCCAGGCCGAGGACGAGATCGCGGCGATCGGCTCGGTCATCGGGGCTGCCTTCGGCGGCTCGCTCGGCGTCACCGCATCGTCGGGGCCGGGGATCGCGCTGAAGGCCGAAGCGATGGGCCTGGCCGTCATGACCGAACTGCCGATGATCATCGTGAACGTACAGCGCGGAGGTCCCTCGACCGGCCTGCCGACCAAGACCGAACAGTCCGACCTCTTCCAGGCGTTGTACGCACGGAACGGCGAGGCACCCCTGCCGGTCGTCGCGGCCGCCTCACCGGCTGACTGTTTCGACGCGGCGATCGAGGCGGCGCGGATCGCCCTCACCTACCGCACCCCCGTGGTCCTGCTCTCGGACGGCTACCTCGCCAACTCCGCCGAGCCCTGGCGTCTCCCCGATGTCGATGGCCTCCCCGACCTGTCACAGGCGTTCAGCTTCGCGACCGACGCCGACATCAAGGACGGCGAGTTCCTGCCCTACCTCCGGGACCCTCAGACCCTGGCACGGCCCTGGGCCCTGCCGGGCACACCCGGGCTGGAACACCGCGTCGGGGGTATCGAGAAGGAGGCCGGCACGGGGCATATCAGCTACGAGCCGGAGAACCACCACCGCATGACCATGCTCCGCCACGAACGTATGACCCGGATCGCCGACGACCTCGCGGCGACCCAGGTGGACGATCCCTCCGGCGAGGCCGACGTCCTGGTGCTCGGATGGGGCTCGACACAGGGGCCGATCCGGGCCGCCTGTCACGAACTGCGCGAGCAGGGGCGCAAGGTGGCCCAGGTCCACATCCGCCACATCAACCCGCTCCCGAAGGACCTGACCGACATCATCCGCTCGTACCGCCGGGTGGTGCTCCCGGAGAACAACACCGGCCAGTTGGCCATGCTCCTACGGGCACGCACCCTGGTGGACATCCAGCCCTACAACCGCATCTCCGGCCAACCGTTCGCCGCCGGCGAACTCGCCGATGCCATCGAGACCCTCGGATGGGGGGAGCCGTCGTGACCAGCAACGAGAACCAACTCACCAAGAAGGACTTCACCTCGGATCGCGAGGTCCGCTGGTGTCCGGGATGTGGTGACTACGCGATCCTGGCGACGGTGCAGACCCTTCTGCCGAAGCTGGGCGCTCGGCCGGAGTCGACGGTCTTCGTCTCCGGGATCGGCTGCTCGTCACGCTTCCCGTACTACATGGACACCTACGGCTTCCACTCGATCCACGGCCGTGCGCCAGCGTTGGCGACTGGGCTGGCGATCACCCGTCCCGACCTGGACGTGTGGGTCATCACCGGTGACGGTGATGGGCTGTCCATCGGGGGCAACCACCTGATCCACGCGCTGCGTCGCAACGTCAACATCAAGATCCTGCTGTTCAACAACGAGATCTACGGGCTGACGAAGGGGCAGTACTCGCCGACCTCTCCCTTGGGGTCGGTGAAGAAGTCGACACCGATGGGCTCGATCGATCGGCCGATGAACCCGGTGAGCCTGGCGCTCGGCGCCGAGGCGACCTTCGTGGCGCGCAGCATCGACACGGACCGGCAACACCTGTCCGAGGTCCTTGAGGCGGCCTACCAGCACGACGGCGCCGCCTTCGTCGAGATCTACCAGAACTGCAACGTGTTCAACGACGGGGCGTTCATCGCGTTGAAGGATCCGGAACAGCGTGATCACAACCAGATCCGGCTCGTGGACGGCGAACCCATCATCTTCGGACCGGAGGGCGAACACGCGGTCGTCGCACGGGGCGATGGATCGATGAAGATCGTCTCCACCGAGAAGGCCGGCGACCGTGTCGTCGTCCACGATCCCTCGAAGGACGAGCCCACCACCGCGTTCGCGTTGGCGCGACTCGCCCACAACCCCGTCGGGCCGACGCCTATCGGCATCTTCCGGGACGTGCGTCGCCCCGTCTACGACCGGTTGCTTCGCGAGCAGGTCGAGCAGGCCGAGGCGGGACAAGGTGACGGTGCGCTCGAGGAGCTCCTCGCCTCCGGCAACGTGTGGGACGTCGTCAGCTGAGCCTGATGGGGACCGCACCCGCGTTGCGTCCGGAGACGCCCGCCCAGGAGCGTCTCGCGAGCGAACTACTCGGGTGGGGATCCCCGCGCCCGCGGATCGATCCGGAGCTCGCACGCGATCTGCGTGCGCAGCTCGAGGAGGGTCTGACCGCCCTCGAACCCGACCTGTCTGACGCAGCCGCGAGGGAGCGACGTGGCGGCCTGCTCGTCACGAAGACCAGGTTGGACCGTCAGGTGTGTGACGGCCTGCAGCTCGACCCCCGACCCTTCGAGCACACCCGGGCGAGCGTCCGCGGGATCCTGGCCCATGCGGTCATCGAGCGCGACGGTGACCTTGGCCGCGGTGCGGATGTCGAGGAGGTCGTCGCTGCGGTCTGGTACGACGAAGCGAGTCGGCGACCGGGAGATCCAGCGTCGCTCTCCGCCTGGATGAACGCACAGTCAGCGGAGGACCAGGCGGCGCTCCGAGACGAGCTCGCCGAGCTGGCGTCGAGCTTCCGTGAGGTCTGGCCGGAGCTCCCAGAGCGCTACGTCGAACGGCAGGCCGAGCGACCTATCGAGGTCTCGCTGCTGGGCGGCCGGGTCCGCCTCTTCGGACGACCCGACCTGCTGCTGTCGAGCGCCACGAGGGACGATCGCGCGCGGGCACTGGTCGTCGACCTCAAGACGGGACGTCCTCGTTCGGAGCACGACCGTCACGAGCTGCGCTTCTACGCGCTGCTCGTGACCCTCGCGGACGGGCGACCTCCGTTCAGGTGGGCGACGTACTACGTCACCGAGGGGCGGTACGAGCCCGAGGATCTGCGGCGTGAGACGTTGGAGCTCACGGCGCGGCGTGTCGTCGACACCGCCGCGCAACTGGTGCGCCTGGCCACCCTGACCGCGGACGGTGGGACCCCGTCGGACGACGAGCTGCGTCTCCGAGGCGGTGGGTGGTGTTTCATGTGTGCCCGTGAGGAGCACTGCGAGGTCGCGGCCCGGGCGCGGGCTGAGCGTGCGATGTCACACCCCGATGACATGCTCTGAGCATGATGGATCAACGCACTCACGTCGAACCCACGCCTCGCGGATCGTGCTGTCCGGCGCCACGTGCCGCTGTCACGGCGCTGCGACGCGCGTTCCGCACCCCGGTGCGTGGACATGTCTACGCACCGCGCCTTCCCGGGTCGTCGCCACCGGTACCCGGACAGCTGGCGCGGTTGGTACGTGAGCCAACGAACCCCGCCGACGACCTCGCGGTCGGGGTGTGGGTGGCCGACGCGGTGGGACGGTGGCGGATCGGCTACCTCGATCGGACCGTGGCCGCCCGCGTCGCTCCTCGGCTCGATGCCGGCGAACCCATCGCGGCGCGCATCGACGGTTGGACCGGTGAACCCGGGGGTCGCTGGCAGCGGCCACTGCTCGTGTTGCTCCCTGAAGCCGGTGCAGACATGAGCGAAGCCGGTGCAGACATGAGCACGACAGCCGAACGAGCGGTGCCGTTGCGGCCTGCGACGTCCCTGTGGGGACGGCCTCCCGGCGTGAGCCGCCGCGTCCTCGGTGAGGATCGCCGCGGCACCTCGCGAGCCAGCTAGTCGTCGTCCCCGTCATCATCGTCGTCGTTGCCGTCGTCCTCGCTGCTGTCCTCCTCATCCGGTGAGGGACAGTCGCGGGTGCCTACTTCGACGATGCGGTTCTGTGGGACGTAGACGGTCCGGATCGTCTGGGTGTCGTTGCCGCCGCCGGTCCGATCGACGGTCCGGGTGACGTTGACCGTGAAGCCCCCGAAGCCGGACTGCTCGACCCGCTCGACGTCCTCGCACAGCTCGTTGGTCGTACGACGGATCTCGCGGGGCTCGGTCCGGTTCGTCGGGTTGCCGTGGCTGGCGGACACCGCGTCCGCGATCGGTTGGCCGTAGAGGGAGACCGTGATCGAGCTGGGCGTGTAGGAGGTGCGCACGATGATCGCACCGTCGGTGATGTTCGTGAACTTCACGTCCAGCACCGGGTAACTCAGGGTGGCCTCGCGACCCATCGGGTAGCGGGAGATGTACCAGCTGTGGGCCTTCCACTGGTCGAGCTGGACGCCGGCGAAGAACGCCGCGTTGAAGGTGGTCGTCCCGAACTGCGAGGTGCCGCCGCCGCAGGTGTCCACGAGCTCGCCGCGCACGATGGTGCCGGCCGGGACGTAGCCCTTCGCGCAGGTGCGCTGGCCCGAGATCTCGTTGATGGAGAACTGCTCCCCGGGCATCACGACGGTGTTGTCGATGACGTCGGCCAGTCGTTGGATGTTCGTGACCCGGGACTGGCCGGCCGGGTGGTAGGTGGTGAAGGTCCCGATCAGGTGGCTGGGTTTCAGCTGCTGCGCGAGCTGGGTCGGGAAGTCAGCGTCGATGCGCTCGAGCTTGAGCTCTCCGCCGCGGGCGCCGCTACGGAGGAGTTCGGTGATCTGCTCCGCGGCGAGGTCCGGGTCGAACCGGGTGCCGTCCTGTCCGTCCTCAACCTCGACGTCGGCGCTCACGGGCGAGAAGGTCGCGGAGCCCTGGGCGTCGAACCTCGTCGGAGGGGTGCGGCTGGACGCGTAGGTGGCATCGCGAGGTTCACGGGCGAAACGTTCGGCATCCTCGTCGTCGACGACGGTCATCAACGTGTCCGCGGTGACGATCAGCTCCAACGTCGCCCGATCGTCGTTCTCCTCGCGCTCGACCACCTCGACGATACGTGCGATCTCCGCCGGGGCGAGCACGAGTTCCTCGTCGTTGGCGGTGAGCTCCAGGGGGCCCGAGACCGCACGCTCCAACTGGGCGGAGACAGCCCGGACGTCGCTGTCGGGGACCCGCTGTGGCTCGGTGTCGACCGGCAGGTCCAGTTCGTCCGAGCCCGGTTCGTCGAGCGCGGAGACCAAGCGCTCGATCGTCTCGGCTTGACGGACCTGAGCGCTGCCGTGAGGGAGCTCGGCCTCGACCTCGAGGGTCGCCGGATCGACCGTCACCGCGCCCGGGGACACGTCGCGGTTCACCTCCTCGGCGACGTCGGATACCCAGCCGGCGACGGCCTGCGGGTCGTAACGGTCGACGAGGTCGAACTCGGCGGGGGTGTTCAGCGAGCGCACGCGTTCACGGATGTCGCGGACGAGACCGGTGCGGCCGCGGGACATGGCGCGTTGCACGGTGGCATCGATGTCGATGCGGTAGCCGACCGCCTCGGGTACGACCTCGAAACGTTCGTCCTCGAACAGGAAGACCACCGGGTCTTCCCGTCGTTCCTCGGCGAGCGACGCGAGTTCACGGGTCGCCTCGTCGGGCGACATCCGTGAGACGTCGACGCCGGCGACGGAGGTGTTGGGCAGGATCTTCCCGGCCTGGATCCCCCACAGGATCCCGAGCAGGAGGAGCGCGAGGGCGACGAAGCCGCCGATCGCGTACCCGCCGATCCTGAGTGCGCGTTCGCGCGTCATGAGGTCGTCATCGGTCGTTCGTGGCCCCCGTGTGGAGTGGCGCTGCCCGCGGAGCGTGTCGAAGCAGGCAGGGTACCAACGGGTTGATCGTTCTCACCGACCCTCAGGTCGACCCGGGATCGACCTGGGGCGGTTTCCTGCGGACTGGTAGCGTCGGCGCGCCGCTGAGTCGTGCGCCATCGATCGGGAGGTCGTGTCACCCGTGGGTCTCGTCGCGGGAAGGCATCGGTGGCCAGGCGCGTGGTTGGCGGTCGCGTGCACCGTCCTGATCGGCATCACGGGGCTGACGATGGCGTCCGTCCAGGTCGGCGCCGCGGGTGCGGACACCCCTGAGGAGCGCGCCCTGGCGGAGGCACGGCAACGTCTGGAGAGGATCCAGGACCACATCGCCCAGGCTGAAGCCGTGGCCGAGGATGCCGAGGACGCCCTCGAGGACGCCGACGGCACACTGCGCGAGGTCGAGCAGGTCGTCAACGACATCGCCCAGGCCGTGGAGGGGCAGCGGGTGGCGGTGCGTGAGGCGCAGGAGCGTCTGGATCGGCTCGAAGGGGAGCGGGACGAGTTGCTCGCCGCGTTCCACCAGCGGGCCATCCGGATGTACAAGCTGGGCCCGACGAGGTCGTGGGACGTCCTGCTCACCGGAGAGGATGCGGCCGCCGCGCTCGCGCGCACGACCTACCTCCGCAGCCTCATGGAGGGAGACCAGGTCGATCTGGAGGCGGTCGCATCCGCGGAGATGGCGGTGGCGGCGGAACGTCATCGGGCCGAGGCCGAGGAGCAACGGTTCGTCCGTCTCCTCGCCGAGCAGCAGGAGGTGCTCGCTGAGGTCGAGGAGCTGCGCGAGGGCCGGGCGCTGGCCGCAGCCGACGCCCGTGACCGGGTCCGGCTCCTGCAGGAGGAGCAGGACGATCTCGAAGCGGAGCAGGAACGTCTCGAGGAGCTGATCCGCGAACGCGAGGCCGAACGGCGTCGTCAGGAGCAGGCTCGTCGGGAGGCGGAGCGCCGCGCCGCCGCGCAACGCGAGGCCGAAGCACAGCGTCAGACGGCGCAGCGCACGTCACCGGGCGTGACGTCCAGTGGCGGCTACGCCTGGCCGCTGTGCGCCCCGGTGACCTCCGAGTACGGCCCTCGTTGGGGGCGCATGCACCGGGGTATCGACCTGGGGGCGCCGACGGGTACGCCGGTCGGCGCAGCGAAGGCGGGGACGGTCATCTTCGCGGGGTGGCAGGGTGGGTACGGCCGGTTGCTCCTGCTCCGGCACGACGACGGCATCGTGACCGCGTACGCGCACCTGAGCAGCTTCGCCGTCGGGGAGGGCGCCCGGGTCGGGCGAGGACAGAGCGTCGGACGCATCGGGACGTCGGGGAACTCGACGGGGCCGCATCTCCACCTGGAGTTCCGGGTCGGGGGTCAGGCCCAGAACCCGAGGCAGTTCCTACCTGGATCACCCTGCTGAGCGTGCAGGCTCTGGGCGCGCTCCGCGGAGCGCTGGGCGACCCGCTGACCCCGGACCGGGTCCGACCCCGTACGCTCAGGTCGGGATGGCTGCTGACCACGATCGTTTCGAGGAGCTCGCCGTCGGCCATGTGCTCGGCGGTCTCTCCGACGATGCTGAGGGGGAGTTCCGTAGCCACCTGCTCGCCTGTGCGGACTGTCGGACGCGGGTAGCCGAGCTGCAGGACATCGCAGCAGACCTCGCCGCCGCGGCGGAGGACGAACGCTCCCGAGCCCGTGTCCGCACCGAGGTGGAACGTCGCCAGGAGATGCCGGCCAGCGAGGCCAGTCCGACGCGCAGACTGCGGGTCGGCCACGTCCTGCTCGCCGGGCTGGTGGTGTTCGTCCTCGCCGTCATCGTGCTCTTCTGGAACCTCCACCTGCGCACGGTCGTGCAGGCCTACGACCAGGCGATGGTGGCCCAGGCCGACGCACTGGCCGAGCTGGCGACCGGCACCAGCCTCCCGCTGGAGCTTGGTGACGGGGTCACCGGACTGGTGGTGGACGACGGAGCGCAGGTCGCGTTCAGCCTGGCTGGTCTCGATGTCCAGGAGGGCGAAGCCGTGGTCGCCTGGGCGGTGGGCGAGACGGGCGACGCGACCGAGGTGACACGAGCACCCGCGTCGCTGATCCGTGGAGGCAACCTGGCCGGTGTGTTCGACCGCGACGGTGTCGTGGAGCTGGTCGTGACCGTGGAGACCGATGATGCGGGGGGCGGGCCCGCTGGCCGGGTCCTGGCTCGTAGCGAGCTGTAGGCCACGGTGGGTCACCAGCCGGTGCAGGTCCGCACCGTCAGCACCTAGCCGTCGACACCCGGGGGTAGCCGTCCGTCCTCGCGGTCCTCTGGATCCTCGTCGAAGTAGTCGAGCCGGTCCAGGGGCATGACGACCGACGAGAGGACGTTCATCAGGTGGGCCACGATCCGCTTGAAGTAGCGGTAGGTCAGGGCGTAGGCGACGGTGTACGGCCCACCGATGCGACCTGTGACGAGTTCGGAGACGCGGTGGTCGAAGTCATCCTGGAGGGCGTCACCGGTGCGGAACAACGCGCGGGCGCGGTCCCCGTCCCGCTGCTGGAAGACCTCGGCAACCTCGGAGATCATGCCCGAGATCTGCGTGCGCAGCCCTAGGACCTCGCTCATCAGCTCCCCCTGGTCGAGCACCACGCCGTCCGCCGCGATGTCGTAGAGGTTCTTCGCGTAGTCGCCGATGCGTTCGATGTCCTTGACGATCGACATGTAGATCAGGATCTCGGGGAGGTCGAAGTCGCCCCGCACGCTCGCGTGGACGACCAGTCCGCGACGGACCTCCCGTTCGCCCTCGTTGACGCGTCCGTCGGTCGTGCGCAGGTCATCCCCGACGGTGCCGGGTGCGGCGCCGCCGACCAGGGCGGACATGGCCAGGTCGAAGGCGTGACGGTCGTCGACGAACATGCGCTGGACGGTGGCTTCGATCTGTTCGAGTCGCTCCGCATCGCCGCGCGGACCCAGTCCGAGGATCATCGTGCTCCCATCAGTCGAGGAGGACGATACCGAGCACGGGGATCAGCAGGAACAGCCCGACCACGTACGCGGCGACCACCGTTCGACGTGCGACCGCCTGATCGGCGAGCCACTCGGCGGCGTGCACAGGGATGTGCCGGACCTGCGGCACCGGGTAGAGCAGCGCGAGTGCGGTCAGGTTGAACAGCGTGTGCACCAGCGCGATCGTCAGCCCCTCAGGTCGGAGGACGGCGAGTGAGGCCAGCAGGGCGGTGATGGTGGTCCCGACGTTGGCGCCCAGGGTGATCGGGTAGGCGTTGCGCAGCGTCAGGATCCCGGCCGCGACGAGCGGCACCAGGATCGAGGTGGTGATCGTCGAGGACTGGACGGCCACGGTGACCGCGATGCCGACCACGATGCCGACCGATCCACCGCCGCGGCCGATGATCCGGTTCATGGTGCGCTCGATCGTCCCGGCGACCAGCTTGCGCATGTTCTTCGTGATCAACCCGAGCGCGAGGAAGATCAAGGTGAGCCCGATCACCAGGAGCAGCACGCCGGCGATGGGACCGATGACGTCCGCATCGATCCCGCGTTCGAGCAGGTTGACCGGGGCCTTGACCGCCCGCCGGATCGGGCTCGGTGGCGGGACGGCGCCGATGTCGGTGCCTCGGAGGCGCTGGGTGAGCCATACCGCCGACCTCGACAGCACGCGGGTCGTGAGCTCGAGTGGCAGCAGGATCGCGACCGCGAGCAGGTTGAACATGTCGTGCATGGTCGCGCCCGCGAAACCGCGGCGGAACTCCTCGGACCGGCGGATGTTGCCGAGTGCCGCCAGGGTGTTCGTGACCGTGGTCCCGATGTTGGCGCCCATGATCATGGGGACGGCGGCGGGCAGGCCCAGCGCGCCGGCTCCCACGAGCCCGACGATCGTGGCGGTCGACACCGACGATGACTGCACCAGGACCGTGGCGAGGATGCCGGCGGCGAGGCCGGAGAGGGGGTTGGACACCTGCTCGAGCAGCCCCGCCTGGAACCCTGCTCCCAGGGCGGCGATCCCTGCTTCGAGGGTGGTGACCCCGACGAGGAAGACGTAGAGCAGTGCGATGACGAGAGCCGCGCGGAGCGGGGTGGGGAGATCCCGTTTCGCCGCGTGGCTGGTCCCGGTGTCGTAGCTCAGGGGTGGACCTCGCACGTGGAGACGACCGGCTGAGGCGCGAAGCCTCGCAGGTGATGGTCGCGACCTGCAAGCGGATCTGTGCCACCCCTCCCGTCCGCAGGCTCCCGCGGTGCACGGCATCCCCGCTCGACACGACGGGAGGCGCGACGTGGTCGCGCCTCCCGTGCTGCTGGAAAGGACCTCTGGCACCGTTCCTGGATCCCGTGACACCTCGCCAAGCTGGCGGGCCACGGAGCCAGGGTGTCGGGCGGGACGAATCCCCGACCGATCAGAGGACGGTGCCCGGCTGGTTCTCGCTGGAGCGTTCCAGCGTCGGCCTCCTAGCGGCCGGACACCTCCAGGGTCCCGGTTCTATGGCTACTACTCAATGGACCACCTCCTCTCTCTGGTGTCCGCACTGTGCCACATCGAGCGCGGATCTGCCCGCAGGTCGAGCGCCTCACTCGTCACCGTGAACCGATCGGCCGTCCCGTTCGACCGTGGCATCCTCCGGCCCGTCCCCCGGATCCGGGTCTCCGGACGGCGCGCCGGGGTCGCCCAAGCCATGGTCCTTGGTCGCCCGCTTGACGGCCTGGGAGATCGTCCGCCAGAGGTGCTGGTCACCGATCGCCTCCCGGAGTCCCGACCGTTTGAGCACGACCCGCGCTCGGAACATCACCCGCACCAGGTACAGATCGACACCACGCTTGTGCAAGCGCCCGATCAGGTTGTGGAGCATGTCGGTGCTCGTGGTATCGAGCTGATCGGTGGCCTCGAGATCGAGGATGACCGCCCGGGTCTCCGGCGCGGCGTCGACCGCGGCGATCACCTGTTCCTCGACCGACGCCGCGTTGACCCAGAACAGGGGCGCATCCAGCCGTAGGATCTTGAGGCCCTCGATGCTCCGTCGTTGAGGATGCCGGGAGATCGAACCCCACGCGGCCTTCTCCCCCTTGATGCGCCCGATCTCCTCGACGTCGACGCGGCTGGCGCGGTAGACCAGGCCCAGCAGTGAGAGTCCGATCGCGATCAGCAGGCCGTTGAGCGTGCCGAACAACAGCACGCCGAGTAACGCACCCAGCGCAGCGACCACATCGTTGCGTCGGATCCGTGCGTAGCGTCGCAGGGCACGCACGTCCATCAGACCCCAGACCGCATGGATCACGATCGCCGAGAGCACCGCCTGTGGGAGCTCGCTGAGCGACGGCGCGAACACCGCCAGCACGCCCAGTGTCAACCCCGCCGCCGTGAAGCTGACGACCTGGCTGTTCCCGCCCGAGCGCACCACCGCTGCGGTCTTGGACAAGCTGCCCGCGACCCCGAGTCCCCCGAACAACCCCGAGGCCACGTTGGCCGCGCCCGTGGCGACGAACTCCTGGTCCGTGTCGATCCGGTAGCCGCCCTGCGTGGCGAACAGGCGTGCGGCGCTCAGGCTCTCCGCGAGGCCGACGAGGGCGAGTCCGATCGCGGGGATGAACAGGAGACCGAGGTCGCTCACGTCCAGGGGAGGCAGGGACGGTGCCGGGAGTCCACGCGGGACGTCGCCGACGACCGCGACACCCCGATCAGCCAGACCGAGCGTGTTCGAGAGCACGAGGCTGACCACGACGATGAGGAGTCCCCACGGGAGCGATCGGCTGAGGGAGCTGCCGAGGAACAACATCGCCAGGCACACGCCCCCGAGGAGTGCGGTCGTCGGTTCCAGCTCGGACACCGAGGTGAGGGTGTCGAACATCCGCACGAACACCGCGCCGTCGCTGGGAGCAAGCCCGAGCAGTCGTGGCACCTCACCGACGATGATCACGACCGAGAGCCCGAAGACGAAGCCGCTCACGATCGGCTTGGAGAGGAACTCGGCCACCCACCCCGTCCGCAGGAGGCCGGCCACGACGAGGATCGCTCCGGAGAGCAGCGCCAGCGCGACGGTCAGTTGGACGGCTCGCTGCGGGTCGCCACCAGCATGCACCGCGACGATGGACCCGGAGACCACGGACACCGTGGAGACCGGCCCGACGCTGACGTGCGGCGACGAGCCCAGGACCGCGTAGGCGAACAAGGCGACGGGGATGGCGTACAACCCCACCTCCACCGGCACCCCGGCGATCACGGCGTACCCGAGCGCCTGCGGGATGACCAGGGCGGTGACGACGGCGCCACCGAGCAGATCTCGTCCGAGCCACTCCCGACGGTACTCGCGTCCCCACGTCCGGATCGGCAGGCTCGGAGGCCGCCACACGGACCGTTGCTCCACGACGCAACCCTCCCACGAGCCGGTCACGCTAGCGAGGTGGTCGGCACCCCGGGGGCTCCCGAGAGCTCCCGAGGCTCGAGTCACCGGGGGATGACCACCACCGGTGCGCGTGTCCTACTCCCGGTCTTCGGGGTCTTCGTCGAAGTAGTCCAGGCGTTCGATGGGCATGACGACGGCGGAGAGGACGTTGGTGAGGTGGGCGACGATCCGTTTGAGGTAGCGGGAGGCGAGGGCTCGTCCGACGCTTTGAGGGCGGTCGTCCTCGCCTCGGACGATGTTGGACACGGTCGTGTCGAACTCGTCGAGGAGTTCGTCGCCGCGGACGAGCAGTTCGCGGGCGCGGGTGTCGTCGCGCGCTGCGAACACATCGGCGGTGTCGGTGATGAACTGACCGATCTCGGTGCGCAGCTCGTGCCAGGCGGGGAAGTCGGAGAGGTCGACGCCGTCGCGTCCGAGGTCGCGGAGGTTCTTGCCGTAGTCGCCGATGCGCTCGACGTCCTTGACGATGGACATGTAGACCAGGATCGCTGGTGTGTCGATGGCACCGACCACGCTGGCGTGGACGACCAGGTCGCGGCGGACCTCACGTTCGCCTTAGTTGACCCGCTGGTCGGTGGCTTTGATCTCGCGTCGTACGCTCTTCCAGTCGACCCCTTCGAGCAGGATCGACATCGCCAGGTCGAACACGACCCGGTCGTCGGCGAGCATGCGTTGGATGGTCGCTTCGATGCTGTCGAGCCGGTCGTCGCCGGCGGTGCTGCGTTTGAAACCGAACGCCATGGCTCTCTCCTGTCGGTCACCCCAGGACGAACACCCCGATCACCGGGATCCCGATGAACAGGCCTATCACGTAACCCAGTACGAGGCTGCGGTGCTCGGTCGCGACCTTCGCGGTCCACTCGGCGGCCCGTAGCGGTAGGTCGCGGATCACCGGGATGGGGTAGATGATGGCGATCGCGACCAAGTTGAACAGTGTATGGACCAGCGCGATCGTGAGCCCCTCGGGTCGCAGGACCGCCAGGGACGCGAGCAGGGCGGTGATGGTGGTCCCGACGTTGGCGCCCAGGGTGATCGGGTAGACGTTACGCAGTGTCAGCACCCCTGCCGCGGCCATCGGTACCAGCATCGCCGTGGTGATGCTCGATGACTGCACCGCCACGGTGACCAGGACCCCGACCAGGATGCCTACGGCCCCGCCCCCCTTACCGATCAGGCGGTTCATGGCCTGTTCGATGCTGCCCGCCACCAGCAGGCGCATGTTCTTGGTCAGCAACCCCAACGCGGCGAAGATCGCGCCGAGCCCCAGGGCGAGCAGCACGAGCGCGATCAGGATGCTCGGCCAGGGTGTCCGCGCGACCAGGTCTTCGATGACGCCCACAGGCACCTTCACCGCCGTCCGGATCGGGCTCGACCCCACCTCGCTGACCTCGGTGCCACGCAAGCGCGTGGTGAGCCACACCGACATCGAGGTCAGGACGTTGGTCGCGAGCTCCAACGGGAGCAGGATCGCGACCGACATCAGCTTGAAGTAGTCGTGCAACGTCGCGGCAGCGAACCCGGGCCGGAACTCGTTGGGGCGCCGGATGTTGCCCAGTGCGGCCAAGGTGTTGGTGATCGTCGTGCCGATGTTGGCCCCCATGATCATGGGCACGGCCAACTCCAGCGGGATGGTTCCCGCACCCACCAGCCCGACGATCGCGGCGGTCGACACCGACGAGGACTGCACCAGCACCGTGAACAACAGCCCGGCGAACAGTCCCGCGAGCGGGTTGGCGACCCGATCCAACAGTCCGGTCGTGAAATCCTCACCGAGCTCCGCGATCCCGACCTCCAGCAGCGCGACCCCGATCAGGAACACGTACAGCAGGAGCAGGACGATCACGGCCCGCACCGGAGCGGGAACGGGCCGAGCCGTCTGCGGAGATCGCGGCTCGGACGCCACTCCGACGCCTCCAGAGAGATGAACGGGGTGGAACGTTCGCACACCGACCATTCGACACCAAAATCATCATCTGTTCGGGAGTCGTTCACCCTCCGGTCAACCGGCGGTCATGCTTGCGTCACCTACCGACGACGACGTGGTCTGGAGGCGTGACGTACCCCCGGTCGGGGCCGTCGGTGGTTGGCTCCGGTGTCTGTCCCCGGCTACGTTGCCGGCGCTCTCGGGCACGTAGCTCAGTGGGAGAGCGCTGCCTTCACACGGCAGAGGTCAGAGGTTCGATACCTCTCGTGCCCACCACCGAGACCCCTACTTGACCTGCGGAAACGCGATCCGCGGTACCCGTCAGTGGCAACGAATGGCAACAAGCGCACCTACGGCGGTCATCGTCGGAGCCGATGGGTGTTCGCGAGGGGTCCGAAGACGATGACGATGCTCAACCTGAAGCAGGCCTAAGCGAGGAGCGGCAGGTCCTCGTATCGCCCGATGGCGATCAGCACGAAGCCGATGATCGTCCGCCAGTGCAGGTAGGAGGCATCCCGCGCCTCGGTACATCATCGCTCTCCCCGGGTGGGCAGCGTCGGTGCTCGGCGCCCGTCCGCTGGCACCGCAGGAGCGCGACGATCGGTGGGTCGTGGCGAGTCTCCAGGACGAGAGCAGGGCGTGGGCCTCCCCGGGGGGGTCGGCGACCCTCGGCCTCCTCCGGCGTTCGCCACCCAGATCAGGGGTGGGACTTCATCTACTGGGAGACCCCACGTAAGGGTCGCAGATGTGCATCGGGCAGAGCCCGGGTCCACCTCAGTCACGGCGCCGTCCTGGGCCTCGGCGGATGAGGAGCCACCGGACGCCCATCCACGCGTCGTCACCGTATGATGGTGAGCTCCGCACAGAAGTTGGGGTCGGTGTTGGCGGTGCAGATGCGGTACTCGCCAGGGCTCGCCGGCTCGGGGATCAGCGCTCTGCCCGGGATCGTCCCATCCACACCGACGCTGGGCCAGTCGAGCCGGTCCGGGTTGTCCGGTGGGAACCACGAGCCCCAAAGGTCATCCGGCGGGTCGTCCCCGTCCCCGATGTCCGGGACGGTGAGGAAGTAGCGCACCTGCCAGCTGTCGCCCACACGCTCCTCGAGCACGAACCCAACCCCGCGAAGCGTCCCCTGCGGATAGAGCAGCTCGACCCGATCGCCGGGCGAAGCCTCGTCCGGAGAGACCTCCAACAGGTCGGGCCGGACCTCGGCGTCGGGGTCGTAGGGGCCTTGCTCGGGTGCGACGGGTCCCGGATGCGGTGGCTCGTCGGCCGCTGCGTCCTGCTGGTAGGACCGATCCTCGACGGACGGAGTCGGGCCGGCGTCGTCCGCCGGTCCGCACGCTGCCGCCACCACAGCCATCACGGCGCAGGCCAGTGTCGCTCGCGTGCCTCGCATCCCAGACCTTCCCTCGGGGCAGAGTGAGACGGTAGAGGGACCGGTTCAGTTCCCCGACGACAACGACGGGCCCCGACCGGGGCGCTTACCGCAGCGTCGCCTTCAGCAGCCGCCACTCGGCAGGTGCGACCTCCCTACTCGCGACGCAACGGGCGTTGCGCACACCCGGTCTCCACGATGCAGGAAGGACGGGGTTTCTCTCGCAGAAGTTGCCTGACAAGCGCATTCTCTGTACGAAAGTTGCGCGCGGTCAGCGGCCTGAGTGATTTCCGTCCGCAGCCGTCGCCGCACCCCACCTCCGTGCTGCGGGTGGTTTCTCCTGCTCGCATTGCCTGCCACCGCCTTTTGCGTGACATTGGTAGCCTGGGACCGGCCGTTCGGGACTGTTTCTCGCATGGATGTTGCTTCGCGTCCCCCACAAGGTGAGCTCACGCAGGTCACACCTTCCAATCGAGCTCACCTGAGTCGCCTCGCGCGCA
>PWTE01000386.1 GCA_003563915.1 Nitriliruptoraceae bacterium
CCGTGGATCCTCGCCTTCTCGGTCTTCTCGATCACCGGTGCGCTCATCACCTGGCAGCGCCCCGACCACGTGATCGGCCCGCTGTTCCTCGTGCTCGGCCTCGTCTCCCCGGTCGCCAACGGGATGGCGGCGGCTGCGCTCGGAGCCTTCGCGGACCACTCGCCCCTGCTCCGGAGCCTGTTCGCGGCCAGCGGCGTTGCGGTCACCACCGCCTACTTCCCCCTGTTGCCGATCGCGATCGCGATCTTCCCCGACGGACGCCTCCCATCACCCCGTTGGCGCGGGTTCCTGCTCGCCTGCGCGATCACGTCGGTGGTCGGCGCCGTCACCGCGTTCCTGACCGGGGCGTGGGGTGGCGACGAGGCCCAGACGGTCGTGGGCCCTCCCTTCGAGGGGACACCTGCGGCGATCGGGTTCGCGTTGTCACCGGTGTACCACGCGCTGATCGTCGGGCTCATGGTTATCAGCGCTGGCGGCATCGTGCTCCGCTACCGCCGCAGCGATGCGGTCACGCGACGCCAGATCCGGTGGCTCGTGCTGGCGGTGCTGCTCATGGTGGTCGTGGCGTGCAGCGTCATCCTCCTCGAGTTCATCCGCGGGGAGTCCGCCACGGTCGGGATGGTCGTGGCGATCTCCCTGGGCATCGCGCTGGTGCCGATCAGCGTCACGATCGCCATCCTCCGTCACCGCCTGTTCGACATCGACGTGGCACTCAACCGGACGATCGTCTTCGGGTCGCTCGCTGCCTTCATCACCGCCGTCTACGTCGCGATCGTGGTGGGCCTCGGCTCGTTGCTCGGCGATCCCTCCAACCTGGTCCTGACGGTCGGAGCGACGGCGCTGGTCGCGGTGGTCTTCGAACCCGTGCGTGCACGCGTCCAGCACTGGGCGAACGTCGCGGTCTACGGCCATCGAGCGACGCCGTACGAGGTCCTGTCGCGGATCACCGAGGACCTCGGTTCGGCGGACAGCCATGAGGATCAGCTCGGGAGCATGGCCGCGCTGCTCGCTGACGGCACATCGGCGGAGCACGCCACCGTGTGGATGGTGATCGGCGAGCGTGTGGAAGCGGTGGCCTGCTGGCCGGACCACGACGCGGGCGATCATCCCTCCGTGGAGGTAGACCGCCTTGCCGACCGACCTTCCGATGCGACGAGCCACCTCGAACCGGTCCGCCAGGACGGCGAACTGATCGGGGCGCTGTCCATGGAGCGGCGACGGGATGACCCCGTGACCTCCCGGGAACAGCGGCTCGTCGCCGAACTCGCAGGTCAGGCCTCCCTGGTCCTCGGCAACGCCCGGCTCCGGGAGGCACTCCGG
Organism: Nitriliruptoraceae bacterium; assembly: GCA_003563915.1. Taxonomy (GTDB): domain Bacteria; phylum Actinomycetota; class Nitriliruptoria; order Nitriliruptorales; family Nitriliruptoraceae; genus CSSed11-175R1. The sequence continues at coordinate 1,321 of PWTE01000386.1, forward strand.
TCGCGTGCGGAGGAGTTGCGGGACTCGCGCGCGCGGTTGGTCGCGGCTCAGGACGAGGCACGTCGACGCCTCGAGCGTGACCTGCACGACGGTGCGCAGCAGCAACTGGTCGCCCTCAAGGTCAAGCTCGGGATGGCGCGGACGATCGCGGCGAAGGAGGGCGCTGCCGACCAGGTCGTTCCGCGCCTCGAGCAACTGTCCATGATCGCCGATGATGCCGTCGACGATCTGCGTAGGCTCGCGCGAGGGATCTACCCTCCGCTGTTAGAGGCGGAGGGGCTCGAGCGGGTCGTCACGTCGCTCGCGGGCGGAGCACCGATCGACGTGTCCGTCCGCGCGAGCCGCATCGGCCGCTACCCGCGGCAGGTCGAGTCCACCGTGTACTTCTGCCTCATCGAAGCGCTCGGCAACACGGTCCGGCATGCCACGGCGACGTACCTGGACATCTACCTCGAGGATCACGGTGACCGGGTCACGTTCGAGCTGCGCGACGACGGCTGCGGGTTCACGCCGGGTGACGCCACGACCGGGCTGGGACTCCGCAACATGGCCGACCGCCTGGACGCCCTCGGCGGATCCCTGACCGTGGACGCGGCACCTGGCGCCGGCGTTCGTCTGCGGGGCACGATCCCGCTCGTGGATGTCGCGGACCCGCGGGAGGTGGCACCCCCGACCCTGCAGACGACCTGACCCGCGGTGTCGCGGTCAGCTGGGTAGCGCGGCGTCCAGCGCCTCGGGACCGAAGTCGTCCTTCGAGACGAAGCCGATCGCTCCCGCGTCGCGTGCGGCCGCCGCGTACTCGCTGGCGGAGTACGTCGAGAGGACGAGGATCCGGGCGTGCGACCCTGCTGCCACGATCCGACGGGTCGCCTCCAGCCCATCGATACCCGGCAGGTTGACGTCCATCAGCACCAGGTCGGGATCCAGGGAGGCGACCATCGCGAGGGCGTCCTCGCCGGTCTCGGCTTCCCCGACCACCTCGAACCCGTCGGACATGTCCACGACGAAGCGAGCCGCGGAACGGAAGGCGGCCTGGTCGTCGACGATGACGACACGGTGGGTGGCGACGGTCATGCGGGACATGCTGCCATGTTGCCCGCCGAGATGGCGCCGTGGAAGCCGGCCTGTACCCGAGCAGGTGGTGTGGACAGCACCCCTACGACGGTCGGGTGAGGTCCTGTTCGGCGAGGTAGAGCAGCACCGCCCGGACACGCCGGTGGATGTGATCGTCGGCGAGGGCGAGGTCGAGCTTCGAGAAGATCGAGTTGATGTGCTTCTCGACCGCGCGTTCGGACAGGACCAAGGTCTCGGCGATCCCGGCGTTGTTGCGGCCCTGGGCGATCTCGCCGAGCACCTCGAGCTCGCGGGGTGTGAGTCGGTCGAGGACCGACGCTTCGCGTTGCAGGCGGGCGTCGACGAGCGTGTCGACGACCTTCGGGTCGATGACCGAGCCGCCGTCCGCGACGGTCTGGATCGCGCGGGTCAGCTCGCCCAGGTCGCCAACCCGTTCCTTCAGCAGGTAGGCGCGTCCGCCCGAGCCGCGCTCCAGCAGCTGTAACGCCCAGCCGGGCTCCACGTACTGGGAGAGGACGACGACGCCCACATCCGGGTGGGAGTCCCGCAGCGTCTCGGCGGCCCGGATGCCCTCGTCGGTGTTCGTCGGCGGCATCCGGATGTCGGTGAGCACGACGTCCGGGTCATGCTCGTCCACCGCCGCGAGCAGGGCTGGGAGATCGCCGCAGTCCGCGACCAGCTCGAGGCCCGGTTCCGCGCCCACCAGCAGCTTGATGCCCTCCCGGACGAGGAAGCTGTCCTCGGCCAGGACCAGACGCAGTGGCCCAGCGTCGACGTCGGCTCCGCCCATGCGCCTCTGGCCCTCTGCTTCCGCGCACGGCCTCCAGCGCACCGCGCGGCGATCGGATGTCCCCGCAGGCAACGATAGTCGCTCGGTGGCTGATCAGGACGGGAGGATCCGGATGTCGGTCGCATCCAGCGCCTCCCACCAGCGCGCGTAGCGCCGGTAGACGGTCGGTTCACGGTCCGCCAGGAAGGCGGTGAGCGTCTGGGCTTCGGCGTCGAGTTGGTGCCAGGTGTCGTCGTCGATCGGGTGCAGCGCGGTCACCTCGATGCCGCTGTCCGACGGGCGCCACACGCCGGCCACGTACCCGTCGACCAGCACGGTCGGGAGGACGTCGCCGTTGCGTCGGATCACCTCAGGCCGCAGATCGGGTGGGATGACCCGGGACCGGTCGGCGTAGGCGAGCAGGATGCTGTCCCACA
>PWTE01000348.1 GCA_003563915.1 Nitriliruptoraceae bacterium
CCGCAGCCTCTGCCGGGCTCCGCGTCAGCGACCTGCAATGCGCCAAGTCTCTTTGTTGACACCGCAGGAAGCAACTTCATGCAGGTCCCCGCGGGATGCACCCAGATGACGGTGCAGGCGTGGGGCGCGGGTGGCGGTGGTGGGAGCCCGAACCAGACCTCGTCCGGATGGTGGTGGTCCGGCGGTGGCGGTGGCGGTGGTGCCTACGCGGCCGCGACGGTCCCCGTCGTCCCGGGTGATGAACTCACCGTGACGGTCGGCGAGGGCGGTGCGGCCGGCCAAGCGGGTGGAGCATCGTCGGTGGGGTCATCGGTCGTTGCTGCTGGAGGCGGTCCGGGCGGTGTCGAGGTAGGTACCGGTGGGCGGGTCGAGCACAGTGTGGGCACGGTCCTCCAGCCGGGTGGCAGCGGCGGGCTTCGCGGTACGTTCTCCACATCGGGTTCGTCGGTCCCCGACCCAACTGGACTCTGGGGCGGTGGTGGGGGCGGTGGTGGCTCGGGTCTGGTCGGCGGGCCGGGCGGCGACGGCGCCGATGCGACGGCGACGCGTGGTGGGGCGGGCGGGACCGGGACCGGCGTCGGCGGTCAGGGCGGTGACGATGATTACGCGTCCTTGCCGAGAATCGATCCTCAGCCCGGACAGGCGCCAGGCGGCGGTGGTGGAGGCCGTGGATGGTCGCAGAACAACGTCCCGGCAGCCCCCGGAGCAGACGGACGGGTGGTGATCGCATGGTCGTGATGCGCGGCCACCAGGATGAGCATGGCCTGACGCTGGTGGAGATGATGATCACGCTGGCCATCCTCGGCATCGTCATGACCGCCCTGACCTCCGGAGCGATCACCCTGTACCGCGCCAGCCACCATGCCGACCTCACCACCCGCAACCAGAACGAGGCGCGCACCGCGATCTCGGTGCTGTCGCGAGACGTTCGGGCCGCCGCACCGGTACGGCCCGATCCCGCCTTCCTGGTCGCACGGCCCAACGAGGCGTTCTTCACCGCCGTGCTCGACGACGCGCCGCGTCAGCAGTTGGTGCGGCTGTTCGTCGACCCCACCAATCGGCTGGTCGAGGACTCCACCCCGCCCGACCCGGGCACGACCCTCGAAGGAGGGCTGACCTGGGACGTCGACAACAACTCACGGGTGCGCTACGTCGCGTCGTTCGTTGCGAACGACGACGTCCGGCCGCTGTTCCGCTACTTCGACGCGAACAGCAACGAGCTTGCGATGTCGGCGACCGCCTGTCCCGGTCCCGATGGTGACGTACCGCCGCCCTGCCTTGAGGAGGCGCAGCGCAACAACATCGCGATCGTGGGCATCAGCTTGAGCATCAGCTCGGATCCCGGCGAACGGGTGCGCCAGTTCACCGTGGAGCAGCTCGTCCGCCTGCCCAACGCTTGAGGTGGTCAACGATGCCGACCGATGTTTCCCAGCGCACCCCAGCCTCCAGATTCGGGGACGACGCCGGGATCGCGATGGTCAGTGTGATCGCGATCACGGCGGTCCTGACGCTCATCGCGGTCACCGCCATCAGCTTCACGCTGAACGCCCAGCGCTACTCGCGGAACCACCAGGACTGGAACGCTGCGCTCGCGGCTGCCGAGGCCGGCGTGGACGACTTCGTGGCCCGGCTCAACCGTGATCGACAGTACTTCGACCGGTATGAAGACGACCTCGACGGTGACGATAACAACCTCAACCCTGCCATCGACCGCTGGGCGCAGCTTCCGGGTACCGACGCCTGGTACCACTACGGCATCGATGCCACCGAAGTGCTCGAGACCGGTGCGGTCACGGTCGCCTCGACCGGCCGAGTCGGTGCGGAGACCCGCACCGTCCAGGTCAGGGTGCGCCCCGAGAGCTTCTTCGACTGGATCTACTTCACCGACTACGAGGTCGTCGACCCGCGGATCATCGGTCCGGCCGACGGACAGGGCTGCGATCGGCGCTTCGATGAGACGCCGGGACGCGTGTCAGGATGCGTCAACCTGCGCTTCATTTCCGCGGACGTCCTGCTCGGGCCCGTGCACTCCAACGACGCGCTGCAGATCGAGGGCAACCCGACGTTCCTCGGCCCGACCACGACCTCGTTCAACGAGCCGACCGGCGGTCACGTCGACTTCGTGTCCCGTGCCATCGTTCCCCCGCAGGACCCTGACGATCGCTTCGCGCGTGACGGCGACCCCGCCTGGGACGAGGAGAAGACCTTCCCGCCCACCAACGACTCGATCCTCGGGGACGCCGAAAACTACGGCTGCGTCTACCACGGGCCCACCTACATCCACCTGCAGGGCGAGACGATGACGGTGCGAAGCCCGCTGTCCGACAACCCAAAGGCGGGTTCGCCAGGGACGACGGCCGACTGCGCAAACGGCGATCCGGCAGACCTCGACGCATTCACCGCCAACGTCGACATCCCGCCGGTCATCTACGTCAACGAGGCGGCCGACTGCGGTCCGTACACCAACTCCACCTCCCCACCGAACCACCCCCTGGGACTCGACCGGCGTGAAGAGACGCGTTCGGATCTGCGCTACGACTGCCGTTTCGGAGACGTGTTCGTCTGGGGGGAGCTCGACACCCAGCTCACGATCGCCGCGAGCAACAACATCAACATCATCTGGGACCTGATCTACCAGGACGGCGTGTGGCAGGACGGGACCAACATCCTGGGATTGGTCGCCGACAACTTCGTGCAGGTGCGCATGCCGCGCACCAACGACGACGGCGCCGACCGCCCCGTCGCCCGGCGGGCACCCTTCCCGGCGGATCAGCCGGCGGGTACCTCCGACGGCCAACTCTGGGAGGACCCGGAGATCCACGGTGCCATTCTGTCGTTGGAGCGCTCCTTCCGCGTGCAGAACCACGGCCGGATCTCCCCGCTGGGCACCTTGAGCGTCTACGGGTCCATCGCCCAGAAGTTCCGCGGACCCGTGGGAACCGGGAGCGCCACGACGCCGGTCACGGGCTTCATCAAGGACTACCGCTACGACCAGCGGCTGCGCTTCATCTCGCCTCCCTATTTCATCGACCCGGTCGAGGCCCGTTACGTCGTACGGGGGTGGGCGGAGGTCCGTACCGCCGTCGGCCATCCCGACGGGCTGCCGGACTTCCCGGATGGCTGATCGGGTGGCAACCATCGGGCCATGACTGAACTCGAGATCCCTGCTTGTCGATACTCCTCAGAGAAGGCAGACAACGGCATCTCCAGGAGGGTGCGGCCGACCCACGATTGCGTGTCCGGAGCTTCCATGAGGCGAATACCGTGGCGTTCCCGGCCGCTTCGCGGCGAGTCGGGACTGAGCCTCATCGAGATGCTCGTCTCGTTGAGCATCCTCGCCGTGGTGTTCAGCGGGTTCGCCGCCGTGCTCGTCGGCGCGATCCGTGGGGTGGTCGTCACGGAGCACGAGACCCGGGCGACCGCCATCGCCACCGAGGCGGTCGAGCAACTGCAGGCCTCAGACTGGGACTCCGCGGCACTCTACGAGGACGAGGTCGCCGATACCGACCCGCGGTAGTCCCAGCGGCTCGACGAGGAGCATGACGGCCTCGAGGTGGTGGAGCTGCCCGGCCCACCCGCCGACTCGGCCGACCGCGCCG
>PWTE01000035.1 GCA_003563915.1 Nitriliruptoraceae bacterium
ACCTGGCTGTCGATCTCGGCCACCACCCGAGTGATGATCGACCCGACCGTGCGCCACGTGATCCGCAGCAGACAGGTCACCGCCGTCTTCGAACAGTGGGTCGCCAACCACGCCACGGTGTCCTCCAGCGCACGGGTCTGGCGTGCCCCATGACGCGCCCAGGGCATCTGCACGACGGTGACCCCATGGGTGGGGCAGGACACCCGCGGAGCGTCGGCCTCGACAAACACCTTGATCGTCCCCAGATCCAGCCCGCGCCAGCGGCGTCGACCATCCCCGTTGTCGTGCCGAGGACTGCGGCGCCCACACCGTCCGCACCGGCGCGTCCACCTCGACTTGGGTCGCACGTGAGCGACCACCACATCGTCGTCCTCGTCGAACTCGACCTTCTCCAGCACCGTGCGGTCGTTCAATCCGAGCAGCCGTCGCCATACCCTGAGCATGCGTCGTCTCCCTGTCTACGTGACCAGCGGTGGAATGCCGGAAACGTAGGCGGGAGACGGCGCACAACCTCACATCCCGATCACACCCCACCCACGGGAACAGCAGAAGAGCCATTTAACCGGAGTGGGGGGTCCGGGTTCTCCAGGGCCGGTTCGCCGGGGCGCGGTCCAGGCTGGGGGGATGCCCGCGGGTGAGCGGTGGGTCGGGAGGTTGGGCGCGAGGTCGGGAGCTGGCGATGACGTCGCGGTAGCGCACGGGCTCGTGGTCCACGGCGAGCTCGAGCACCCGGTAGAAGACCATCCCGCGGCTGCGTGAGTGCCGCCGGTTGAAGCGGAACACGAACTCATCGAGGTAGGCGGGCAGATGGGCGGGGTTGACCGCCCCCTGGTGGGTGCCAAGCAGCCAGCGTTTGACCAGGGACGCGATGCGGTGCACGACGGGCAGCAGTTCGCCAGGGTCCTCTCCGCGGGCGCGGGCGGCACTCTGGTTGCGTGGTTCGTGGGTGTAGTCCAGGCTCTCGATGCCCGGGTAGCCGCGCCAACCGTCGGTGATGACGTGGGTGCCAGGCTCCACATGGTCGGTGAGGAAGTCGCGCAGCGAGGTTGCTGAGGCGTCTGGCAGCGGAGCGATGCGGCACCGGCCGATGCCTTTGGGGGCGGGCAGGATCTCGACCGCGATGCCCGTCAGGACCTTCTTGCCCCTGGCGCGACCTCCCCGCAGTCCCTTCTGCTCACCGCCGATGTAGGTCTCATCGACCTCCACGGTGCCGGTGAGCCGTTCGCGGCCCGGACGCACCAGCACCGATCGGAACCGGTGCAGGATCATCCAGGCGGTCTGCACCGAGCCCATCTCCAGGGTGCGCTTCAAGCTCAACGCGGAGATGCCGTCCTTGCCGCTCGCGAACAGCCAGCAGGCGTTGAACCACACGGTCAGCGGCGTGCGCGTGCGATCGAAGATCGTGCCCGCGGTGACCGAGGAACGCCCATGGCAGGCCGCACACTCGAAACGGCCGTCAGACAGCGCCCAGCCGCCGGGCTGCCCACACGACGGGCACACGAACCCCTCCGGCCAGCGCAGCCACGCCAGGTAGTCCAGACAGTCCGCATCCGTGCGGAACCACTCCTGCATCTCCCCGAACGACCTCGGGTAGTCCACACCAGCACGGGCCTCGCCATGCCCCAGCCTACTCCGGTTAAATGGAAAGCCCAGACGTGCCAATGTGAGACTGAAGTGACACTCAATTGAGACTGCTGGTTCGTGGTCCAGCAAGCACCCGTTGGAGGTGATTTGCAGATAGGAAACCCGAAGCCAGACACTCACGTTCAGCCGACCGGTGATGACGTGTGACTGTGCGGGACGTCGCCGTGGTCAGGTCCGTGCAATTGCGCGGACGGGGACGCAGGCTGAAGCCATCGACCGTGCGAAGCCGGTCGCGAAACGTGACCGGACCGAGTTGTCCGTGCACGGGCGGGATGGCCGCGTTCGTGGTAAGTGGAGCTACGGCAACGACCCGCGTGACACTCCGGGTTAGCAGACGTCGCGCAGGAGTGACTGGCGTACGTCGTCGGTGAGACCGAGCGGCACGATTGCCGCTGCCGGTTCGATTACGGCGCCTGCGTTGATGAGTTGCACGAGACGGGCTCGTTCGTCGTTGGACTACTTGTTCTTCCGGCGTATCGTGAGATCTGACCGGAAGTGACTGCAACGGCCCGCAGATAGGGACCGTGTGCCCTAAACGAGCGTCGATCTAGGTGGCAACCTCGGCAGGGTCCGTTCGGATGGCAGGGGTAATTGTGGGTCTAGGGGTGTGGCGTACGGCTCTGGTCATGGCACTGCTGCTCACCGGGCATGTGGTTGCGGTCGGATCGGTGGCAGCCGATGCTGTCCCGCGAGAAGGCCTACGTACCTGCAGTGCGCCGCCCAACCCAGTCAACCACTTCGCGGACGTACCCAACGACTCGCTATTCTGCGTGGACATCGCATGGATGGCAGAGGCAGGCATCACCGGCGGCAGGGTGGACGGCACCTACGGTCCCGGAGATCCGGTGCGTCGCGGGCATATGGCCGCGTTCCTGTACCGGTCCGCAGGCCGGCCTGCGGTCTCTCCCAACGCGCCGACGTTCACCGATGTTGGGTCGGGCCATGTGTTCGCGCGTGAGATCTCCTGGCTTGCGCAGAAGCAGATCAGCTTGGGACGTGGGGATGGGACCTTCCTACCAAACGATCTGCTGACCCGTGGGCAGATGTCGGCGTTCCTGTACCGGTTCGCGGGCGAACCAACCGTGATCCAGGAGGGACTGCAGTTCCCTGATGTGCTTGCAGACCACCGTTTCGCTGATGCGGTGGCTTGGATGGCGTCAACCGGAGTCACCACGGGCCTCGCTGATGGCAGCTTCGGGGTGGACCAGCCACTCAACCGTGGGCAGATGTCGGCGTTCCTCTACCGCTACGACCAATTCCTGTCCGCCGAAACGCCCGCGCCCGACCCCCAGGTCCCAGGCGAGTGGATGCTCGACGACCGCGATCTGCAGGTCACCCTGGTCTGGTCGGGCGGTGAGCAACTCACCCTGCGGGTCACCGACCCGTCTGGCGAGCAGATCCACTCGGACAACCCGACCAGCAGCAGCGGCGGGGGCATGGACCGTGCCGATACACCATCTTGTGATGCGGTCGACGAGATCCACGGCCAGAACGTCTCCTGGCCGGCTGGTAAGGCACCCTCAGGTACCTACCGGGCAGAGGTCGCTATAGTGCGTGAGTGCCGGTACGAAGGCTGGTTCCGTCTCGAGGTCCGACGTCACGGCGTCCTGATCGACACGATTTCGGCCCCGACCGACCTCGACCGGGGCGAATTCGTGGGCTCCACCATCGTATTCACCCTCGAAACAGCCGAGCCAACGCCGGAACCAGAGCCTACACCGGATCCAGAACCGAAGCCCGACCCCACACCCGACCCTGAACCCGACGGCGAGGAAGCTGGATCAGAACCTCAGGACGAGGATGCACTGTCTTGTGACGTTGCTGTGCCCGTGTTGGATGCGGTGAGCCGCATGAGTGCGACGGATTTGTCCCCCGGTGACCTACTGCTGGTGAGCTTCACGGCTCGCGACGAAGGCAGCGGCGTCGACCGAGTGTTGTTCAACTTCACGTCGC
>PWTE01000052.1 GCA_003563915.1 Nitriliruptoraceae bacterium
CCTGGGTGAAGGTGCTCGCCTGGCTGACCGGCATCATCGCTGCGGTCGAGGTGATCTTCCTCGGCATGATCGCCACGATCGTTCCCCCGATCGCTGCTGGGATCGCTCTGACGGTCGTCGGACTCGTCGTGCTACGACGGGCCCGACGGACCGGCATCGTCATCCTCGGTCTGACGAGCCTGCTGCTCATCATCGGGTTCGCGCCGTTCGCCGCGTCGCACCTCGCCCATCCCGAGTCGGCGGTCGACTTCACCCACGCCGTCGTCGGCACGTTCGGTCGGCTCCTGGCCGTCATCGCGGCGATCGGAGCATGGAGGAAGGCGTCGCCCAGTGGCGCTCGACGGCTCGCCGTCGCCGCGATCGGACTGGCTGGGCTGACCGTCGCGGCCTCGAGCATCGCCATGCTCGTCTCGACGGGTGACGCCGCGGAGGCGAACGACGTCCCGACGATCATCGCCGACTCGCAGTTCGCGGAGACGATCAGCATCGCCAGCGGCGAGACCCTCTACGTCGACAACACCGACGTGTTCCGTCACACCTTCACGGTGGTCGACACCGACATCGACGTTGAGCTTCCAGCCGCCGTCGGCGTCCGTGTGCCGATCGACCTGCCAGCCGGCGTGTACGACGTGATCTGCGACATCTCCGGGCACGAGCACATGACGGCGACCCTCGAGGTCGAGTGACAGCGGTCGGGCGTGGTGAAAGACGGAAGCCTCGCGGCGTGGAGTCGGTTGCCCTCACCGAAGCCCGCCAACCACGACCACGAGGATCCTGATGGCCACCATCCGACACCACGCCCGGATCGACCGTTCCCCCGACGAGGTATGGCGTGCGGTCGCCGACGCGGGAGCCATCTCCACCTGGTTCCCCCTGATCGAGGAGAGCAGCGCTCAGGACGGCCGACGGTTCTGCACGCTCAAGGGTGGCGGGAAGCTCGAGGAGGAGATCGTCACAACCAACGACGAGCTACGCCGGTTCCAGTACCGCATCACCGCCGGGGACATGCCGGTCGAGTTCCACCTCGGCACGGTGGACGTGTTGCCCGACGGTCACAGCTCGTTGGTCGTGTACTCGACCGACGTCACCCCCGACGAGGTCGCCGAGCAGATGGACGGCGTGCTCGCCGAAGGTCTGGCTGGGCTCAAACAGCACCTGGAGGCCTGAGCCGCACCTGGAGGCGCGGCCTCCTAGGGTGTCCCCCGCTATGGGGACACCGGTGCGGCTCGTCGACCTGCTCGGGGGACTGTCGCGCCTCGCGGACCTTGGGTTCGGCATCCCCGCTGGAGAGGCGGAGCGCGCAGCCGCGCTCGCAGCGTGGCTCTCGCGCTCGCTCGGCCTGTCCGATGAGGACACGCGCGCGGCGATCTACACCGCACTCCTCCATCACGTCGGCTGCACCGGCTACGCGCACGAGGCGGCCAAAGCGGTCCCCGATGAACGAGCCATGTACGCCGTGACGGCGCGGACCGACCTCGCTGACCCGAAGGACATCTTCCGAACCTTCCTCCCCGAACTGACCCGCGGGAGTCCGCCCCTGGAACGGCTCCGGATCGCGCTCGTGACCCTGACGCAGGGACAGCGCATCGGGGCCGAGTCCACCACCGCCGCCTGCGAGGTCGGGCGTGACGCGGCACGCCGGCTCGGGCTTCCACCCGCGGTGCAATCGAGCATCTACCGCTCCTACGAGTGGTGGAACGGCAAGGGGGTCCCGGACGGACTCGTCGGTGACGATATCCCGCCGGGTGCCCGGGTCGCCGCGGTCGCGAGCACCGCGTCGCTGCTCGACGCGACCGCTGACCGGCAGCGGGTCGTCGAGGTGTTGAACAGCGGCTCGGGGGTCCTGTTCGACCCGGCCGTCGCGGAAGCGCTGGTCACCGACGTGGATCGGTTGCTGGACGACCTGACCGACAGCGACCCCCACGAGGTCGTCCTGGCGGCCGAACCGGCCCCTGTCATGACCGTCCTCGACCCTCACCTGATCGACGTGGGCACGGTCTTCGCGGACCTGGCCGACCTCAAGTCGCCCTACACACACGGACACTCCCGCGAGGTCGCACAGCTGGCACGTCGCGCCGGGGAACGACTCGGCCTCGGTGACCAGGAGCGCGAGACCCTGGAGATCGCCGGCCTGCTCCACGATGTCGGACGGGTCGCGATCTCCTCCCGGATCTGGGACAAACCGGGACGACTGACCACGCACGAGTGGGAGCAGGTTCGACTGCATGCCTACCACTCCGAACGCATCCTGGCGGGCTCGACACGGCTGGCCCCGCTCGCCGAGCTGGTCGGCAAGCACCACGAGCGCTGTGACGGCAGCGGCTATCACCGCGGCTCTCCCCACGCCGACCTCCCGCCTCCTGCGTGTGTGCTGGCCGCCGCCGACATCTACCAGGCGATGACCCAGGACCGCCCACACCGCCCCGCGCTCACGGCCGAGCAGGCCGAAGAGCAGCTCCACGGCAGCGTCCGCACGGGCCTCCTCGACCCGGATGCTGCCGACGCCGTGCTGGCCGCCGCCGGTCACGACCGCGAGGTACGACGCGAGCTCCCCGCGGGGCTTACCGACCGTGAAGCCGAGGTCCTGGCGCTCGTCGCCAAGGGCCACAGCAACCGACGGATCGCGGAGGAGCTGAGCATCTCACGTCGGACGGCGGAGCACCACGTGCAACACATCTACACGAAGATCGGATCCTCCAGCCGCGCGGCAGCAGCGCTGTTCGCGATGGAACACGATCTCCTGCTGTGACCGTCACCAGCGGGATAGGTAGTCCTACCGATGCGCTCCCTCGTCGCGGCCACCAGGGTGATGCCACGGTTGCCATCGAGCAGGAGGAGCAGACATGACGACCACCGATCAGCTGCGCACAGCCCGGACCACCTCGCGGGACAACACCGAGATCGGCTACTTCAGCAGCGGCGACGGTCCACCCTTGCTGTTGATCCACGGCGGGGGCGGCGACCACAGCCGCTGGGACACCTTGCGGGCGCACCTCGAGCCGCACTTCACCGTCCACGCCATGGATCGGCGGGGACGCGGTGCCAGCGGCGACACCGACCCGTGGTCCATCGAGCGCGAGTACGAGGACGTGGCCGCCGTGGTCGACGCCATCGCCGCCGAGCACCGTCAACCGGTGGACGTCTACGGGCACTCGATGGGCGGCGATGTCGCGTTCGGCGCGGTCCCGCTGACGGACAACCTGCGACGGTTGGTGCTCTACGAGGGCTGGCCGCTGACTGATCCCTCCGCCCTCGTGCCTCCGCGCGTGTTCGTCGAGCGCCTGGAGGCGTTGCTCGCCGAGGGCCGCGACGAGGAGGTCGTCGAGACGCTCTTCCGCGACGCGGTCGGCTCGACCGAGGAGGAGCTCGAGCACGTACGCGCTCAGCCATCGTGGCCGGGTCGCATCGCGGCCGCCCCGACGATCCCGCGGGAGATCCGCGCCACCTTCGAGCACACCTTCGACCCGGAGCAGGCCGCCAAGGTCACGGTCCCGACGCTGCTGCTCGTCGGAGCGGAGGCACCCGAGCGCTTCCAACCTGGCCCCGTCCTGGCAGCACTGCCGCATGCCC
>PWTE01000064.1 GCA_003563915.1 Nitriliruptoraceae bacterium
GCGGCGACGCTGACCTGGCGCCGGCCTCCTCTGGTGCCGTCAGCTGCAACCAAGGGCACTTCTGACGGTAACGGGGCGGCCGATCCGCCACTACGGGCCAAGGTCACCGGCAGGCTCGAAATCTCGAGATTCCCTGCTGTCAGCCCTCGTTGATCCGGCTCGATCATGGCTCGTTGCGGTGGGCTGCGGCCACGATCTCACGACGGAGGCGTTCCCATCGCGCACTGCACGGCTGAGTGTGCGTCGACGATGCCGAAGCTGTGGGCGGGAACCTCGTCCGCCAAGAAGAATCGGCCGAACACCCACGAACGGCCCGACACCGGGCTCACGACGTGCTCACCCGGCGCTGAGAAGGTCACGGTCGCGCCGAAGGGCGAGCGACTCGCGCGCCCATCGTCGTCGGTGCTGGCGACCACGATGGGCTCGCTTGGGGTGACGGGAATACCACCGAGACGTCGAGGTGGTAGGACCCGGCACAGGCCGAACAACGCCGGTGACCCACCCCCGTGCCGGGCGCCAGCCGCTACGGGTGGGTCACCGGCTCTGGCTGCGACCCGTCATACATGCGAGTTGGTGGCGGGCCGGTGGGTCGTGCCGAGTGTCGCTCGCCTGAACGGTGAGCTTGACGGCTGTTCGCGGGACCACAACCGGGGCCTGCGCCGCCGTGTGCGCGATCGGGTGGGGGATGCTCGACAGCGTCGAGGCAGGGTGCGTGCGTCGAACATGTGGCGGGTCGGTGATGCGCCATTGACGCCACCTTCGCCCGACAGCGGCCCGAACGGATCCGACAGCATCGTTGGAATCGGCCTGCTGGTGGGGTGCGACGGGCTGCTGAAGCGCCTGGTTGCACGCTGGATGCGGAGCGCGGCACAGGAGCTCACCCATGGATGCGCATGCGGGCGTACCCACCCTTTGCGATCCTGCGGGGGACCCCGACGGCCGTCGGGACGCTCGCCAGTTTCGACGAGGTGCTGGAGGTGTGGCTCGAGATCGCTGGGAGGGCGAGGTGGCCATCTCGCCCCCGCGACGGCTTGACGCTACGACACTTCGGCGGGCGGTTCTTGGTTCGCGTTCCCCGTTCGCTTCGTCGAGACCTCAGCGAGTCGGCGGCGCAGCAGGACGCCTCGCTCGCACGCCTCGTGGTCGTGGTCCTGACCCAGGCGGTGGTCCGCCATGCCTGACGACTCGGTACGCAAGCCGCAGAGGTCGAGGATGACTCCGAGCAGTTTGCGACCACGGCCGTGTCCGGTAGCCGATTCGATCGCCGTGCTTGCGTGGGGAGAGAACCGCCCGGCGCTTGACGTGGGCCGGTGGCGCGCGAGCCGGTCCTCCGACCGCGACAGCCTTCGAAACCGTTCGTCGCTTGGCCGACTGCTGCACCACCGAGGCGACGATGTGCCGGCCATCGAGGTGCGGCAACTCGCCGCGCAGCGGGAGGACCACGCTCTGTGGTTGGTGGGGTGGTCGCTGCTGGAACCGGGACTGCAGGACCGGCAGGCGAACCTCATCGGTCAAGGTACGCAGACCCTGGTCGCCGCAGTTCAACGTTGGGCCCTGAACCACCACGACCACGGCGAGCGGGTCGCGAGCTGGGGGTCGGCGGTCGTCGCCGACGGATCCTGCCCGGGGACGGCGGTGGTCGCGCAGTATCGTGGCCCTGCGGAGGCGGTAGCTGCCAGGACCAGGCACCTTGAGCATCGGACGCGCAGATGACACCGCAGATCCCCCGAGGTCGATGACCAGCGGCGTCGCATCGTGGGTGAGCTCGGAGGGCTTGGCTTTGCTCTGCCCGGCTCGATCGTGACCCGCACCGTGACCTGCGTACGTACCAACTGCGGGTGCGCTACCGACCCGGATCAGCGTCACGGCCCTTACATCCAGTGGTCACGTGCCGTCAAGGCCCGCACCGTGTCCAAGATGCTCACCGTCGAACCGTTGGAGACCTACCAGCCCTGGATCGACGACAACCGCCGACTGCGCGCGTTGACCCACCAACTCCAGATGCTCTCCCTGGATGCCAGGCGCACGGCCGAAGGCTGGCCCCGCTCGACCGGCCGAAGACGGTCCGTGCCGGTGGTGACGTTCACGTCGAGGTGGCGGTCGGACGCCGGCGTCCCGTGGTGCTCCGGGCGCAGCGCAGCGAACGGCATGAACTCGTCGAGCGGGAAGGGCTCGACGCTGCGGAAGGTCGTGGTCGAGGCTCGGCCAGACGATGCCGGCGTCGACGCGGTGTGCCACGTACACGACAAATCCCTTGTTCCACGGTCGAGCCGTCGCTATCGTCCGCGCATTGGGAGGCAGGGCCTGCGCCCTGCGAAGGGAGTCGGCGATGCTCCTGGCCGCCGAGGCAATGGGTTCGCCGCTGGCGGCCAGCCCCCGACTGGGCCCGACCCTGATGTTCCTCGGCGACGGCTACGGCACTGACGCAGCGTTTCACGCCGACGTCGACGTCCTGTGGCAGGCACTCATCGAGATCGATCCGTTGCACTGCCTGGAGACCGCTGCCTCGAGCTGCACCGTGTACGCCGTGCGCAGCCCGTCGTCGCTGGGTGTTCACGCGACGCCCGACGGACGGCTCCAGGCCGATCCGCAGGCGCTGCTCGAGCTGCTGGGAACGCTCGAGCTCGATGGTCCCGGTGGCGAGATCGTGGAGCCGTTGCGCGACCTCGCATGGGCCAACGACGGTGGGTCGGTGTACGCGACCGCGCTGCCGGTGGTGGTGTGTCCCTCGTCGCATGCCACCGGACACGGGGAGTGGATCGGAAGCGACCCGCCTGAGCTGCCCTACCACGTCGTGGTCGAGGGCCATCCGGACTCGGCCCTGGCGATTGCCAAGGCGATCGGACGCGCCGTCAACGCCGCGGGAGAGTGGACCGATCCGGCGCTTGAACCACCGTGGACGTGGACGATGGCAAGCCCGAACCAGGTCTCGGCGGCGGTCGACGAGCTCATGCAGACCGACCCCGCGACTGCGGACGTCTGGGCTCCGCTCCGCGCCGGTGGCGACACGACCTACGAGACGGTGACGAGCGACTGGGGGGAGTTCCGGCGCATCTCGCCCGGTGGGGTGATGGCGTTCGCGATCGGCGGCCCGGCGCTCGTCGCCAGTCGAGCGATAACCGTCGCCGGGCTCAAGCGGGTCATCCGCAACCACCTGCGTCCGTGGCTCGTGGATCCGCAGCCGAGCGTCGCCACCCAGCAGCTCGTCTACCACGAGGCACGGTTCGCCGACCGGGAGCCGCTCGAGGTGGGATCGACGAGGTCGCGGACGGGCAACCACGGTGGGCACGCCGACTGGTGGGAGTATGAGCTGACCGCAGATCCCGGAGGAATCCGGTTCGACGGCGTGTGCTTGCGTACCCCCGACCATGCGAACCACAGCGCGGGGCACGGGACGGGTGGCGGCACGGGTCATGGGGCCGGCCACGGCACGGGCCATGACCACCACAGCGATCACCACGCACAGAGTGCCTCCAGTCCTCCGCCGACCAACGTCCAACCGGTGGCGCGCCGGATCAGCTTCCACGACCTCGCCGTCGAGGTGTCCGATGGCTCGGGCACCACAC
>PWTE01000051.1 GCA_003563915.1 Nitriliruptoraceae bacterium
GGTTCACCGACCAGATGCTGCAGCTGATCGAACGGCGCCGCTGGCTGCGGGGCCACGAGCACCTGCACGCGGTGTCCGACGAGCTGTTGCTGGCCGCGAAACGCGACGGCTTCTCCGACGCCCACCTGGCCCAGATCTGGCAGACCACCGAGCAGGCCGTGCGCGCCCGGCGTCACGACGCCGGCATCCGTCCCGTCTACAAGACCGTGGACACCTGCGCGGCCGAGTTCGAGGCCTTCACGCCCTACCACTACTCGACCTACGAGCAGGAGGACGAGGTCCGCGAGTCCGACCGCCAGAAGGTGATCGTGCTCGGCAGCGGGCCGAACCGGATCGGGCAGGGGGTCGAGTTCGACTACTGCTGCGTGCACGCGGTGTTCGCGCTGCGCGACGCCGGGTTCGAGACCATCATGGTCAACTGCAACCCGGAGACGGTCTCGACCGACTACGACACGGCGGACCGGTTGTACTTCGAGCCGCTCACCCTCGAGGACGTCCTGGAGGTCGTCCACCGCGAACAGCCGGTCGGCGTGCTGGTGCAGCTCGGCGGGCAGACGCCGCTGAAGCTGGCCCGCGATCTGGAGGCCGCCGGCGTCCCGATCTGGGGGACCAGCCCCGACGCGATCGACGCCGCAGAGGACCGGGGCCGGTTCGGCGCGCTGATGGGCGAACTGGGGGTCGCGATGCCGCCCGGGGGGATCGCCCGGTCGGTGGACGAAGCCTTCGACACCGCCACCCGGGTCGGCTACCCGGTGCTCGTCCGACCGTCGTACGTCCTGGGCGGCCGCGCGATGCAGATCGTCGACGACGAGGCCGGGCTGCAGCGCTACCTCACCGAGGTGGTGGCGCAGGCCCGGGACCTGGTCGACGCGCGCGACGGCGGTCAGGGGCCGGCGATCCTGGTCGATCGCTTCCTCGAGGGTGCCATCGAGATCGACGTCGACGCCGTGTACGACGGCCAGGAGCTGTTCCTCGGTGGCGTGTTGGAACACATCGAGGAGGCCGGGGTGCACTCGGGTGACTCGGCCTGCACGTTGCCGCCGATCACCCTGGGCCGCGGCCAGGAGGAGCAGATCCGGGAGATCACCCTGGGCATCGCGCAGGGCCTGGACGTGCGTGGACTGCTGAACGTGCAGTACGCGCTGAAGGACGACGTCCTGTGGTGCATCGAGGCCAACCCGCGGGCCTCACGCACGGTGCCCTTCGTGTCGAAGACGACCGGGGTGCCGCTGGCGAAGGTCGCGGCCCGGGTGATGGCGGGTAGCTCCCTAACCGAGTTGCGGGAGGAGGGGCTGGTCCCGGCGCAGGACGCCGTCACCGGTCCGCGGCCCGCACACATCGCGGTGAAGGAAGCGGTCCTGCCCTTCGACCGGTTCCCCGGGGTCGACGCGATCCTGGGGCCGGAGATGCGCTCGACCGGTGAGGTGATGGGCATCGACGTCGACTTCGGTGCCGCCTTCGCGAAGTCCCAGTCGGGGACCGGGTCGATGGTGCTGCCGACGAAGGGCTCGGTGTTCGTGTCGGTCGCCAACCGCGACAAGCGTGCGATCGTGTTCCCGGTGAAGCGGCTGGTCGACCTCGGCTTCGACATCGTCGCGACGCAGGGCACTGCCGATGTCCTGCAGCGCGCCGGCATCCCGGCGCAGGTGGTCGGCAAGGTGTCCCAGGGCGCGACCGACATCCTCGACCTGGTGGAGTCGGGGGCGGTTGGGCTGGTCCTCAACACGCCCTTCGGTTCGGGTACGCGCGGCGATGGCTACGAGATCCGCCAGGCCGCGGTGACCAACGGCGTTCCCTGCATCACGACCCTGGCCGGGATCCTGGCGGCGATCCAGGCGGTGGAGTCCCTGCGGCGCGGTGACCTGACCGTCCGGTCGTTGCAGGAGTACCAGAGCGCCTACCGTGCGGCCATCGCGGAAGCGGAGGCGTGATGATGGCGACACGTGCCGGGAGCGTGCGCGGCCGTACGGACACCGACGGCCCGGTGCAGGTCACCTGTGAGGTCCTGGCGCGCCGTCGGGAGGGGGCCTACTGGCTGCTCTCGATCGCCGCGCCGACGATCGCTGAACGTGCCCGGCCGGGACAGTTCGTCAACATCGCCGTCGAAGCACCCGGCACGCTGCTGCGACGGCCGTTCTCGATCGCCCGCGTGTCCAAGCGGGGGATGGCGGCCGGCACCGTCGAGGTGGTGTTCGACGCGCACGGTCCCGGCACGGCCTGGCTGACCAGCGTGGACGTCCACGACGTCGTCGACGTGGTCGGCCCGTTGGGCACACCCTTCCCGATACCGCAGCGCAAGGTGTCCTGTCTGCTGATCGGCGGCGGGTACGGCGTGGCGCCCCTGTTCTTCCTGGCGGACGAGCTGACGCGCAAGGGACTGCGGGTCGACATGATCGTCGGGGCCGCGTCACAGGACCGGATCCTGAACGCGATCGAGGCGAAGCGTCTCACCGCGAGTGTCACCTTCACCACCGACGACGGCTCCTACGGTGTCCACGGGCGGGTCACCGACGCGTTCGACGAGGTGGTCGATCGGTGCGGCAGCGGGGTCGTCTACGCCTGTGGCCCGAACCCGATGCTGCGGGCCGTGTCGGAACGCTGCCGGGAGCGGTCCATCCCGGTCCAGGTCGCGGTCGAGGAGCACATGGCCTGCGGCATCGGCGTGTGTTTCACCTGCACGCTGCCGCTACGGCAGAAGGACGGGTCGGTCCGGATGAAGCGGGCGTGTCTGGACGGTCCGGTCTTCAACGGCGGACGCATCGCGTGGGAGGAGACGCGGTTCGAGGTCGGGCCGCCGATCGTCGTCGACGACGACGAGGAGGAGCTCCCCGAACCGCCACGACCGACCGATGCCGACGTGTGGGGTGACGCGTGAGCGAGGTACGCCGCATCGAGCGGACCGACGCCCAGGCGCCCCGCGGCGCCGAGGGCCCACCGCAGCCTGCGGTCGACCTGACGACCGACCTGGCGGGCGTCGCGTTGGACAACCCGATCCTGACCGCGTCGGGCTGCTTCGCCGCCGGCGCGGAGATGGACCGCTTCTACGACGTGACCGAGCTGGGTGCGATCGTGGTCAAGTCGGTCACCCCGGAGCCGCGCGAGGGCCTGCCGACACCACGGATGGCCGAGACGCCGTCGGGGATGCTCAACGCCATCGGGCTGCAGAACCCCGGCATCGACGCGTGGCTGGAACACGACCTGCCGTGGCTGCAACGTAAGGGCGCCAAGGTCGTGGCGTCGATCGCCGGGAAGAGCGTCGAGGACTTCCGCGAGGTGGCCCGCAAGCTGCGACGTCACGCCGGGATCGTCGCGATCGAGGTGAACCTGTCGTGCCCGAACGTGGACCACCGGGGGTTGGTGTTCGCCTGTTCGGCGCGGGACAGCAGCGAGGTGATCACCGCCGTCCGTCGCGAGTCCGACGTGCCGATCCTCGCGAAGCTGACCTCCGACGTCACCGACATCGTCGCGATCGCACGGGCGGTCGTCGATGCTGGCGCCGACGGCCTCACCCTCATCAACACCGTCCTCGGGATGACGATCGACCCGGAGACCGGACGGCCCGGCCTGTACAACACCTACGGCGGGCTGTCCGGTCCGGCGATCCGCCCGATCGCGGTCCGTAACGTGCACCAGGTGCACCAGGCCCTCCCGGAGGTGCCGATCCTGGGGTGCGGTGGCGCCCGGACGGTCGGCGATGTCGTGCAGTTCCTGCGCGCCGGAGCATCGGCCGTGTCGGTCGGGACGGCCACCTTCGTCGACCCCTTCATCGGACCGACGTTGATCGCCGAGCTGACGAGGTGGTTGGCGGACCGGGACATCGACCGGGTCGCGGACCTGATCGGCACCGTCGAACCGTGGTCGTGACCCGCGAGGAGCCTGGCATGGACAACCCCATCATCGTCGCCCTGGACCTGCCCCGGCTGGACGAGGCCGAGACGCTGGCCCGGGAGCTCCACGGCCACGTCGGGTACTTCAAGGTCGGCCTGGAGCTCTTCGCCGCGCACGGCGCCGACGCGGTGCGCGCGATCCGGCGGTTCGGTCCCATCTTCCTCGACGTCAAGCTGCACGACATCCCGACGACGGTGCACCGCGCGGCCTCGCGGTTCGCCGAACTGGAGATCGACCTGCTGACGGTCCACGCCTCGGGGGGACCACAGATGGTGTCCGCGGCCGTGACCGGGCTGGGGGACGCGGGCCGGGTGCTCGCCGTGACCGTGTTGACGTCCACGTCGGACGAGGAGCTCGCCGCGATGGGGATGGACCCCGCGGCGGTGCAGGTACCGCGTCTGGCGGAGCTGGCCGTCCGGGCCGGCGCTGCCGGGCTGGTGTGCGCGCCGCAGGACGTCGGTGAGGTGCGGCGCCTGGTCGGACCGGACGTGCTGCTGGTGACCCCCGGGGTTCGCCCGGCAGGTGTCGCCGACCAGGACCACGCCCGCGCGGCGACCCCCCAGGCGGCACGCGCCGACGGCGCCGACCTGCTGGTGATCGGCCGGCCCATCACCCGCGCCGATGACCCGGCTGCCGCGGCGAAGGACATCCTCGCCAGCTTGTGAGCGGGGCTGCCCTCCGCCCGCCTTCGCGCCTACCCGGCACCTGCCTGCCCGGCCACCTGCCCGGCAGCTGCCCGGCAGCTGCCTGCCCGCCCACCCTGCCGCCTGGTACTGGCAGGGATGTAGCTCAAGGGGTGACGCGGATGCCTGCCATCACTCGGGTGGAAGCCCGCGTGTCCTGGAGCTGGCAGGGATATGCGTCGGACGGTGAGGCGGATGCCTGCCATCGCCGGGGCGGAGGTTCGGCCGAACTGGTCAGTTGACGCCGTAGGTGGCGCGGTAGGTCTCGATGCGGGCGAGGTCGTCGGACGTGGCGACGGGCGGGTCCACGTCGCGTACGTACCCAACGATGTCGTCGATCGTGGCGATCGCGACCGTGGTCAGCCCGAGATCCGCGCCGATCTCGTCGAGCGCCGAGACGTCCGGGCGCGTGCCCTGTTCACGGCGGTCGACCCCGACCACGAGGCCCACCACCTCGACGTCCTGGAGGGCCTGGAGCATCGGGACGGTGGCACGGACGGAGGTGCCGGCGGTGGTGACGTCCTCGACGATGACGACGCGCTCGCCGGGCTGGGGGAGGTGGCCGACGAGGTTGCCGCCCTCGCCGTGGTCCTTGGCCTCCTTGCGGTCGAAGCAGACGCCGACATCGCGGCCGTGGTGCTCCGCGAGGGCGACGCCGGTGGTGACCGCGAGGGGGATGCCCTTGTAGGCCGGGCCGAACAGGACGTCGACGTCCGTGCCGAAGGCGTCGACGATGGCGTCGGCGTAGAGGCGGCCAAGCTCGGCCAGGGCGACCCCGCTGCCGACCTTGCCGACGTTGACGAAGTAGGGCGTGGGGCGCCCGGACTTCGCCACGAAGTCCCCGAAGGTCAACGCGTCGTTGTGCAGCAGCAGGTCGATCAGTGCGCGGGTGCGGTCGGCCATCAGGCGGGATCCTCGTCGTCGGTGAGCACCCGGTCCAGCGGGTCCTCGAGGGGCAGGGGGACGTGGCGGTCACGGCCGGCGAGTTCTGCCTCGACGTAGCTGACGACGTCGTGCCAGGTGGTGGCTCGGGGTCCCGGGAGGTGGCGGTTGTAGGGCTGGTCGAACACGATGGTGGCGCGGCCGGCTTCGCGCAGGGCGATCACGTTGCCGGGACTGTCGTCCACATACAGATCCGCGCCGACGTCGGGCTTGGTGTTGATGAAGCACAGGTCCCGGTAGGGGATGGCGTTCGCGTCGAGCCAGGCGGCGGTATCGGCGGCGCTGGTCTCGTGGATGCCACTGAACAGCAGCCGGGCGGTGATGATCCGGATCCACACGCCCCGGTCGGACAGCCGCCACAGCGCCTCCGAGACCCCGTCCAGCGGCGTCATGGTGCGGAAGATCCGGTCCTCGACCACGGCCAGTCGGTGCAGGTGCTGCAACTCCTCGAAGGTCAGGCCCCACTCGGTGTACGCGTCCATGGTGGTCTGTGGCTGGAGCTGATCGGGATCGAGCCCACGGCGTCGGGCGACCACCTGCCGGAACGCGTCCTCGTAGTCACCACAGACGCCGTCGAGGTCGACGCCGAGGACCAGGGGCTGGTCGGAGAGCAGCACGGAGGACACCGATGGTGCGGCTACACGGGCCGGCAACGGTAGTCGTCACGCGTGCGGTCACCACGTCGGCGGGCGGGCGACGGGTGGCGAGGATGGGCCGAACGGCCTAGTGACCCCCGCCGTGCGACGGCTAGGGTGGGAGACCTGCCCCGCGGGATGGAGTCGTCGATGGCGTTGCCGGAACTGGACCCCGAGACCCGTGCGGCCGCACTCGAGAAGGCGGCTGAAGCGCGACGGGTCCGAGCAGAGCTCAAACAGATGCTGAAGTCCGGTGAGATCGGCCTGCGTGAGGTCCTCGACCAGGTCGGTGAGGCCGACGCGCTGGCCAAGATGCGGGTCATCGACGTGATCGGCGCCATGCCGGCCTACGGGCCGGTCAAGGCCCGCCGGCTGATGGAGGACCTGGACATCGCGCCGTCCCGTCGGCTGCGCGGGCTCGGGCCCCGTCAGCGGCAGGCGCTGCTCGCGACCTTCGAGCGGGGCGCGTGACCGACGGTCCCTCGCAACGCGGGCTGGTCGTCGTCATCGCAGGCCCCTCGGGGGTTGGCAAGGGCAGTGTCCACCGGGGGGTGCGCGACGCCCTCCCGGACAGTGCCCTGTCCGTGTCCGTGACCACCCGCGCCCCACGGCCGAGCGAGGTCGACGGCGTGGACTACCGGTTCGTCGATCGGGCCACCTTCGAGGCGATGATCGACCGTGGCGAGCTGCTGGAGTGGGCCGAGTACGCCGGTCAGCTCTACGGCACACCGCGGGATCCGGTCCGCGAGCTGGTCACCGCCGGCCAGGTCGTGGTCCTGGACATCGAGGTCCAAGGTGCGTTGCAGGTGAAACGCCACCTGCCCGACGCGTTGCTGGTGTTCCTGGTCCCGCCCTCCTTCGAGGAGCTCGAGCACCGGCTCCGGGGCAGAGGCACCGAGGACGACGAGGCGATCGCGCGGCGACTGCGGGCTGCGCGCCAGGAGATCGACCAGCAGGACGCCTTCGACGTGGTGGTCGTCAACGACGATCTGGACCGCTGCGTGGACGAGGTGATCGCACTGATCGAGGACGCACGGTCCTGAGGCTCACCAGGTGACCTGGGCCTTGTGCTTCGCGCCGGCGTCCTGGATCTCGAACAGCTCCCGCGGCTCGAAGTGGAACAGTGAGGCGACGAGGTTGGACGGCACGGCCTTGCGTCGACGCTCGTAGGCCGCGACCTCGAGGTTGTAGAGGCGCCGCGACGCGGTGATGCGGTCCTCGATCTCGACGAGCTGGTTCTGCAGCTGGCGGAAGGCGCTGTCCGCCTTCAGGTCGGGCATGTCCTCGCTGATGGCCAGCAGGCGGCTCAGCCCGTCGGTCAGCGCATCCTCCGCGCGTGCCTGCTCGTCGACCGGGACCTCGGGGTCGACGGCTTGGACTGCCCTGGCCCGTGCTCGTGTCACCGCTTCGAGGGTGGTGCGTTCGTGGGTGGCGTAGCCCTCGACGGTGCGCACCAGGTTGTCGACCAGGTCGTGACGACGTTGCAGCTCGACGTCGATCCCGGCCCAGGAGGCGTCGATGCTGGCGACCTGGGTGACGAACCGGTTGTAGGAGAGCACGACCAGGATCGTCGGGATGATGAACACGACCACCAGCACGATCACAGGCTCCACGGGAACCTCCGCTGTTCGTTCGTGTCACGGCGCTGCGTGAACGACAGATCCTGGGTGACGTCGTTCTCGGGTGCGTCGGACTGCGTGAGTCCGACCTGCCGCCAGAACGCGGCCGGGATCTCGCGCAGGATCCGATGGGCGTCCTGGCGCATCGCCGGCAGGTCGCCGATGACCCCCGTGAGCGAGTCGTCCCGGTGGTCGGGGGAGCCCCCGACGAGCAGCAGTTCACCGAACAGCTCGATCGTGCGACCCTCGAAGTTCTCGACCAGCAGCTGCTGGAAGTTGGCGTCGAGGAGGTACAGGACCAGCTGTTCGTCGTTGGACTCGACCCGGAACCGGCGGTTGAACTCGGCCGACTCGACCTGGCGGCCGCCCCGGGCGAGCCCGACGCGCCCGAGCGTGGACTCCGGGCGGATCAGCACCCGGCGAGGCAGGTGCAGCGGCAGCTTCACGAGGGCCACCGGGAAGTAGCTCTTGGAGTAGGTGCGGGTCATCGTGCCACTGCGACGGTTGCGCTTGCGGCTCTCGGTCTCCCACCACCAGCGGAAGGCGGCGACGTTGAGCTCGTCGGGAAGGCCCGGGCCCAGGTCGACACCGAGCGGACCCTCGACCCCGTACTCGGTGCCGTAGTTGCGGTCACCGGTCTGCAACGCCCGGCACCACCACGCCAGCTGATCGGGGCGCATGCCGCAGGGGATGACGGTGCGCGACAGCCGCGGGTCCCGTGCGACGAGCTTCTGCAGATCCTCGCGCTTGCGTCGCTTGCGCAGGTACTCGTAGATGCCGTAGCCGCCGGCGGCGATCACCCCGAGCACGATGAGCGCGACCGTGAGGTCCGTCCCGAAGATCACGGCGAGGACGGACCCGCCGACGGTCGGGTCGAGCACCCCGTCAGGGGGGAAGGGAGCAGGCACGTGACTTCCTACGGTCGTCGCCCTGGATGACCCGTCGAACGCTAGCGTGGCTGGCGCCTCGACCGTCGAACGGTACGCTCCCTCGGTCGACGCCGTCTCGGCCCCCGACGCCGCCCCGGAAAGGCACTGCGATCGCTCGCATCGACGACCTCATGGCGCGGGTGGACTCCAAGTTCCACCTCGTCCACCTCTCGGCCAAGCGCGCCCGGGAGATCAACGGCTACTTCGCCCACCTGGGTGAGGGGCTGGGCAGCTTCGTCCCCCCGCTGATCTCCACCGACACGAACAAGCCGCTGTCGATCGCCCTCGAGGAGATCGCGACCGGCAAGATCGAGGCGGGCGAACCCTCGGAGGAACACGTCGAGGACCCTCTGGCCTTCATCGAGGACGACGAGGGCGACGAGGCATCCTGATCCATCGAGGCTCGCGTCACGCTGGGAGGTAGGCCCGTGGAGCGCCTCGCCGGGACGCGCGTCCTGCTCGGCGTGTCCGGCGGCATCGCGGCCTACAAGGCGGCGCTCGTCGCCCGACTGCTCGTCGGCGCCGGCGCCACCGTCGACACGGTGCTGACCCGGGGCGCGGAGCGGTTCATCGGGGTGACCACCTTCGAGGGGCTCACCGGACGCCCTGCCCGTGTCGAGGTCTGGGAGGACGTAGCGAGCGAGACCCACGTGGCGCTCGGCCGTGCCGCGGACGTGGCCCTGATCTACCCGGCCACCGCGCACGTGCTGGCGAAGCTGGCCGGCGGGCTGGCGGACGACCTGCTGACGACGACGCTGCTGGCGGCGACGTGTCCGGTCGTGGTGGCGCCCGCCATGCACACCGAGATGTGGCAGCACGCCGCGACCCGCCACAACGTCGAGGTACTCCGCGGCCGGGGGGTCCTGGTCGTCGGTCCGGACGACGGGGTGCTGATGGGCGGCGACTCCGGACCTGGCCGTCTGGTGGAGCCGGATGTCGCCGTCGATGCCGTCGTCGCGGCGTTGATGTCCGCCGGGCCTGCGGAGCGTGATCTGGACGGCGTCCGGCTGCTGGTGACGGCAGGCGGGACCCGGGAGCCGATCGACCCCGTGCGGTTCCTGGGGAACCGATCCTCCGGGAAGATGGGTTTCGCCCTGGCCGAGGTGGCTGCGTCCCGGGGGGCGAAGGTGACCCTGGTCGCCGGACCCACCCACCTGACGGCCCCGGCCGGTGTCGATCGCATCGACGTCGTCACGGCCCAGGAGATGTACGACGCGGTCATGGGCCGGGTCGACGAGGTGGACGTGATCGTGAAGGCGGCCGCGGTCGCCGATTTCCGGCCGAGCAGCACCGCCACCTCCAAGCTCAAGAAGGACGCCGGCGTCCCGTCGATCGACCTGGTGCGCAACCCTGACATCCTCGCCGACCTCGGAGCGCAGCGCGGGGACGCGGACCGCCCGCTGCTGGTCGGCTTCGCCGCGGAGACCGACGAGGTCGAGCAGGCCGGGCGGGACAAGCTCGCCCGCAAGGGAGCGGACCTGCTGGTCGTCAACGATGTCGGCGCGAGCGATGCCGGCTTCGAGGTCGACACCAACCGCGTGCTGATCCTCGATCGCGATGGCACGCGGAGCGAGGTGCCCCTGGCGACCAAGGGCGAGATCGCGGGCACCATCCTGGATGCGGTCGGAGCACGCCTGCGGGGCTGATGCGACGGGTTCGCACCCTTCGCCCCTGGTCGCGCCTCGGGTCGCGCCGAAGCGTTAGGCTCCCGCCCTACGTGCCGTGACGCGGGTCAGCGCGCCCGCTCTCGGCTGCACCCGTACCTGTGCCTCACCGGCCCTCGCCACAGAGGAGTGACCGTGGCCCGTCGAACCCTGTTCACCTCGGAGTCCGTCACCGAGGGGCATCCCGACAAGCTCGCCGACCAGATCTCGGACGCGATCCTCGACGCGATCCTGGCCGACGATCCCGAGGGCCGGGTCGCCTGCGAGACGCTGGTGACCACGGGACAGGTCATGGTCGTCGGCGAGATCTCCACCAAGACCTACGTCGACATCCCCCGGGTCGTGCGCGACACCATCCTGTCGATCGGCTACGACTCCCATGACGTCGGGTTCGACGGCAACACCTGTGGGGTGTCGGTCGCGATCGACGAGCAGTCGCCCGACATCGCGCAGGGCGTGGACACGGCCTTCGAGAGCCGTACCGGGACCAGTACCGATCCCTACGACCTGCAAGGGGCCGGTGACCAGGGGATGATGTTCGGTTACGCGACCGACGAGACCCCGTCGATGATGCCGTTGCCGATCCACCTGGCCCACCGGATGGCGGAGCGGCTCAGCGCCGTACGCAAGTCGGGCCAGGTGCCCTACCTGCGGCCGGACGGCAAGACGCAGGTCACCGTCGCCTACGAGGACGGCCGCCCCGTCGCGGTGACCACCGTGGTGCTGTCCACGCAGCACCGTGCCGAGATCGACCTCGAGACGCTCCTGCGTCCGGACGTCGAGGAGCACGTGATCCGACCCCTCATCCCCGACGACGTCGACACCTCCGGGCTCAAGATCTATGTCAACCCGACGGGGCGCTTCGAGCTCGGAGGGCCCGTCGCGGACGCCGGGCTCACCGGGCGCAAGGTCATCGTCGACACCTACGGGGGGATGGCGCGACACGGTGGGGGAGCCTTCTCGGGCAAGGACCCGTCGAAGGTCGACCGCTCGGGCGCCTACGCCACACGCTGGGTCGCCAAGAACATCGTCGCGGCCGGACTGGCCCGCAAGGCCGAACTGCAGGTCGCCTACGCGATCGGCGTGTCGCAGCCGGTCTCGTTCAGCCTCGACACCTTCGGCACGGAGACCGTCGACCCCGAACGCATCCTCGCGGCTGTCCGCGAGGTCTTCGACCTGCGCCCTGCGGCGATCGTCGACGCGTTGGACCTGCGCAGGCCGGGCTACCGCGCCACGGCCGCCTACGGCCACTTCGGGCGCGACGGCGAGCGCTTCACCTGGGAGCGGACGGACCGGGTCGACGCCCTGCGCGACGTCGCCTACCACTGACCCGTCCCGATGCCCCTGCCACGGTGAGCGCCGCCTCAGGACCGCCGGGCCCGCTGCGCATCGCCCGTGTCGTCGTCGAGGTCGCACCGCTGCACCTCGACCGTCCCTTCGACTACCTGATCCCCGACGACGTCGAGGTGGTGGCGGGTCAGCGGGTCCAGGTGGCCTTCTCCGGCCGCTCGGTCCGCGGACTGGTGGTGGAGACCGGTAGCCAGACCTCGGTCGCCCCCGGTCGTCTGCGCCCGTTGTCGCGGGTGCTGGGCGAGCACGTCTGGGTCCGTCCCGACGAGTTGGAGGTCCTGCGCTGGGCGGCGGACCGGTACGGCGCGCCGTTGGCCGACGTGATCCGTCACGCCCTGCCGGCCCGCACGGTCGACGTGGAACGTCGCGCGGAGCAGGCCGGTTGGTTCCCGCCCGGCCGTGCCCGTCGTCCGACGAGCGATCCCGCACCGGCTCCCGACGAGGTCGCACAACGGTGGCAGGTGTACGGCGACGAAGGCCGCGCGCTGTTGACCGCAGCGCTCGACGGCGCCGGGTCCTTCATCTGGCGGCCACTGCCAGGCGAGGACACGGCCGCCCGGCTGGCGGAGCTGACCCAGCTCACGCTGTCGGGTGGCAGGGACGTGCTGGTGATCGTGCCGGATCCGGCATCCCTGGTCGCCGACGCCGTGGTGCGTGCCGCTGGCGACCTGGCGGTCGATCTCCGCGGTGGGCCCTCACCGCGGGTGCACTACCGGCGGTGGCTCGAGGCCCGCTGCGGGCAGGCACGGGTCGTGGTCGGCGAGCGGGGTGCGGCCTTCCTGCCCCTCGAAACGTTGGGGTTGGCGGTGGTCCTCGACGAGGCCAACCCTGCCCTCAAGGAACGTCGCAGTCCCCGCCACCACGCGCGTGAGGTGGTCCTCGAGCGTGCCCGGCGTGCCGGCGGCGTCGGTCTGGCGGTCGGCACCGTGCCCTCGGCGATGGCGTGGCGTCTCCTCCGGGAGCGTCGCGTCGCTGCCGTGCGTCCCGCCCGTCAGGACGAACGGCGTGCTCGTCCGCGGATGACCGTCGTCAGCTGGACCGATCAGCCGCGGACCCGCCTTGCGCGTGAAGCCGTACAGGCCCTGCGGCATGCCACCTCCGCGGGCAGCTACGGCGTCGTCCTGGCCGCGCGCAAGGGCGAGGGGCGCATGCTCGTCTGTCGCCGGTGCGGCACCCGCGCCAGCTGCCCGACCTGCAGCTCATCGCTCGCCCGACGCCCGCACGGGGTGTTCTGCGAGGGCTGCGGGTGGACGGCTCGTCGGGTCCCGCCCTGCCCGGACTGCCGAGCGACGGATGTGGTGCCCCTGGCCGCCGGTGCCAGCTGGTTGGGTGGGGAACTCGGCCGCACGGTCGACGCCCCCGTCGCGGTGCTGGAGGGCTACGGCCGCGCAGCACCGCCCCCACCAGCGGTGCTGGTCACCACCCGCGGGTCGGTGCTGGACCAACCACCCGGCCGCGTCGACGCCGTGGTGCTCCCGGACCTCGATGGTTCCCTGCGGCGTCCGACCCTGGATGCCGCAGAGGACGCCCTGCGCCTGGCGATGACCGTGGTGGGCTGGGTGGTCCA
>PWTE01000239.1 GCA_003563915.1 Nitriliruptoraceae bacterium
ACGTCTGTCCGTGCACGGTCTCGCGCTGCGTGCCGGTCACGTGGACCGTGACTCCGGCGGTGTCCGCGCTGGCCAGCCACGCCCGCACGTTCGGGACGTGCGTGATCCGGGGATGTGACGCCACCGCCTCGAACCCGGCAGCGGCAGCGCGCCAACCGTGGTGGAGCGCCTGCGGTCGCGCGACGTCGATGTCGGGCGGTGGCTGCCGGTGGTACTGCCCCCCGAGCCGCGGGTTCGCGTCCAGCAGGACGACCTCGGCACCCGCGTCTGCGGCCTCGATGGCCGCCGGGACGCCGGCCGGGCCGGCGCCCAGCACGACCACGTCGGCCGCCAGCAGGTGCGCTCCGTCGGGGGCAGGGCTGCTCACGGGCGACCCTCGGCCAGGTCGCCGGGGGCGAGGTCGACACCCGGCTGCACGGGGGTGAGGCACGCCCGCACCGGTCGGCCGCCGTCCACCCGGACCAGGCAGTCGAAGCAGGTACCGATCGCGCAGAACAGCCCGCGGGGGCGGTCGTCGACCCGGGTCGAGCGCAACTGGCGGATCCCGGCGGCGAGCAGGGCGGCAGCGATCGACTCGCCGGGGTGGCCCACTACCTCGCGGCCATCGAAGGTGAAGGTGATGGCCGGCTGACGGGTCAGCCTGGCAGGGTCGCTCGCGCCCTCGATGCGCAGCGATCCGGGGGAGTGGTCCGCAGGCTCCACAGGCTCAGCCACGGGCGATCCCCGCCGGGGCACGCAGCCCCGGTCGGTCGGGACGGAAGGGGCTGGGGTCCAGGCCCGGGGGCCGGCCGGTGATCAGGTCGCGCACCAGCACGCCGGTGCCGGGCGCGAGTCCGATGCCAGCGCCCTCGTGGCCGCTGGCCTGCACGAACCCGGGCACGTCCGGGTCCTCGCCGATCGCGGGCAGGTGGTCGGGGAGCCACGGCCGGAAACCGACGTAGGTCCGCATCAGCCGCACCCCGGCCAGCACCGGGAACAGGCGCGCCGCCCGCTGCGCGATCCGACGCACCACCTCGCCGTCGCTGTGGCGGTCGTAGCCGACGAACTCCCGGCTCGAGCCCAGCAGGATCGTGCCGGCGCGGGTCGCCTCGACGACCGTGGACACCTCGACCGCGCCGGGATCGGTGTCGGCGGTGAGCGTGCCGACGTAGCCGGCGTCGTAGACCTTGTGGTGGACGAGCGGTTCACACGGCTCGGTCACCAGGATGTGCCCTCGTCGCGGGGCGATGGGCAGGTCGACGCCGACCAGCCGGCTCACCTCGCCGCTCCACGGGCCGCAGGCGTTCACGACCCACCGGGTCGGGAAGGTCCCGCGGCTGGTGGTCACCGACGCGACCCGCCCATCGCCGGCAAGTCCGATCGCGGTGACCTCGGCGTGCGGGACGACCGTCGCGCCCAGCTCCCGGGCTCGCCGAAGCAGCGCAGCGGACGCCAGCACCGGCTGGACCTGGGCATCCTGTGGGTAGTGGACCCCCATCGCCAGGTCCCGGGCCAGGTGCGGCTCGAGCTCCCACAGCGCGTCGCCGGCCACCTCTTCGGCGGTGATGCCGACCTCGCGCTGGGCCGCGGCGAAGGCGCGCAGCCCGTCTGCCTCGGCGTCCCCGACGGCGACGACGACGCCACCCTTCGGGTCGAACTCCATGTCGTCGTCGAGCTCCGCGTCGAGCTCCGCCCACCGCGCGAGGCTCAAGCGCGCCAGCTCCAGCTCCGCGCCCGGCCCCTTGTCCGAGACCAGGATGTTGCCCTCGCCCGATGCGGTCGTACCCGACGTCAGGCTTCCGCGGTCGACGACCGTCACCGTCAGGCCAGCCGTCGCCAGCTCGTAGGCGCAGCACGCGCCGACGAGCCCGCTGCCGATGACGACGACGTCGGCGGTCATGTGGCCCCGATGAGGAACCCGGTCGGGTACGGATCGTCAGGGTCCAGGTGGAACGTCGAGGTAGCCGTGATCCATGCGCGGCCGGTGATCGTCGGCACGACCGCGGGCTGGCCTCCGACGGTGGTCTCCTCGACCAGGCGGCCGGTGAAGCGGCTGTCGATCAACGACGCGTGGACGAAGGGGGTGTCGAGCGCGAGGTCGCCCCGGGCGTGCAGCTGTGCCATCCGGGCCGAGGTGCCGGTCCCGCAGGGGGAGCGGTCGATCCAGCCGGGGTGGATCACGGTGGCGGCGCGGGCGTCGGCGCCGTCGCTGCCGGGTGCGGTGAGCACGACGTGCTCGATGCCGCGGACCCGGTCGTCCTCGGGGTGGACGGGTGCGATCTGCGCGTCCATCGCGTAGACCACCTGCAGGCCTCGTTCGATCAGCTTCGGTGCCAGGGCCGGGTCGAGCTCCAGCCCCAGGTCCGTGACGGGCAGGATGCCGTAGAAGTTGCCGCCGAAGGCGACGTCGACCGTGACCTCGCCGATGTCGCCGCCGACGTCGACGGTCAGGCCCGTGCCGTAGACGAACGACGGCACGTTGCGGATCGTGACGGCGCGGGCGACACCGTGCTCCACGGCGACCTCGGCGACCACCAGCCCGGCGGGGGTGTCCAGTCGGATCGTGGTGGTGGGCTCGGTGACCTCGACCATGCCGGTCTCCACCAGCACGGTGCACACGCCGATCGTCCCGTGCCCGCACATCGCCAGGCAACCGGATACCTCGATGAACAGCACGCCGATGTCGGCGTCGGGTCGGGTGGCGGGCTGCAGGATCGCGCCGGACATGGCGCTGTGGCCGCGCGGCTCGAACATCAGCAGGGTGCGAAGGTGGTCGAGGTCGCGTTCGAAGTTGGCGCGGCGCTCGAGCATGGTGGCGCCGGGGATCACCCCGACACCGCCGGTGACCACGCGGGTCGGCATCCCCTCGGTGTGGGAGTCGACCGCGCTGATGACGCGGGTGGACCTCATGCCAGCGCGGCCTGGACGGCCTTGACCGACTGGGTGACCTGCGCCTCGGCCTCCGGGTCGAGCGGCAGGCGTGGGGGCCGGGTCGGGCCGCCGCCGCGACCACCGATCAGGTCGATCGAGAGCTTGATGGCCTGGACGAAGCGGGGGCCGGAGTCCCAGCGCAGCGCCGGCAGCATGGTGCGGTAGAGCTCGAGGACGTCGCCGACCTGGCCGGCGCGACCGGCCTCGAACACCTGGAGCGTGGCGGCCGGCCAGGTGCCGGTGAACCCGCCGATCCACCCGGTCGCGCCCATCAGTGCGGACTCGAGCGCCAGGTCGTCCGAGCCGCAGAGGACCTCCAGGTGCGGCGCCAGCTCGATGATCTCCGAGATGCGGCGGACGTCGCCGGAGAACTCCTTGACGCCGACGACGCCGTCGATGGCGCCGAGCCGGGCCAGGATGTCGGGGGTCAGATCGGTGCGGGTCGAGAAGGGGTTGTTGTAGGCGATGACCGGCAGGCCGACCTCGGCGATCGCGGCGTAGTGGGCGACCAGTTCGTCCACCGTGGAGGGGTGGTTGGTCGGCGGCAGCACCATCGCACCGTCGACGCCGTCAGCCTTGGCCTGCTCTGCGAGTTCGCAGATCGCGCGGGCCGAGGGGCCGGACAGCCCGGAGACGACCATCCCGCGGCCGGCGTCGCGGACCACCTCGACCGCGACCTGCCAGACCTGGCGGCGTTCGGCCGGGCTGAGCGCCTCGTACTCGCCGAGCGAGCCGTTCGGGAACAGGCCGGTGATGCCTTCGTCGAGCAGCCAGGCGCAGTGAGCGCGGTAGCCGTCGAGGTCGACCTCCAGCGAGTCCGGGTGGAAGGGGGTGGTCGTCGCGACGTGGACGCCGTCGAAGCTGCGGGCCATGGGAACCTCCTGGTCTCACCGCCCACTCTACGGGGGGCGGTGTCCGGCTTCCTCCGACGATCGATGCACCTGGCGTGATCGGTGCGCAACGGACGTTGGAGGGGAACGCGCGTGCGCGCCGCGACCAGCGACCCTCCCACCGTGAGCCCCAGGTGCCGGTGTCCGGGGCTGACCGCGCCACGTACCGTGCGGAGACATGGACGCACGCCGGTCGCGCACCACGGTCACCTGCACCTCCTGCGGGAGCGTGTGGGAGGGGCGCAACGCCCGCTTCTGTGGCCACTGCGGAGCGAGACTGGCCGGCGACGGCGCGTCCGGGGCGACCTCTGCTGAGGGCCGGCCGGGCGACGAACCGCAGGAGGAGCGCCGCGGACGTCGTCTGACCCTGCGCGGTGCGGTCGTCCTCCTCCTCGTCGGAGGGCCCCTCGTCTGGTACGCCACGTCGGACGAGGTGGTCGAGCCGGCGCCGCGCGCCACCGATCGCACCGTCGAGCTGCCGGACCCGGACGATCTCGGTGCGGCGGAGGCCGTGCCCGACGCTCCCCCGACCGGCCAGCCGCCCCCCGACGTTCCCATGCGCTGTGCTCCGGCGGGCTGTGAACGCTGGCGTATCGACCTCGCCCAGGGAGCGTCCGAGACCGTGGGTGACGTGCTGATCCACGCGTCGGTGGGACGGCGCAACAGCGACCAGACATCGGGCGGGGCCGGGGCGTCGACCGAGGTGGAGGTCAGCGCCGTCGATGTGCGGAGCGGGGCACCGCGCTGGCAGGCACCCGTGCCGGGGACCCGGTCCCAGGTCCTCGCGGCCGCCCCAGCGACGGTCCACGTGATCGGCGACGACGTGGTCGCGGTCGTGGTCCCGAGCGGTGTGCACGCCTTCGACGTCGCGGACGGGCAACGGCGGTGGTCGGCCGACGTCGGTGTGCACGTGACCGACCTCCGTCCTACCGACCAGGGCGATCTGGTCGCCTGGGGACGTCCGCAGCCCCGCGCGGTGCGCGTGTACGGGCCGTCAGGGGTGACCGAGCCCGTCGGGCCGAACGCCACCCTGCTCGGGATCGACCGGGAGGGCGGCGACGTCCTGTGGCGTCAGGACGACCTGGTGCCGCTGGTCTGGGAGCCGACGACGGTGCTCGCCGACCGAGCCGACGGTCGTGGGCTGCTCGGTGTCGACACGACGACGGGGGAGCTGCGTTGGGAACGAGGGGACCTCCCGGAACCGCGCCGGGTGGTCCGTGGCGACAGGGTGTTCGCGGTGCACACCGATCGGGCCATCGAGGTGGTCGACCTCGCCTCGGGCGCGACCCGGCACGAACTGGAGATCGGCGTCGGTGCCCGCGAGGTGCTGACGTTCGTCGGGTCGCGGCTCGCGGTGCTCGGCTTCGGGCATGACGGGGAGGGGCAGGACGAGGATGGGCAGGTCGGCGCTCGCACGGTGCGGCTCATCGATCCCGGCACCCCGGGGGCACCCACCCGTGAGTTCGTGGGGATCACCGGCGTCGCGTCCGTGCAGGCCGAGGCCGAGCACGGCGCCCCCACGCCACGGGGTCTCCCGCTGCTGGCCATCGCCGACCAGACGGACGCCTGGTTCCGTGTCCGCGTGATCGACGGCGAGGGCACGGTGGTATGGGAGAACCACCGTCCGCTGACCTACGACACCTGCTGCTACGAGGTGGCCGTGACCGGCGACCGCACCGGCGTCGTCGTGCTGCCGCCCGTGCCGAGGATCGAACCGGTCCAGGTGCTGGCCGTCGACGACGGCCGTCCGCTCCGGACGATCCGCGCGTCCGGGGCGACGGATGTCGACGTCGTCCGATGGGCGGACGAGCTCCTCCAGGTCGAGCGGGCGCGTCCCGGCGGGCACGTGACGACCCTGCACGGCAGCGCCGCACGGTTGGAGGTCGATGGCCCCGCGCGGCTCGTTGCGGTCGACCCCCTCCCCATCGTGCAGACCGCCACCACGCTGGTCGGCCTCGAACCGGAGCTCTTCCTCGGTCGTGACGGCACGTCCTGATGTCCTGACGCGGCGTCGGTTGGACGTGGGAAGACGGCTCCGTACCACGCTGGCGGGCATCCCCGTGGCGTAGGGTTCGCCACGACCGGTCCGCGGCGATCCGCTCACCTGACCGGTGTGAGATGCGGTGGAGGTCGGTGCCGATGGCGCAGGTCAGGCTCGAACGTGACGGCACGGTCGCGACCCTCACCCTGGACCGCCCGGAGGTCCTCAACGCGTTGTCCGTGGAACTGTTGGGCGAGCTGACGGACCGGTGCGAGGAGCTGGCGCACGACGACGAGCTCCGTGTGGTCGTCCTTCGCGGCGCCGGTCGTGGCTTCTCCGCCGGCGCCGACCTGTCGACCCTGGCGCACCTCGTCGAGGACGGCCCGCAGGCGCGGGCAGCCGCGGCCGCGGGTGATGTGGCCGCTAGTGCGTTGGAGGCACTGCCGCAGGTGACGATCGCCGCGATCCACGGCCGCTGCGTGGGTGGCGCCGTGGTGTTGGCGGCGGCCTGCGATCTGCGTATCGCCGCGCACGACACCCGCTTCTCCATCCCGGAGATCGACCTCGGCATCCCGCTGGCGTGGGGAGGCGTCCCGCGGCTGCTGCGTGAACTGCCTCCGGCCGTCGTCCGGGACCTGGTATTGACGTGTCGGGAGTTCGACGCGGCCGAGGCCGCCACGCTGGGCCTGCTGTCGCGGGTCGTGCCCGCCGGCGGGTTCGAGGCCGCCGTGACCGACCTGGCCACGCGGTTGGCGGCGAAGTCCCGTCTACCGGTGCGGGCCACCCTCGACGCCGTGGCGGCGGGGCTCGGCATCGGCGCGCCGCGCGGCTGGTCCGACGCGGATGCCCTGTTGTCCGCGGTCCGCGATCCGGAGTCGCGTGCCGCCGGGGAAGCCTACGTCGCACGGGTGCTCGGCCAGCGCGACCGGGACCAGGAGGGTGAGGGATGACCGCGCACGCCGATCTGCTCGTCGTCACCGAGGGGCAGGGAACGATCTGGACCGGGACGGGCCGGCGCACCACGGCCGTCGCCGTCGCTGGTGGGCGCATCGTCGCGCTGGACGACGAGGCGGTCGCACGCCGCGGGCCAAGCACGCAGGTCGTCGAGCTCGGCGACCGGAGCCTGCTCCCCGCGTTCCGCGACGGTCACCTCCACCCCCTGGCCGGGGGTGCCGAGACCCTCGACTGTGACCTGGTCGACGCGGCGGATGTGGACGAGGTGCTGCAGCGGCTCCGGCAGTACGTCGCGGCGGTTCCGGAGGTGTCCTGGGTCCTCGGGTACGGCTACCCGCCCGAGATCCTCCCTGGTGGGGTCGGCCCGGCCCGCCTCCTGGACGACGTGGTCGCGGACCGACCGGCGGCGCTGTGGTCGTCGGACCACCACATGGTGTGGTGCAACAGCCGCGCGATGGAGGTCGCCGGGATCACGGCCGCCACCCCCGATCCGCCGCGCGGCACGATCGTCCGGGACGTGGACGGCGACCCGGTCGGCACGCTGTTGGAGGAGGCCGAACTGCTCCTCGAACCCCACCTGCC
The DNA here is from genome assembly GCA_003563915.1 of Nitriliruptoraceae bacterium. Taxonomy (GTDB): domain Bacteria; phylum Actinomycetota; class Nitriliruptoria; order Nitriliruptorales; family Nitriliruptoraceae; genus CSSed11-175R1. The sequence goes on from PWTE01000239.1 coordinate 7,318, forward strand.
GCCTCGCGGTCGCGAGAAGGAAGCTCGCGGGTTGGAGGTGGGGCTGGACCGCATGGTCCGCGCGGGGATCGTGTGGGGCCAGGACGCGTGGACCCGGCCCGGCCAGCTCCCCTCCTACCTCGCGGTCGCCGACGCCGGCCGACTGACCGCCGACCTCGACCTCGCCTTCAAGGTCGAGGTGGATCGCTGGGAGGAGGACCTCCCGCACTTCGCGGATGCGCGGCGGGACGCGGCCCGTGCCGTGGAGCGGCGGCAGGGTGACGGAGTGCCCGGTGGACGTCTGAGCGCAACGACCGCGAAGTTCTTCGTCGACGGGGTGATCGAGGGTGGTACGGGGGCGCTGCTGGAGCCGTACTGCGCGATGGGGGACCAGCACGCGGGCGGTCACGACCACGGCATCGCGAACTGGGACGCGGCAGAGCTGACCCGCGCGGCGACCGCCATCGATGCGGCCGGCTTCCAGCTCCACCTGCACGCCATCGGTGACGCGGCGATCCGGATGGCGTTGGATGCGATCGCCGAGGTCGCCCGGACCAACGGGCCGCGCGACCGGCGCCCCGTGATCGCGCACACCCACCTCGTCCATCCCGACGACCTGCCGCGGTTCCGTGAGCTCGGCGTGATCGCGAACTTCGAACCGCTGTGGGCGCAGGACAACGAGATCATGCGTGACCTGACCGTGCCGCGCCTCGGGCCCGAACGCGCCCGGTGGCAGTACCCGATCGGGTCACTGGTCCGCGGTGGGGCGTACGTGAGCTTCGGCAGCGACTGGCCCGTGAGCTCCCACGTGCCGCTCGACGGCATCGCGGTCGCGGTCACCCGCCGCGGTACCAGCGGGGTCGGGGCGGAGGCCCCGTTCCTCCCGGAGGAGGCCATCGACCTCGACGCTGCTCTCAAGGCGTACACCGCCGGATCCGCGTTCCAGGCCGGCGACGACCATGACGCCGGCACGATCGACGTCGGTTCGCGCGCTGACCTGATCGTGACCTCGCAGGACGTCACCGCCGTCCCGCCGGACGCGTTGAGCGACGTCGAGGTAGAGGTCACCTGGCGTGCCGGGACCCGCGTCCACGGCGAGGCCTGACCGGTCGGATCGCTCGCAGAGCCCCGCATGTCGTCGGTGCCGGCCTGGGCAGTTTCGGAGGGTTCGTCCGACCATCCCGGCACATCCTCCGGAACCTCCGGCGAGAGCCAGCGTGCGGCCGGTTCGGCGTTGGCAAGTCCGTGGCCGTAGGCTCGACCGTCCAGCGACGGCAGCGTGGAGGGCGACCCATGGCCGACAAGATCGTCGAGCGGATCGAGAGCGTAGGGATCGTCGGCTGCGGCACGATGGGTGCCGGTATCTCGGAGATCGTGTCGCGCAACGGCCTGCCCGTCTGCTTCGTGGAGATGTCCGACGAACTGGTCGAACGGGGGTTGGCCCGCATCCGGGGATCGCTGGATCGGCAGGTCGCCAGGGAGCGTCTCACCGACGCGGAGCGTGACGAGATCCTGGGTCGGATCTCCGGATCGACGGATTTCGCCGATCTCGGCGACTGCGACCTGATCATCGAGGCGGTGCCCGAGGTCGTGGAGCTCAAGCAGGAGACCTTCCGGAAGATCGACGCGGTCGCCCGACCCGATGCGCTCATCGCGACCAACACCTCGTCGCTGCCGGTCATGGACATCGCGGTCCACACGCGGCGCCCGAACCGGGTCCTGGGGTTCCACTTCTTCAACCCGGCGCCGGTCATGAAGCTGATCGAACTGGTCCGCACCGTGGTCACCGATGAGGCCGTCGTCGAGACCGCCCGCGAGTTCGCGGACCGCATCGGCAAGGTCCCGGTGGTCGTCGGTGATCGCCGCGGGTTCATCGCCAACCAGCTGCTCTTCCCCTACCTGAACCAGGCCGTCTGGATGGTCGAGGGCGGGTACGCCACCAAGGAGGACGTCGACGCCGCGATGCGTCACGGCGCGGGCCTGCCGATGGGACCGATCGCCCTCACCGATCTGGTCGGCATCGACACGTTCGTCGGCATCATGGACGCGATCCACTCCCAGTTCGAGGACACCCGGTTCGCCCCGCGACCGGTCCTGTCGCAGTTGGCGAACGCCGGGTTCACGGGCCGCAAGGCCGGCCGTGGCTTCTACATCTACGAGGAGCCTGGGTCGTCGCGGATGCTCCCCGACGAGGACACCCCCGCGCCACCGGATCCCGATCTCGTCTCTGGCTGGACGACCGTCGGCGTCGTCGGCACCGGCACGATGGCGTCGGGGATCACAGAGGTCTGCGCGCGCGCCGGGTTCGATGTGATCGTGCGGGGTCGCACCCGGGAGAAGGCCGAGGCGGTCGCGGCAGCGGCGTCGCGATCCCTGCAGCGCGCGGTGGACAAGGGCCGGATCGACGAGGAGGCCATGGTGGCCACCCTCCAGAGGATCCGCCCGGTGATCGAGCTGGACGAGCTGGCCACCTGCGACCTGGTCATCGAGGCCGTCGCCGAGGACGCGGACGTCAAGCAGCAGCTCTTCGCGCGGCTGTCCGAGGTCGTGAAGCCGGATGGGGTGCTCGCGACCACGACCTCGTCGCTGCCGATCGTCAACTGTGCCATGGCGACGGATCGTCCCGAGCGCGTGCTCGGGCTGCACTTCTTCAACCCCGCCGCGATCATGCGGTTGGTGGAGATCGTGCCGACGGTTCGGACCGACCGCGACGTCACCGAGCAGGCCCGCGGGTTCGTCGCGCGCATCGACAAGGTCGGGGTGCTGTGCGGGGACCGCGCCGGCTTCATCGTGAACACGTTGCTGTTCCCCTACCTGAACGATGCCGTCAAGATGCTCGAGTCGCACTACGCCACCGCCGAGGAGATCGACACCGCCATGAAGCTCGGGTGCGGCTACCCGATGGGGCCCTTCGAGCTGATGGACGTGGTCGGGCTCGACATCACCCTCGCGATCATCGAACGCCTCAAGGAGGAGTACCGCCAGCCCTCCTACGAGCCGGCCCCCCTGCTGCGTCACCTGGTGGACGCCGGCTTCCTCGGGCGCAAGGCTGGGCGCGGCTTCTACGTCTACGCCTGACCGTCTCCGCCACGGGGAGCACGTATGTCCGTCCCGGATGTCCCTGAGTACCTGCCCGACCCTGGGACACATCCCCCCGCGGATCCCGCTGCGCTACGAGCGGTGGGCTTGCTCATCTACGACCTCGCGCGCGACCCCCGTGTGCCCTGGACCGCCAAGGCCGCGGCGCTCGGAGCCGGGCTCTACGCCGCACCAGGCCTCCGCCGCGTGTTCCCACGATCCACGAAGATGGTCGCCGTCGACGCGCTGCTGGTCCTCGCGGCCCTCCGCCACCTCGTCGCGGCCGCCGGCTACGAGGTGGTGCGGGAACGCTGGACCGGAGACGACGCCGGGTTCGCGTGGCTGCTGGTGCTGAGTGGTATCGATGCGTGATGCGCTGGCCCCGACCGGTCGATCCCTTCCTGCCGCAGCTCCATGGCTACGAGGTGGCGCGCATCCCCGGCTTCCGAGCCAACAAGACCTACCGGTGCCCGGGCTGTGGCGCGGAGATCCCTACCGGCGTCGGGCACGTCGTCGCCTGGCCCGAGGAGCTGGTCGACGACCGTCGCCACTGGCATGACCACTGCTGGCGCATCGCCTGCCGACGAGGCCGCGTCGACTGATGCCGGATAGACCGGGCACGGCCGCCGGCTCAGCGTCGCGGTGCGGATACCCTGGGCGATCGTGCCGTCCCAGGGGCTGATGTGAGCAAGAAGAGCCACCGCAAGCAGGTCGCGCGTGCGAAGGCGAAGCGTGAGCAGAACCGCTTCGAGCGTCGTGCCGCGCGCAACCGGATGATCATCCTGATCATGGCTGTGCTGATGGGCCTGTCGCTGTTCGCCATCCCGCTGACCCAGTGGCTCGCGGGCCGTGGCGAGGCGTCGGTGCCCGAGCCGGAGGACACCGACCCGCTCGCCGAGCTCGACGACCTGGAGCCGGCTCCCTACGACGAGCCCTTCGAGCTGACCATCGACCCCGCCGGCGACTACACGGCCGTGATCGCGACCGACGCGGGAGACATCACACTCCAGCTGCACGCCGCGGAAGCCCCGAACACGGTCAACAACCTGGTCAACCTCGCGCAGGACGACTACTTCGACGGCATCATCTTCCACCGCGTGATCGACGGGTTCGTGATCCAGGGGGGTGACCCCACCGGGACCGGCATGGGCGGTCCGGGCTACCGCATCGACGACGAGCTCGAGCTGGCGCAGCAGATCGCCGAGGAACACGGGGGGTACCCGCGGGGCACCCTGGCGATGGCCAACTCGGGGCCCAACACCAACGGGTCGCAGTTCTTCATCGTCCAGGGCGAGGTCGTACCGCTGGAGCCGAACTTCACGATCTTCGGCGAGGTCGTCGACGGCATGGACGTCGTCGACGCGATCGCGACCGCCGAGACCGGGGAGTTCGACCGTCCGGTCGACCCCGTGGCCATCCAGACCGTCGAGATCGTCGAGGGTTGAGAGCTCTGGAGCCTCGCGTAGGCTCGCGCCTCGTGCGCAGCACGGCCGACACCCGTCGGCGCCCCTCTTCCGCCCACCGCAGGAGCCACCGTGGCCAAGCAGTACGACGCGCCCTTCGACCTGACCATCGATCCCTCGACGACCTACACGGCGACCATCAAGACGAGCAAGGGCGACATCACCGCCAAGCTGTTCGCCGACGAAGCGCCGAACACGGTCAACAACTTCGTCAACCTCGCCCGCGACGGCTTCTACGACGGCGTGATCTTCCACCGGGTGATCCAGGGGTTCATGATCCAGGGTGGCGACCCCACCGGTACCGGTCGCGGTGGCCCCGGATACCGGTTCGCCGATGAGCTGGAGGCGTCACGCAACCGCGGCTACAAGATGGGCACCTTGGCCATGGCGAACGCCGGTCCCAACACCAACGGCTCACAGTTCTTCATCATGCACACCGACTACGGCCTGCCACCGCAGTACTCGGTGTTCGGCAAGGCGACCGACGGACTGGACGTCGTCGACGACATCGCCACCACCCCGACGGGTACGGCCGACAAGCCGCTCGAGGACGTCGTCATCGAGACGATCGAGATCACCGAGCAGTGACCGTTGACCGGTCCTGATCCGCGCAGCGAAGCGGGCCCCCCACCTTGACGGGCCCGCTTGCGTAGGCGTCGGATCGGGTGACCCGACCTTGGGTCAGACGTTCACGGTCTCGCGCTGCCCGGAGCTCGTAGCTTGGGCTTCGCCGACCTCTGGCTCGCTCCGGCCGACCCAGACCAGCCCGCCGCCGGTGAGCACCAGCACGGCACCGATCCCGGCCAGAACCCCGGACAGGGCCAGCGCCAGCTGCAGCGCCGAGTGGGTCACGGTGCCGACCCCGAGCTCACCGAACAGCCCGTGGACCGTGCCGGTCCATGCCTGCTCGCGTGCTGGGCCCTCGATCGGGTGCATGCGGTCGAAGTCGGTCCAGTAGCGACCGTCGACCGCGAACTCGTAGGTGCCGGCCTCGTAGACCTCCCCGTCGTACTCGACGTCTTCCTCCAGGACGACGGTCTGGGTGCCGTTGAGCACGTGGTAGCCGACGACCGCCATCTGGTACATGTACTCGGTCGCCGTGTTGACCAGCGGGTCGTTCGGGTCCAGGTGGGCCTCGTTGACCGGGTAGCCCCAGTCCTCGGTGAGCAGCGTCAGGATGTTCTGCGCTTCCTCGGTGCTCCCGCGGTCCAGCAGTTCACCGTCCTCGTTGTAGTTCAGGGTGACGTTCTGGGCCTCGCTGAAGGCCTGGAGGGAGTCGTAGCCGTCCTGGGTCATCGAGAAGGCGACGCCGCCGCCGACGATGAAGCCCAGCCCGATGATCGCCAGGATCGTCCCTAGGATCTGGAGTCGCTTCCTCTTGGTGTGGAACTCCTCTCGCGCGTTCGCGCTCTCGTGAACGACGCCACAAGCAT
>PWTE01000075.1 GCA_003563915.1 Nitriliruptoraceae bacterium
CCGACACGGAGGCTACCGCCGTCGCGTTCCGGACGGCCGGGAACCTGCGCGCATGTGGACGACGAGCGAGCGCGCCGGGGCGTCAGCCCACTCGCTGCGTTCCTGGGCATCGATGGCGACACGAACGAAGGTCACCGCGAAGCTGTAGAGGGTGTCACGGTTGAGGCGGACCACCGGATGATCGTCGAGCGTTGCCATCGTGAGATCGTGGCGCCAGCCGTTGACCCCTCCCGCGCTGACGACGAGCAGGCGCGTCCGGCCAAGTTGGGCTGACGTTCGTGCCCGATGCCAACGTCGTGTGCGAGCTGCGTTCATACTGCAGGGGCCCGGCCGGCAAGGACCCTGCCAGGTACCGCCTCCCGCGGCCGGGCGGCGCCGTTGGTGTAGAACCTCCGATCATGCGTGTTCCTCGCGCGCCTCGCGGCAGATCCGTAGGTTCTCGGCGGCCAGCGTATCCTGGGGGTCCAGCTCCACTGCGCGCTGCAGGAACGGCAGGGCCCGGTCTGGTTCGCCGCGCTCGTAGAGGGTCCAGCCCAGGTCGTTGACCAGCTCCTGGTTGTCCGGCTCGAGCGCGAGCGCGGCCTCGGCGGCGGCCAGGGCGATGTCCTGGTGGCCTTGCCTCCCGGCGCAGAGGCAGAGTCCCTGGTGGAGTGCCGCGACGTCGGGAAAGCGGGCGGTGGCTCGTTGATAGAGCTCGAAGCCGTCGCGGTAGTCGGACCGGCTGATCAGGAAGTCGCCGGCATGGTCGAGGATGTCGGCGAGGTCCGGTGCCTCGGGGGGAATCTCGTCGTCGGCCAGGTCGAGGAGTGAGAACAGCCGCCGCCGGCCCTGCTCGGCGTCGTCGAGCTGGTAGTCGATCGACCCCATCGCGAGGATCGCCGGCGAGTAGGTGGGGATGAGTTCCAGCGCCCGCTCGAGGCTCGCGATGCAGGCGTCGAAGTTGCCGAGCGCGGACATGACGATGCTCTCGGCGTAGGCAGCCTCCGCCATGAACAGCCGGGCGCCCTGCTCGTCCTCCGTCATGGCCAGATCCTGTCGCGCCGTCAGCGGTCGAAGCGTCGCTTGAGCTGGGCGAGGTCGAAGTGCTCGGGGTCCCAGTCGCCGAGCCACTCGCGCCGTCCCTCGTGATCGCCTTGGCCGGTCGCGACCTCGACGCACTCCTGGTACCCGGGGAGACCGCCGCAGTCCTCGGGTGGGAAGGCCCGCGCTCCATCGAGGAGTTGCCGTCGGTAGGCGACGGGCTCGTCGACGCGGCGACCCACGCTGATGTCGTGCAGCCAGCTGTCGCCGAAGTCGTACTCGTACTGGCAGCGCTCGTGCTGGGCGAAGTAGCCGGCGAGGCCGACCTCGCCCGCGTCAGGGACGGGTTCGCCGAAGGGGTCCTCGAACGGTGCCCCGCCGATCACCCCACCGGCCGGGGTCCTGAACACGAACAGATGGTCGTCGTCCCACCCGCAGGCGTCCTGGATGGCGTGGTGGAGATCGCCGAAGGTGGCCTCGGCGGTGATCGCGATCCGCCGCCAGATCCGGGGCCGCACCCCGACCAGGGTGACGTCGAGCTCGAAAGCCTGGGCCGTCCCGAGCCCGTCGGTCGGTGTCGGGCGGCGGGCGGGATCGACCGGCACCGTGTCGCAGCACTTCTTGTACTTGCGGCCGCTGCCGCACCAGCACGGGTCGTTGCGGCCCGGTGGCCATGTCAGGCCTTGGCCGGCGTCGGCGAGGCGGGCGGCCAGCGCGGCCCGGGTGCGCCAGTCCGCGACGTCGAGCCCGGCTGCGTTCGCCAGATCCTGGAGTTCGTCGAGGTTGAGTGGCACCAGTACCGGGTGGCGCGCGTGTTCACGGGCGACGTCGATCAGGGTGCCCTGGACCACCCGGGCGTAGGTGGCGTAGTCGCGGGTGCCGGCCCGCGCGGTCAGCTCCGGCCAGCGGCCGACGGCCTCCTCGAAGATCCCGGGCGGCAGCCAGGCGACGGCCAGCACGTCCACCGGCTCGGGTTCACGCCACGCTGCCGGTGGTGCCGGGTCCACGCCCAGGTCGAGCCCTGCCGCAGGGTCGAGCCCTGCCGCAGGGTCGAGTCTCTCGAGGTTCTCCCAGGGATCCTCCTCGCCGAAGGGGTCGTCGTCCCACGCCTCGGAGCCCTCCCAGCCACCGTCGGTGGTGTCGAGGCTGTCGGGTCCGTCGAGGTCGCCCTCCGCGAGATCCCGACGCTGGACGATCCGCTGCCGCTGGATGGAGGTGAGATAGCGCGGGCTACCGAGACGGATGCCGCGGTAGGCGTCGGTCTCCATACCCAGCGCGGCCAGCATGGTCCCAGCACGCTGGGATGGGCTGGTGCTCAGACCGAACCAGCCGGTCAGCTCCCCGATCGACAGCCCGTCGCCGTACGGGTCGAACGACTCGTTGACCTTGCCGATGAGCCATGCGATCGCGGCGGCGGCCGTGTCCGAGCGGCCACGCCGCAAGATCGCGGGGTCGGCGGCGGCGATGTCCGCGAGCAACCGCCTCGCGGCGGTGCGGAACTCGACGTCGAACAGCTCGGCTGCACAGCTGTCCAGCAGGTCGAGGATCTCGCCGACGCGGTCGCGGATGTCCTCGTCGACCGGGGTCCAGTCGAAGGCCTCGTCGGGGAGCGGGTCGGTGGACAGCCTTCGCAGGTTCTCCTCGCCGCCCACGGCCTCGGCGAGCAGTTCCTGCAACTCGCGGTGATGCGCGCCGACCGTGTCGAGCAACCCGAGGTCGGCGGACAGGTCGCGCTGGATGGCGTCGTCCTCGTCGAGCCAGCCCATCGCCGCCATGAGCGCGGCCGGGCCTTGGGGCCGGGCGGTTCGGATCACCCGCCGATAGTCGTCCTCGAGGTCGTCGACGACCTCGAGGGCATCCTGGGTCAGTTCCTGCCGCAGTCCGCGCTGTTCGTGGGCGAAGCGGATGAAGCTGCGCAGCAGGGTGGGTGCGAGATCGAGGTACTCGGGTTCGGCGACCACCTTGCGGGGAAGCCAGTCGTCGAGCAGGATCGCGACCGCCTCCGGGCTCCATGCCAGCGGATCCCCGGTGCCGTAGTCGCAGCCGTACCACAGCAGCGTGTCCAGCAGGTCGCGCCCGTCCGGATGGTCGTGCTCCTGACCGTGGGAAGAGGCGAAGAACCGTTGGGCGATCTCCTCGCGCTGGTGCTCGTCGAACTCCGGCCGGACGCGTCCGCGCCCGCCCTCGGGTAGCGCCCGCAGCACCCATTCGACCAGCGGGCGACACTCCGGCCACGTGTCGGTCTCCATCGGCGGATAGATGATCCTGCCGGTCTCGATCGCCTCGCCGATGCGGGCCCGTACGTCAGCCGGGTCGATGTCGGCGACGGTCAGGTCCGGATCGTCCCCGTCGGTCAACTGGGTGATCGCCGCCTCGTGCGGCCCCGGGTAGACGAACCCGTCGGCGACCACGGTGCCCAGCTCGTGATCCACGGTGACCACGGTGGTCAGGGGCTGTCCCCCTGCGGTCCGGACCCCGACGACCAACAGGTCGACGTGCCCCAGGTCGTGGCTCCCCGCC
>PWTE01000119.1 GCA_003563915.1 Nitriliruptoraceae bacterium
GAGGAGGACCTCGTCGTCCACGCCGACGGTGCCGAGCTGTTGACCCGCCGCGCCCCCGCCGAGCTGCCGATCGTGTGATCCCCTGCGCCTCCCACGTGCGAGAGCAGGGCGGCAGGACCGCGCCTACTGGCATGACCAGGATCCTCTCACTCGTCTGCAGCACCTCGAAGAGCTGCGCAGGATCAACCATGGCGACGATGCGGTTTCCGGCCGACTTCAGCGCGTTCTTGAGGTTGCTCGACGACCACGACCAGAGACCGCGGCCAGTCGGTGGCGACGAGATCGGACCGTCGTGGTCAGCGCTGGGCACGGGCCGCGCCCTGGCGGACGGCTTCGGCGGCTGCCTCGGTGCGGTTGTTGAGCCCGAGCTTCGCCAGCACGCGAGCGACGTGCTGCTCTGCCGTGCGGGGGCTGATGTACAGACGGTCGGCGATGTCGGCATTCGTCAGCCCCTCGCCCAGAAGCCCCAGGACCTCGTCCTCCCGCTGGGTCAGGGGCTGCAGGCCCTTGGGCCCGGCCCGGCTGGCTGACACCCCGAGGTCGCGGAGCAGGGCGGCGGCGCGGTCGGCATCGTGGGCGGCACCGAGCGATTCGAAGGCGATCAGCGACACACGAGCTTCATCGACGGCGACCTGGGAGGCCGCCTCACGGAGCGACTCGGCCAGCAGCAGCCGTGTACGGGCAACCTCCAGCGGCATACCCAAGCGGGTGAAGGCGGCCAGCGCCGTCTCGAGCTGAGCACGGGCACCGTCAGTCGCGTCGCGCGCTCGACCCTCGAGCCGCGCCGCACACGCCTCGGCGATGGCGCATCCCTGCGTGCCCGCGAGGTCGGCCAAGCGTTGGGCCACCTCGAGAGCGGCGTCCGGGCGGTCCTGGGCGAGCTCCGCCTCACCGAGCAGCTCCCAGAGCGGCAGGGACGACAGGGTCTCGCCGCCGACCTCGGAGAGGCAACGGCGCAGTGCCGTCTCGGCGGTGACCGCCCGTCCGCGTCGAAGGTGGATCCTCGCGATCGCACCAACGGCTGCTGGCTGGTCCTCGAGACCGACGACGAGCCGCTCGGCCTCCTCGAGGCGCCCCTGGTCGAGCCGCAGACCGGCCAGGGTGGCCAGCGCCTGGTGGTGCAAGGTGGGCATCGCGTCCGGTGAAGCTTCCAGGGCGGCGGTGAGCTCTTCCTCGGCCTGGACCCAGTCGCCGAGGGCGACCAGGATCGCGGCATAGAGCGTGCGGCACCGTACGTACAGGAACGGGCTGCCGTACCTCTGGGCATATCGATCCGTGGCGCGGATCCACTGCACGGCCCGTTCGAACTCCGCGCAGGTGGTGCACGAGATCATGGTCGTGCAACTGGTGAACGCGACCGTGTCGCGGTGGTGGCCTTCGCCGCCCAGCGACCCGGCCATGGCCTCGTCGAGGTAGCCGATGCCCTCGGCGACGCGGCCTTGCTCAACCAGCGCGGCACCGAGCTGGCTGAGCGCGCACAGCTGCAGGTCGACATCACCGGCTTCCTGGCCGAGTTCGTAGACCTTGCGCACCAACGCCTCGCTCTCGCTCGGATCTGGTGTGGCGAAGGCCTCGTGCAGCAACACCTGCGCCAGCCGCGAGGTGAGGCCGTGCTCGTCGACCAGCCGCCGCGCCCGAGCCAGCCACCCTGCGGCCGCCGCATCGTTGCCGAAGTTCGCCGCGTCGATCCGGCACAGCCACAGCGCGACATCCACGGCGCGCTCACGCTCACCGTCCCGCAGGTAGGCCGCGTACGCCTGCTCGCGTAGCTCGAACCCTTCGTAGTGGTGGCCGAGCCAGAAGCGGGCGTCACCGAGCCCGTCGAGCGCCGCCGCGCTGGACCCGGTCTCCAGGGCCGCCGCGAAGGCCCGGGCGGCCTCGCCCCAGTCCCCCGCTGCCAGGGCGCGCTCGCCTGTGGCGAGCAGGGTCTGCGCGTCGTCCGACATACACCCCATCGTAAGGCCAGGTTCCGCGATGTGCGTGGCCAGATACGTGGTCCTACGGATGCTCGTGACCCGCTGCTCCCGCAGACTGCCCAACGATCGTCCAGCCCGCGACCGTCAGTGAGGAGGGACCTGCGATGAGCACGCAGACCGCGTTCGACGAGCACGCCTACAAGACCGACCTGCGACGCGAATGGCGCGAGGCAGCACCCGGCTGGCAACGCTGGCTGGAGGTGCTCGAGGCCGATTCAGCCATGCCCCAGCTCGGCCGGTGGCTGCTGGAGGCCGTGCAGCCGCAGCCGGGTGATCGCATCCTGGATGTGGGCACCGGCTACGGGGAGCCGGGCCTGACCGCGGCCAGCGCGGTGGCACCGGGTGGGCACGTGACCCTGCAGGACCTCTCGGGCGAGATGCTCGCGCTCGCACACGACCGGACGGCCCGGGCCGCCCTCGGCGATGTCGAGGTGGACATCGTCGAGGGTGACGCCGACGAGCTCACGCTGCCCGACGGCCGGCTCGACGCGGTGATCTCTCGTTCGATGCTGATGTACCTGGCTGACCCAGCCGCCACCCTCACGCGTCTGCGCGCCGGGCTCCGCCGTGGTGGGAGGCTGGCGGCGAGCACCTGGTCGGGCCCCGAGGAGGTCACCATGGCCTCACCGGTAGCGATCATCCGGCGGCTGCTCGACCTCGCCCCACCGCCCGCGGACCGACCAGGCCTGTTCGCCCTGTCCGACCCGCAGCGGCTCCGCGAGGTCGTCACGGCCGCCGGCTTCACCGAGGTGGAGGTGGGCACGGCCACGGCCGTGTTCGAGTTCGACTCCCCCGCCGAAGCGACCCGGTTCATGCGCGACTGCGCGCCACCGGTGACCGCGCTGCTGGAGCACGAGCCAACGGAGGTCCGCGAGCGTGTCTGGCAGCGCGTCACCGACGAGGCCTGGGAGCCCTACGTAGGCGACGACGGACGTGTTCGCCTACCCAACCTGGCCCACTGCGTGGCGGCCACCAACCCGGGTTGACCCGCCTCGTCCGGAAGACCTCGAGCCGACCCAGGAGGCGATCGATGCACGTTGCCGACCTCGACCGAACCAGCATCGACCACGTTCTCACCACGACGCGGGCCGTGCGGCGCCGTCTCGACCTCGAGCGCCCGGTCCCGCTCGACGTCGTGCGCGAGTGCCTCGAGCCGCTACCTCGGCGACCACCTCGAGCAGGTGCCGGCCCACGTGATCCCCTGCCACACCACGGGTCTCCAACAGGACCGTGAACTGTTCGCTCATCTGGGCTACGACACCGACCTGGACAACATGGCCGCAGCCTCCACCTACGGCGAGATCTGGCCGGCCGCATGGAGCTTCATGCTCGCGCTGCGCAGCCGCGGACTGGGATCGTCACTGACCATGATCCACCTCGGCGCCGAACCCGAGGTCGCCCGCCTCCTCGGCATCCCCGACGGGATCTCCCAGGCGGGCCTGATCCCCGTGGCCTACTTCCGCGGCGAGGACTTCCACCCCGCCCCTCGCCGCCCCCTCGGCGAGGTCGCCTTCCACGACCGCTGGGGCCAGCCACTGACCGGGCAGCATCGATGAGC
>PWTE01000106.1 GCA_003563915.1 Nitriliruptoraceae bacterium
CGAGCTACGTGACCGTGGCGTGCAGACCGCGGTGTTCGAGAGTCGCCAGGAGCACAACGATCGCAAGGATCGGCGCGAGATCATGGGCGCCCAACGCGACGGCGTTGCCGCCGCCGACCTCGTCTACCGCCATGGTCGCCCGAAGGAGGAACCGTTGCTGTGGCTGCCAGACGCGATCGCGGGCGCGGTCGGACTCAGCGTCGCCAGCTATGACCACGAACTGGCTGAGATGTTGCCCGAACCGATGCGGCAGATCCGCTGGATCGTGCCCTGAACAGCGCGAAGGCCGGGGTCCCGTCTTCCGGCGGGGGTTCCCGGCCTCACTTCCGGCAGCTCAACGCTGTCAGCACTGACGATGGTGCGGCGTGCTCGTCCCGTTGTCAAGATGCTTGCGACCAGGAACACACAGCCAGCCTGCCGGTACCAGCGACACCGCGACGCGAAGGATGAAGTGTTGGGGTATGGCGCGCCACCGACCGTTCATCGGCTCGTTCCTGCTGAGTACCGCGGCGTCGAGGCCCACGTCCAGTCGTCAACCGTCCGCAACTGTCGTTGCACGGCGGCCTCGACCTCGCTGATGCTGAGGTCCGACTTGAGTCACCTGCCCACAACCTTCACATCCGCTCAGACCCTCCCCTTCCACCGGATGGGGGTGCGCGTAGGGACAACGCCCGCATGTGCCAGGTCGCTGCCGCGGTTGTGCACAGGTAAGTGCATCCTCTGAACTTGACGCTGTACAGCACTTACACTTACGCTCATGAAGCGACGAGACCACATCCGACAGCTCCGAGACGCCGCAAGCGCCGCGCGGCTCGAGTTCACGTCGCTGCGCAACACCGGCGGTCACGAGGTCTTCTCACTCGACGGTCTGCGCATCCCCGTCCCGAACCACCGCGAGATCGCGGAGGGCACGGCCAGGTCCATCCTGCGCTAGGCGGCAGCCAAGCTCGGAGAGGAGTGGTGGACATGACCACCTACCAGGTCACCGCCACCCGCGATGGTGACTGGTGGTCGCTCGTGGCCTCGAACGTCGGGGGACGCGAGGTCGCTTCGCAGTCACGTCGCCTCGACCAGGCAGATGCCGCCATCCGTGAAGCGATCGCTCTGGTCCTCGACGTCGAACACGACGCATTCGACGTCGACATCACGCCGGAGCTGGAGCGCGTCGAGGTCTCCGACGAGACCCTCGAGGTCCTCGCGCTTCGCCGTGAACTGGCTGAGCTCAGCGATCGAGCACGCCGCCGGACCCCTGCCGCGGTCGCCGAACTCCGGGCCGCCGGGCTCACGGTCCGCGACGTCGCACAACTCCTCGGCGTCACGCCCTCGCGGGTCTCCCAGATCGAGAAGCAAGACCACCTGGCAAACTCGGCCTAACGCCCGTTGCTGCGCGCCCGCATCGGTGGTGCCGTCCGCCAGCGGGACACAAGGATGAAGGCCGCGTAGGGCGCCCCATGGGCGACGGGGACCGTCCAAAGCGGCAGCGCAGGAAGCAGTCGGACCACCGCGTGGGCTGACGGGGTTCCACAACCGTCGTTACTCCATCGACAACCACGAAGTGGCAGCATGTAGCTTGCCCTCATGGTCGATCGCTTGCCATCCTTGAACCTCCTGCTCGAGCTCGTTCAGTCGGAGCGCGACAAGCAACTGGCGCACTTCGACGCGCTCGACAACAAGGCCGGCATCGTGCTGGCCTTCTCCGGGCTCACGCGCTTGACGGTGTTGGACACCATTGAGGACTTCGTCAACGAGAGCAGCGTGCTCCTTCGAGAGAAGGGGCGACGGCTGGGGTGGGCACTGCGAGCGCTCACCGTCGCCGCTGCGTTCTTCGCGGCGGGTATCGTGGTGAACGCGGTCCAAGGATGACCGATGCCTGAGAAGGATCACGACGAGCGGCCTGAGGTTCCTCCACCGCCACCGCGGCAGCCCGACGAGAGCCTGAAGGGCTACATCGAGCGCGACAACAAGCCGGACGGTACCGCTGACCAGAAGGCCGCGCGCGCCCCGGTCCGGTAATCGTTGCGCTGGTTGCGTCACACGAAGTGGCGCGCTGGAGATGTACTCCCGCACCGCGGAGGACAGCGTGACCCCGCTCCGCTCGTGTGTCGCCGTGACCTCGGCTCCGGCTGGCGCCGACACGGGTTGCCGTCGTGTCGGAAGTCAGCTGTGAGCGGTTCGGAGCACCTTGGCGCTTACGTGGAGTCACCCACAGCGGGGACTCCGGCGGGGGTCTCATGAGCCGCTTCGAACCGGTGCGCAACACCCGTGATGGCTATCCGACTCCCCGGGGTCCCCATGGGTGCTGTTCCGGTGCTGGGGTCCCTGCGGCCCGTGTGGGTATGCACGGTCCGGCGAGCTCGATCGTTGCCGAAGACTTCTTGCACCGTGCGCAGTGGGTGTGTGCGACACTGGGTACCGCGGCATGCTGTCGTTCGCCTTCGCCGCCGGGATAGGACGGCATGTCGACCAACGAACCCCTGACGCTACGTGGGAACGTTCCGCCAACGAGTCTGGACCCGGGGATCGGGCGACTGTGCGGCTTCGTCGCGCTGACGTTCGCGTTGACGTGGGGGCTGTGGATCCCGGTCCTGCTGGCAGCCCCGGATGCGGGCCCGGGGGCGCTGGTGCTCGGTGGGTTCGGTCCTGCCGTGGCGGCGGCGGTCATGGTGCGTCTCGGGGGTGGGACGGTCTGGTCGTGGCTGCGGCGCATCGTGGTGTTCCGCGTGCCGGCGAGCAGCTACGTGGCCGCGGTGGGGATCCCGCTGGTGTTCGTCGTGGTCCAGTTGGCGGCCGCTGCGGCGACGGGCACGGTGGTGGTGTTCGGTGATCTGCCGGTGGCACTGCTCGGGTTCGTGGTCGTGTTCATCTTGGTCGCGCTCGTTGGCGGCGGGCAGGAGGAGTTCGGGTGGCGCGGATGGCTACAGCCGGCGTTGCAGGAGCGGTGGACGCCGCTGGGTGCGGGAGTGGCGGTCGGGATCGTCTGGGCTGCGTGGCACGCGCCGTTGTTCTGGTTCTATCCGGCCTACGAGGGCGTGGTCGCCGTGTTCTACGTCCCCACGATCGTGGCGTTGTCGGTCATCATCGCGTTGCTGTGGAACCGGTCACGTCAGAGCGTTGTCATCGCGATCGCGATCCACGCCAGCTTCAACGCGTCCAACGAGCTGTTCACGGTCGGTGAGCAGGCAACGTCGTCCGACGTGCAGTTCGTGGCCCAGGCCGTGCTCGCCGTCGCCACGGTCGGCGTCGCGGTCGCCCTGGCCGTCAGGTACGGCCGACAGCTGGGCCGTCCCGTGGACGACACCACCCTGCTCGAGCAGCCCTGAACTGGGTTCCCCTGTCGGTCGCCGGTAAGGCATCGCAGACAGGACGGCCGACCTGGCTCGTGCCGCCTGACAAGGAGGCGCCACGGCGTATCGACAACGCCCGTGTGTCCCACGCACCTCCGGCGGCTATGCACCGCTGTTGAACGCGCGTGCGGGCAGGGGCCGTGTCCGGTGACGTGGGTGTGGACGACGAACCGGTATTCGTCGATGCGTC
>PWTE01000045.1 GCA_003563915.1 Nitriliruptoraceae bacterium
CGAACTCGAGCGGCACGACGCCGAAGTTGGCGAGGTTCTGCCAGTGGATCCGGGCGTACTCCTTGACCAGCGTCACGCGTAGGCCGAGGTAGCGGGGCGCCAACGCGGCGTGCTCACGCGACGAACCCTGCCCGTAGTTGACCCCGCCGACGACCGCGTGACCGTCGCCACCCTGCTCCTGGAGCTCCTTCGCGCGGTCGTGGTAGGTGTCGTCCACGACGTCGAAGGCGAACCGGGCGATGCCGGGGATGTTCGACCGGTAGGGCAGCACCTCGGCGCCGGCGCGCAGGATCTCGTCGGTCGAGATGTCGTCGCCGAGCTTCAGCAGCACCGGGAGCTCCAGCGTGTCCGGGAGCTCCTCGAAGTCGGGCAGGGTCGCGATGTTCGGACCCTTGCGCAGCGCCACCTCGGCACTGTCGTCGGGGGCGGGTGGCGGAACCAGGTTGGCGGTGTCCAGCAACGGCTCGTCAGGCGGGGCCACCCGCGGGTAGCCGATCGCGGGCAGCATCGTGCCGTCGTCGCGCTCCGCACCCGTCGCCAGGTCGCGCGGGTCGGTGATCACGCCGGTGAGCGCGGACGCCACCGCGGTCTCCGGCGAGCACAGGTGGACCTGGTCCTCCTTGGTGCCGGACCGCGCCGGGAAGTTGCGCGGGACGGTCCGCAGGCTGATCTCGTCGGTCGCGGGTGCCTGCCCCATGCCGATGCACCCGTTGCAGCCAGCCTGGTGGATGCGCGCTCCCGCCCGGACCAGCGCCAGCAGGTGGCCGTCGGTGATGAGGTTGCCCAGGATCTGCCGGCTGGACGGGTTGATGTCGAAGGACACCCGCGGGTGGGACGCGTAGCCGACCGCGTCGCAGACCTCGGCGGCGACCGCGAAGTCGCGGTAGCCCGGATTCGCGGACGAGCCGATGTAGGCCTGCGCGATCGGCTTGCCGGCCACCTCGCGGACCGGGACGACGTTGCCCGGCGAGGTCGGCAGCGCGATCAGCGGTTCGAGCTCGGACAGGTCGATCGTCTCCGTCACGTCGTAGGTGGCGTCGTCGTCAGCCACCAGCTCGACCCAGTCGTCCTCGCGCGCCTGCCCGCGCAGGAACCGACGGGTCTCCTCGTCCGAGGGGAACACGGAGGTGGTGGCGCCCAACTCCGCCCCCATGTTGCAGATCACGTGGCGGTCCATCGCCGAGAGGTGCGCGAGTCCCGGACCGTGGTACTCGATGATCCGACCCGACCCGCCGTCGACGCCATGACGGCGCAGCAGCTCCAGGATCACATCCTTGGCGGACACCCAGTCGGGCAGCTCGCCGACGAGTTCGATCCCCCAGATCTCGGGCATCCGGATGTAGAGCGGCTCGCCGGCCATCGCCAGCGCAACGTCCAGCCCGCCCGACCCGATCGCGATCATCCCGATGGCCCCCGCCGCCGGCGTGTGCGAGTCCGACCCGGCCATCGTCGCTCCGGGACGGCCGAAGCGCTCCTGGTGGACCGGGTGGGAGATGCCGTTGCCTGGCCGCGAGTACCACACCCCGAACCGCGCACAGGCGGTCTGCAGGAACAGGTGATCGTCGGGGTTCTTGTGGTCCTCCTGGATCAGGTTGTGGTCGACGTACTGCGCGGACAGCTCCGTGCGGACGCGGTCGAGCCCCATCCCCTCGAGCTCGAGCATCACCAGCGTGCCGGTCGCGTCCTGCGTGAGGGTCTGGTCGATCCGTAGCCCGATCGGCGCGCCGGGCTCCATCTCGCCCTCGACCAGGTGGTCCCGGATGATGCTGCGCGCGACGTTGTCTCCCACGACACGGCCTCCTGGTGCGTCGCTAGCTCGCCATCGAGCGTAGGGCGCAGGGTGCCGTCCGTCAGGGGCGCTGCAGGTCAGGCGAGGTGGCTGACCACCAGCTCGGCCGCACCCAGCGCGATGGCATCACGGCCGGGGGGCGCGATGACCTGGATCCCGACGGGAAGGCCGTTCGGCCCGGTCAGTCCGCGCACCCCGATCGCTGGGGTACCCAGCAGGGTCCACATCCGGCACAGCAGGGGGTCGCCGGTCGTGCCGTCGGCCGGCGCCTCGCCGAGCACGGCCGGCGCGACCAGCACGTCGACGTCGGCGAACAGCTCCCGCAGCAGGGCCCGACCGAGCGCGGCGTGGTCGACCGCCGGCCCGTAGGCCCAGCGCCACGCCTCGCCATCGTCGAGCACCTTGATCAGCTGCGGGCTGAGCAGGTCCTCGTGCGCCGCGCGTACCGCGGCCAGCTCGTCGGCGCACTCGACGTTCATGATGACCTGCTGGGCCTGGACGATGCCGCGCATCGACATCGGCAACGCCACCTCACGGACGTCCACCGATCCGGCCAGCCGCTGGACCCCGTCCTCGACAACCTGCTGGATCGCAGGGTCGATCAGACCCCACTCGAAGGTGCGTACGAACCCGACCCGCAGACCGTCCTCGACCGGCGCCGGCGTGAAGCTCTCCGGGTCGGCCGCCATCGCCTCGAGGCCGGTGGCCACCGACCCCACGTCCACCCCCAGCAGCCCGATCGTGTCCAGGGTCGACGAGCACATCGTCACGCCGTCCCGCGGCACCGACCCGACGGTTGGCTTTCCACCGACCACCCCGCAGAAGGCGGCGGGGCGCACGATCGATCCGGCCGTCTGCGTCCCGATCGCCAACGGGATCGTCCCCGCCCCCACCGCGGCCGCAGAGCCGCTGGACGATCCGCCGGGCGTCCGTGACGGATCGTGCGGGTTGGTCGTCGGTCCGGGACGGAACAGGGCGTACTCGGTGGTCACGGTCTTGCCGACGATCACCGCGCCTTCGGCCCGCAGCCGCGCGACCGCCACCGCGTCATGCACCGCCGGCCCGTCGACCGGCACGTCCGCGCCATTCGATGTGGGCATCCCGGCGACGTCGACGATGTCCTTCACCCCGACCGGCACGCCGTGCAGCAGCCCCACGGACGCGGGGTCCTCCGCCTGCTGGCGGTCGCGCTCACGGGCTTCCGCCAGCACCACCTCGGCGTCGAGGTGGCTCCAGGCACGCAGGACCGGCTCGACCGCGTCGATGCGCTCCAGGGTGCGACGAGCCACCTCCTCGGCGGACACCTCGCGGCGACGGATGGCGCCGACGATCTGGGTCGCGCTCGTCAGCTCCTCGCTCATCGGCTCCACCGCCGACCGAGCCACACCCCGACCAGCGCGATAGCGGCCCCGACCACCATCGCGACGGCCAGCTCGAGCCGCCGCCCCACGCCATCGGCCGCCGCTGGTTGCGGCGCGCCGGCGAAGACCTGGCCGGCCCCGGGCTTCGCCTCCGGTTCACCGACACCAACGGGCGCGCCGACGCCGGCCACCGCAGGCGCCTCCGCGGGACCGTGGAGGAGTTCATGCTCGATCGCGCCGAAGAACTCGCCGGCGGTCCGCTTGGCGACGCTCGTGAGCATCCGCTGGCCGACACCACCGATCATCCCACCGATGACGGCATCCGCGTCGTAGCGGATCTTGGTGGCGCCGCCGTCCTCCTCCTCCAGGCGGACCTTGGCCTCGGCGCGCACGGTCCCCGGCGCGCCGGCACCGGAGGCGTGCAAGGTGTAGGCCTGTGGCGCCTGGACGTCCGCCATCCGCACCTCGCCCTGGTAGGTGCCCTTCACGCTGGCGACCCCGGCGTTGATCGTGGCCCGGTAGTGGTCGGGACCCGCGACCTGGAGCTGCGTGCATCCCGGCAGCGTCCGTGCCAGGACCGCCGGGTCCTGCAGCGCCGCCCAGACGTCCTGCCGCGGCGCGGCGACGGTGTGCTCACCCGAAAGCTTCATCGCTCGTCCTCCTCCGCGGCGGCCAGCCGCCGTTCGTGCAGCTCCGACGGCCCGATCGGCATCGCGGAGATCGTGACCCCCGTCGCGTCCTCGATCGCGGCGGCGATGGCCGCCGAACCGGGGATCACGCCGGCCTCGCCCGCGCCCTTGACCCCCAGCGGGTTCAAGGGCGACGGCGTCTCGAGGTGGTCGATGTCGACCGCCGGCACCTCGGTGGCGTACGGGATCAGGAAGTCCATGAACGACGCGTTGGTGAGCTGGCCGTGCTCGTCGTAGGCCATGCGCTCGTACAGCGCCCCGCCGACGCCCTGCGCCACCCCGCCGAGCACCTGCCCCTGCACGATGATCGGGTTGATCAGCGTCCCACAGTCGTGCACGACCGCGTACCGGGCCACGCGGATGTCGGAGGTGTCTGGATCGACCTCCACCTCGACGGCGTGCATCCCGTTCGCGAAGGTCGAGCGGATCGGCGAGTAGTAGTCGGTGCCCTCCAGCCCGGGTTCGTCGTCGTCACCGACCGGGGGCTTCGACGGGTCCGCAGGCGAGGCGAACTGCGTCGCCTTGGCGGCCTGCTCGTCGAAGGCGTAGCGCAGCGGGTTCGACAGCGTCGCCAGCATCGGCAACGGGATCGCGGTGTCGGGACTGCCCACCACCCGGACGTGGCCCTCGGCCAACTCGAGGTCCTCCTCGTCGACCTCCAGCGCGTCGGACGCGAGTTCGAGCGCCTTCTCGCGGACCTTCTTGGCGGCGAGGTGGATCGCGTTGCCGCTCATGACGGCGGCGCGGGACGCGAAGGTGCCGACGGCGTACTGGAAGCGACGCGTGTCGCCCGTCACCACCTCGACGTCATGGATGTCGACCCCCAGCTCGTCCGCCACGATCTGGGCGAAGGCGGTCTGGTGTCCCTGACCCTGGGTGGACAGGCCGGTGGCGACCTGAACCTTGCCGGTCGGCTCGACCAGCACGTGGCCGCCTTCGTAAGGGCCGACGCCGGTGCCCTCGACGTAACAGGCCAACCCGAGGCCGAGCAGCTTGCCGTCCGCTTCGGCGGCGGCCTTACGGTCGGGGAAGCCGTCCCAGTCGACCAGTTCCTTGAGCTTGGCCAGCGACGCCGGGAAGTCCCCCGAGTCGTAGGTGTAGTCGCGCCCGTCCTGGAACATCAGGTCGAAGGCGTAGGGCATCTCGTCGGGCTGGATGAAGTTGGCCGAGCGGACCTCGGTGCGGTCCTTGTCGAGGTGGGCCGCGATCCGGTCGATCGTGCGCTCCATCGCGAAGCAGCCCTGCGGCCGGCCGGCCCCGCGGTACGGCGTCACCGGCGTGGTGTTCGTGTACAGGCTGTCGAAGGTCACCCGGTAGTCGGTGATGCGGTAGGGCCCGAGCAGCTGGGTCGAGGTGATGATCGGCACGATCAGCCCGTACGGGATGTACGCGCCGTGGTCGTGGAGGAACCGCACATCCAGCCCGAGGATGCGCCCGTCGTCGTCGAACCCGACGTCGATCCACTGGACCTGGCCGCGTTCGTGGTTGGCCGACACGAAGTGCTCGTGGCGATCCTCGGTGAACTTCACCTCGTGGCCGAGCTGCCGGGCCATGTAGGGCACCAGCACCTCCTCGGGCCACGGGTGCATGATCTTCACCCCGAAGCCGCCGCCGATGTCCGGCGCGATGCACTCGACCTGGGCGAAGGGCAGCTCCAGCAGGGTCGCGACGGCGGCCCGCACGCTCGTCGGGGTCTGGGTCGACGAGTACATCCGCAGTCGCTGGTCGTCGGGGTCCCACCGTGCCCACGTGCCGCGCGTCTCCATCGGCATCGAGGCCGAACGCTCGATGTCCAGCCGGAAGTTCAGCCGGTGGGGCGCTGCCTCGATACGACCGGGAGCGTCGCCGAACTCCTGCGTGAGGTGCGCGGCAACGTTGTCGGGGATGTCGTCGTGGACGGCGTGTTCGGCGCCCATGGCGACCTCGTGGCCGACGACCGCCGGCAAGGGGTCGTAGTCGACCAGGATGCGTTCGGCGGCGTCCTCGGCGGCGTAGCGGTCGGTGGCGACGACCATCGCGACAGCCTCGCCGACGTGGTTGACCTCGCCGTTCGCCAGGATGTACTGCGTCCGCGGAGCCGTCAACGCAGGGTGCGGGATGAGGACCGGCAGCCGCTCCTGGAGCCGGCCGGGCAGGTCCTCGTAGGTGATGATGGCCAGCAACCCGTCGACGTCCAGCGCGCCGCTGACGTCGATGTCCCGGATGCGCGCGTGGGCGTGGGGGCTGCGCACCATCGCGACCTCGTAGGCGTCGTGGCCGAGGTCGTCGAGGTAGCGGCCCTCGCCGCGCAGCAGGCGCGGGTCCTCCTTGCGGGCGACGGCAGCGCCCATCAGCTTCGTCGTCATGCGTCACCCCGCCGGTAGCACGCGTGACCCCCGGCAGTGACCACTGAGCGCTCGCACACGATCTGCACTTCCTGCCGCGACTCGTCAGCAACGCTCGGACGCTACCGCACGCCATGCCGCCCCGGGCTGGACATGTCTGCCGGCGAACGGGGTCCCCGGATGTGCGGACGTGCCGAATCGTCGAGGTGAGCGGTCTCACCTATAGCTCCGGCGCGCCGTCGCCACGTTAGCGGCATCTGACAGCATCACTGCAGATGATGGGAGATTGCTGACATAACAACGCGCCCCTGGGCACTTCTATGCTTCCGTCCGCGCCTCACGGGTCGTGGGTCACGGTCACTGGGGCGGAGGGACGGCGTCGCGAGGGAGATCGCATGCACGCGCGAGGACCCGCGTGGGTCCGGGCCCGATCATCGCCGTTCTGTACAGGAACTCGAACGGACCCCGACACCAGGAATCGGAGCCACCGTGAGTGAGCGAGCGCACGCAGCGATGCACTACGACGTCAACGACATGCCACCGTGGCGAGAAGCGATACCTCTCGGCCTGCAACACGTGCTGGTGATGGTGGCCAGCAACATCACGATCCCCATCATCATCGCTGGCGTCGTGGGGGCGACGACGGGCGAGACCACGTTCCTGGTCCAGGTGGCGTTGCTCGTGGCCGGCCTCACCACCCTGATGCAGACGATCGGCATCGGGCCGATCGGTGCCCGGCTCCCGGTGGTGCAGGGCACCAGCTTCGGCTTCCTGGTCATCGCCATCCCGCTGGCGTCCGAGTACGGGCTGTCCGCGGTGTTCGGCGGGGCCATCGTCGCGGGTGCGGTACAGGTGGCACTCGGGTTCAGCCTGCGTTGGTTGAAGCGCCTGTTCCCACCCCTGGTCAGCGGCATCGTCGTGCTGGTCATCGGTGTCGGCCTGCTACCGGCAGGAGCCAACCTCGCCGGTGGCGGGGTCGGGGCCGACGATTTCGCGTCGTGGACGAACCTCGGCCTGGCCGGCCTCGTGCTGCTCACGATCCTGATCGCCTTCGCACTCGGCAAGCGGCTGATCAGCATGGCTGCGATCCTCGTCGGCCTGGTCGTCGGGTACCTGGTCGCCTTGGGACTCGGCGCGGTCAACGTGGACCAGATCGCTGATGCCGCCTGGCTGTCCTTCCCGCGTCCCCTCGAGTTCGGGCTGAGCTTCCCCGCCGCGGCGATCATCGGGATGAGCGTGATGGCGGTCGCGACCTCGGTCGAGACGATCGGAGACCTCGCCGCGATCACCAAGGGCGGCGCCGGTCGCGAGATCACGGACCGCGAACTCTCGGGCGGCGTCATCGCCGACGGGGTCGGTACCGCCTTCGCGTCGCTGTTCAGCGCCATGCCCAACACCTCCTACAGCCAGAACGTCGGCGTCGTCGCCTTCACCGGTGTGATGAGTCGCTACGTCGTCTCCATCGGCGCCGGCTTCCTGATCCTGGCTGGATTCCTCCCGAAGCTGGCCGCGGTGATCGCCGCGATGCCCTCAGCCGTGCTCGGTGGGGCGGCGATCGCGATGTTCGCGATGGTCGCGGCAGCTGGACTGAAGCTGATCGCAGAATCGCCTCTGGGACGCCGTGACATGCTGATCATCGCGGTAGCGCTCGGGGTAGGACAGGCCATGGCGGTCGTTCCCGAGTTGGTAGCGAGCTTCCCTGACCAGGTGCGCGTCCTTCTCGAGACAGGGATCGTCCCGGCTGGGTTCCTCGCGGTGGTCCTCAACCTGCTCCTCCCGGAGAAGGACGCTGTCCCGGTCTCGGCCGAGACCGGCGGCCACCCGGATCTCGGCGACGAGACGACCCACCAGACGTCAACGGACTGATCCGCGAGCACGTCGGTGCTACCCGTGGAGCAGCGCGAGCGCGCGGTCTGGGGAACCTCCCTCGCACTCGCGCTGCTCGTCGGCGTGTTCCCGCAGTTCGCCCTCGGGGCACTCGGACCCCAGATCCGTGCGGACCTCGGGATGTCGACCGCGCAACTCGGGGTGGCCTTCACCGCCCTGTACCTGCTGGGGGTTGCCGGCTCACCGCTCGCCGGCCCTTTGGCTGACCGCATCGGGGGTCGTCGCGGTTGCCTCGCGTTGCTCCTCCTCTCCGGAGCCTCGCTCTGGGCGGCCTCCTTCGTCTCAGGACCGGTCGGGCTCTACGCCGCGATGCTGCCGGCCGGGGCCGCGATGGCGATGGCGAACCCCGCCACCACACGCTGGTCAGCCGCAGCACCGACACCCGCGACGCAAGCGTCCTTGGTCGGGATCGCTCAGGCCGGCGTCCAGGCCGGCGCGCTGGTCGCAGGCGGCTTGGCCGCATCGGCCGCCCTGGGCCTCGACTGGCGCAACGGGTTCCGGGTCGGAACCCTCCTGGCCGCGGTGGGCGCCGTTGCTGCGTGGCTGAGCCCGAGGGACGAAGGCTCCGCGCCACGGTCCGTGATCCCGACACCGCAGCCCGGACCGGAACAGCGGCAGACACGTCGCGGTCTGGCCGTCTACGCACTGTTGATGGGTGGAGGTACAGCGGTCGTCTTCGCGTACCTGCCTTCGTACGGTGTCGACGTGATCGGCCTGTCCGTCTCGCTCGCTGGCGCCACAACGTTGCTGTTCGGCGCGACGGCACTCATCTGCCGGGTCCTGCTCGGCATCGCACTCCGCGACGCCAACCGGCTGGGGCCAGCGCTGCTTCGCTTGCTCAGCTTCGGTGCAGGTTGCGCCGTGCTCCTGATCGCACTCGGAGCCCGGAACGAGGTCGCCCTGTGGCTCGGGACCGTGCTCTTCGGGGCCACCGGGACGACCTGGCCGGTCGCGGCCTACCTCGCCGTGTTGCGCCACAGTGCTCCGGGCGCCGCTGGGAAGCTCACGGGCTGGGTGACGGCCAGTTTCTACCTCGGCCTGTGGACCACACCGGCGATCGCCGGGTGGCTGATCTCCACCTCCGGCTACGCCCTCGCCTGGGCAGGTTCCGTACTGTGCTACCTCGGCGCTGCGATGACGACGTCGCGGGTCAGGGGGCAGCGGACAGCCACCACCTGACGCTCACCCCAAGGTCGCTCCGCCCGGACGGTGACGGTCGCGGGGGTCGGCGCCGGTCTCCCGCAGCACCTCGGCCGCCTGCTTCACGGCCCCGAGGATGCCGGCGTAGCCGGTGCAGCGGCACAGGTTGCCGGCCATCTCCTCGCGGATCTCGTCGTCGTCCTGGGCGTCGGGGTGCTCGGCGAGGTAGCCGCACGCGCTCATCACGAACCCGGGGGTGCAGAACCCGCACTGCAGACCGTGGTGGTCCTGGAAGGCCTGCTGCACGGGATGCAGGGTGCCGTCCTCGGCGGCGAGCCCTTCGACGGTGGTGATGTCACGACCGTCGACCGCGACGGCGAAGGTGAGACACGACCGGATCGGCTTGCCGTCCAGCAGGATCGTGCAGGCCCCACAGACCCCGTGTTCACAGCCGACGTGGGTGCCGGTCAGCCGCAGGTCATGGCGGAGGAAGTCGGACAGCAGCCGGCGCGGTGCCACCTCGGCGCTGCGGGGCAGGCCGTTGACCGTGACGGTGACCTGGTGGCGTTGCGGGGCGGTGAGACTGGTCAGCTCGGAGGTCATGCGGCCTCCTGGGTCGAGGTGGTGGCAGCCACGGCGTCGCACACCGCCCGGTCGAGCAGGATCCCGGCGAGGTGGCGGCGGTAGGACCCGGACGCGTGGATGTCGCCGTTGGGGTCGAGCTGGTCGCGGGCGTGGCCGACCGCGTCGCCGGTGTCGAGCGCGTCGTGCGCCTGACCGGACAGGGCGTCGGTCAGCTCCACGACGAGCGGGCGGTCGGCGACGCCGATGAACGCCGCACGGACGGCCGCGACGCGCCGGTCGTCGTCCAGATCGACGCGGACCCCGACGCCGGCCAGGGCGTAGTCGCCGTGGCGCCGGGCGAGCTCGTGGAACGCGGTGCCGGTCGACGCGGTCAACGCCGGGAAGCTCACCGACGTCGCCAGCTCGCCGGGCTGTACGTCGGACTCCAACGGGCCGACCACGAAGTCGCCGCCGGCGACGGTGCGGGTGCCCTGGGTGGAGCGCAGCTCGACGCTGCCGTCGAGCAGGGCGAGCACCGCAGGGAGCTCGGCCGCCGGGTCGGCGTGCACGATCGACCCGACAGAGGTCCCACGGTTGCGGATCACCGGGTGGGCCACCCAGTCGAGGGCCTGCCGCAGCAGCGGACATGCCCGCGACGCGTCGGGGTGCGTGCGGAGCCGCTCGTGGGTGACCGTCGCGCCGACGGTGACCTGGTCGTCGTCGACCGTGACGTGGTCGAGGTCTGTCAGCCGGGTGATGTCCACCAGCGCGGGCGGGGCGGCCAGCCGCATGTTCATCATCGGCACCAGGCTCTGCCCGCCGGCGAGGACCTTGCCGTCGTCGCCGAGTTCGGCCAGGAGCGCGAGGGCGGCATCGACGTCCTCGGGGGCGTGGTAGGCGAAGGGGGACGGTTTCATCGTCGGCCTCCCGGGTGCTCCGCCGCTGGTCGCGATCCCGGCCGCCTCGACGGCCAGCCGGCCACCACGGGCTGCGGTCCTGCCAGCACGGCGCTCCCTCGCTCGCGGACGGCCAGCAAGCTACCCCACAGCGGACCGCGCCTGTGTCGGCAAGGTCTGCCAGAAGCCCCCGGGTAGCGCTGGCAGACGTGCGGGACACGCACGATGGCGCTGCGGAGCACGGAGTGGGGCTGGAGGTGGGAGGCGTCGGTATCCGACGCCTCCCACCTCCAGGCCGGATGACGGACGAGCAGGTCGTGGTTGCCCTGGACGAGCGGTCGGTCCCAGGTGTGCCACCCCCACGGGCGAGCGCCTAGGTTCGTGCATCCGACCGTGGTGCCGCCACCGCCGAACCAGCGACGACCCGGAGGTTGCCGTGGATGAGACCGCCCTGATCCGCTCGGTAGCGACGTGGATCGCGGAAGCCCGCCAGGTGGTTGCGCTGACCGGCGCGGGGGTCTCCACGGCATCTGGCATCCCCGACTTCCGCGGGCCACAGGGGTTGTGGACGACCCAGCCCGAGAAGGAACGGCTGTTCTCGCTGGACGCGTACCTCGAGGACCCCGAGGTTCGGCAACAGGTGTGGCGGCTGCGGCTGGAGAACCCCGCCTTCACCGCTGGCCCCAACGATGCGCACCTGGCCCTCGCTGAGCTCGAGCGCCGCGGGCACCTGCACACGCTGGTCACGCAGAACATCGACGGACTTCACCAGGCCGGCGGCACGGATCCCGACCGGGTCGTCGAGATCCACGGCACGATCCACGAGGTGGAGTGCCTGTCCTGCGACCGTCGGGTCCCCGTCGGCCCCGTGCTCGACGAGGTGCGTCGAGGCGATCCCGACCCCCGCTGTCCCAGCTGCGGAGGGCTGCAGAAGACCGCGACGGTGTCCTTCGGACAGTCGCTGGATCCCTCGCTCCTCCAGCGGGCACACGATGCGACCATGGGCTGCGACCTGATGCTCGCCGTGGGGACCTCGCTGGTGGTCCATCCGGTCGCTCTGCTCCCGAGGACGGCGCTGGAAGCTGGCGCCCGCCTGGTGATCGTCAACGCGGAGGAGACGCCGTACGACGACCGCGCGGGCGCGGTGCTGCGCGGCGACGCCGGCGAGGTGCTGAACGCCATCCTCGCCCACCTGGACAGCCTCCAGCAGGCCTGACGCGATCGCGGAGTGCGGTCCGACGACCCCGACGCGCAGCACCCTCCGCCGCCGATCACGCGGTGCGATCATCACGTCCGTCGTCCACAGCCGCTGCAGCACCTCCGTGGAACCGGGCGGCACCCGTGGCATCCTCGTCGTGTCGCGGTCACGACAGGACGATCACGACGCGAGCGGGGAGGTCCGCGATGAGCCCCACATCCAACCAGATCCTGGTACCGAGCACGGCTCGGCCAGGTGATGCTTCCCTCCTCGAGCTCCCGTGGGAGGAGGGGCGACTGCTCGAGCGCGGTCAGCGACCGGATCCGTCCGGGGACGCGGATCTCCCGGTCCTGATCCGCCAGGAACCGTGCTCCTGGTACGACGGGCCGCTCGCTTCACTGGACCTGGAGACCACGGGCCGGGACCCCGCGACGGACCGCATCCTGGCCGTCGCCCTGTACTGGCAGGAGCCACCGAGCGACCCCGTGCCGATCGTCGACACGCTCGTCGATCCGGGACCTGACGTCGAGATCCCTGCTGCGGCGGCTGAGGTCCACGGCATCACCCGCGACCGACTGATCGCGGAGGCCGCGCCGGGCCTCGCCCAGGTCCTGACGGAGGTGCATGCGGCCCTGACCGACATCGCCGAACGCCGCACCGGTCTCGTGATCTACAACGCGCCCTTCGACTGGCCGTTCCTCGCCGCCGAACTCGCCCGACTGGACCCGCCCCGGGAGCTGCCCGGCTGCGCGCTGATCGACCCGCTGGTCCTCGATCGACACGTCGACCGCTACCGCCGCGGCAAACGCACCCTCGAGGCCGCGTGCGAGGTGTACGGGGTCACGCTCGACAACGCACACGACGCCGGGGCGGATGCGTTGGCCTCACTGGCGATCGCACGCGCCGTCGGTGAGCGCTGGCCGGAGGTCGGCGCACGCTCCGTCGAGGAACTGCAGGACCTCCAGGTCGAAGCTCACCGCAGCTGGCGCGACGGCTTCAACGCCTACCTGCGCCGCATCGACGCGGACCGTGACCCCGTGACCGGAACCTGGCCCGGCACGACCGCTCACTGAGCGAGGGGGTCAGC
Organism: Nitriliruptoraceae bacterium; assembly: GCA_003563915.1. Lineage (GTDB taxonomy): Bacteria > Actinomycetota > Nitriliruptoria > Nitriliruptorales > Nitriliruptoraceae > CSSed11-175R1. Next base: position 12,936 of record PWTE01000045.1, read on the forward strand.
AGGCTTCGGCGATCTCGAGGTCCGTCGTGGCCAGGATCTCCTCCTGTTCGAACACGCCGAGGGTGAGGGTGTAGTTGCCCACCTCGATGTCGGCCTCCTCGGGGAGGCTGGCCGGGGCTTCGAGCGTCCCGTCAGCGGCCGCGGTGCCCATGACGCCGCTATCGATGTCCTCGGAGTGGGGCGGCACGATCTGGATAGCGTGATCCTGGCCCGCTTCGAGCCCGGTCGCCGTC
>PWTE01000134.1 GCA_003563915.1 Nitriliruptoraceae bacterium
CGCTCCCCGTGCAGGGTGGAGCTTCCCCCGGGACGACCGCTAGTGCTTCCCGCGCCCCGTTGCGCGGTCGTGGCACCGCCCGGAGGTTGCCCGTGACCGTCCTGCACGTCGTCTGGTCCGCCGACGAGCATCTGCTGCTCTGGGGCGAGCAGCCCCTGGCGGGTGCGCGGCTGCCACGCCCCCGCGGCCGCGCCCCGCGCGACGGGCGTCCGCGTCGCCACCCCTACGCCGTCGACGGTGCCGAGTTACGTCGTGCCGTCGGCGCCCTGACCGGACTCGACCTGGATGTTGCCACGGTCGAGACCGGCGTCCTGCTCCCGAGCACCGACACCTCGCCGTGCCCGTCGCCGGACCTTCCCGGCGCAGCGACCGTCGCGGCCCCCGCCGTCGGGCTGCGCCCGTGGCGCACGGACGCCCTCCAGCTGTCCGCCGCCAGTGCCCTCGACCTGGTGACCTCCCTGCCCGACGAACCTCCGGCGGATGCCCGCCCGGGCGCGACGGTGCACGCGGTCGCCACGCTGGCGGACCTCAGCCTCGAACTGGCGGCCCGTGGCCGAGTGCTGCCGGGCTTGTCCACCCGCGGAGGCAGCTTCGAGGCACGGTGGCTGCCGGTCGTCGACGGCGCCGAGCGGCGCCGCCTGGCCACCCTGGTCCCGGAGCTGCCGCCGGCGCTGCTGGCCGCCGTCGGCGAGGAGCGGCGCCCGCCCGGATCCGTCCTGCGCGAACTGCTCGAGCAGTTCGTCGACGCGGCCTGCCGGCAGGCGCTCGGGCGGCCACGGCTGGTCGACGGTCGCGGTCGCCGCACCGTCGAGCGGGTGTGGCTGCGGGCGCTGACCGGCGACGACCCGCGCGTCGTGCATCCCGACGGTGGGTCGTTGCACCTGCTCGCGAAGGAGCTCGACGCCTGGCACCGCTCCGGCGAGCGGACCGCACCGCTGCGGCTGGCGTTCCGGCTGACCGCACCGCCCGACACGCCCGCCGACCTCGCCGCCGACGACGCGAACGGCGACGTCGCGACCGAACCGTGGCAGCTCGAGTTCGTCCTGCAGGGCACCGACGACCCCAGCCTGCTGGTCCCCGCCACCGAGGTCTGGGACTCCGAGGAGACCGCCAGCTTCCTCGACCGGACCCTGGAGGCCCCCGACCAGCGCCTGCTGGAGGACCTCGGCCGGGCGATGCGGCTCTACCCGGGGCTCCGTCGCGCGCTGGACACGGCCGCCCCCACCGCCTTGGAGCTCGACTCCGCCGAGGTCGCGGAGCTCCTGCGCGACCACGCCCCGCTGCTCGAACAGGCGGGGTTCGGGCTGCTGCTGCCCGAGGAACTGCGCCGGCCGGCGCGCCTGGGACTGCGTCTCAAGACGAGCTCGCAGACGGCCAACGGGGATCCGCACGAGGACTCCGGGCTGCTCGGTTACGAGGGCATCCTCGACTACCGCTGGGAGGTCGCCGTCGGCGACCAGTCGCTGACCGCCGACGAGCTGTACGAGCTGGCCCGTCTGAAGGCACCGCTCGTGCGCCTGCGGGGACGTTGGGTCGAGCTGTCCGACGACGACCTGGCCGCGGCCCTGCGGCTCCTCGAGCAGGCGCCCTCCGGGCAGATGAGCCTGGCCGAGGCCGCCCGCATCGGGCTGGGCGTCGACGATCCCGAGCTGGGCCTCGACGTGATCGGTGTAGACGCCGACGGGCCCCTGGCCGCACTGCTGGACGGCGACGCGGAGCAGCGCATCCAGACCCTGTCCACGCCGCCGGGGCTCACCGGCACGCTCCGTCCCTACCAGGAACGCGGCCTGTCGTGGCTCGCGTTCCTCGACGCCGTGGGCTTGGGCGGCTGCCTCGCGGACGACATGGGGCTCGGCAAGTCGATCCAGCTGCTGGCCCTCTTGACCCACGAACGGCAGGACCTCACGCGCCGATCCAAGCGGTGGCCGGCACCGACCCTGCTGGTCTGCCCCGTGTCGATCGCGGGCAACTGGGAACGCGAAGCCGCCCGCTTCGCGCCGGACCTGACCGTCCTGATCCACCACGGACGCGACCGCCTCGAAGGCGACGCGCTGGAACAGGCCGCGCGTCGCGCCGACCTGGTGATCACCACCTACCACCTCGCCGCCCGTGACCAGGAGGATCTCGCCGAGGTGGCCTGGCAACGGGTGGTGCTGGACGAGGCGCAGAACATCAAGAACCCGGCCGCGAAGCAGACCCGGGCCATCCGCGCCATCCCCGCACCACGCCGCTTCGCGCTGACCGGCACCCCGGTGGAGAACCGCCTGTCCGAGCTGTGGTCGATCATGGACTTCTGCAACCCGGGGCTGCTCGGGACCCGGGCCGCGTTCCGCGAGCGGTTCACGATCCCGATCGAGCGGCTCCAGGACGACGAGGCCGCCGCCCGGCTGCGTCGCATCACCCGTCCGTTCGTGCTGCGGCGCAAGAAGACCGACCGCACGATCATCACGGACCTGCCCGACAAGATCGAGATGGACGAGCACTGCCGGCTGACCCGCGAGCAGGCCAGCCTCTACGGCGGCGTCGTCGAGGACATGCTCACCCGTATCGAGGAGACCGACGGGATCGAACGCCGCGGGCTGGTCCTGCAGACGATGCTGAAGCTCAAGCAGGTCTGCAACCACCCGGCCCACCTGCTCGGGGACGGCTCGTCGCTACCGGGCCGCTCCGGCAAGCTCGAACGACTCGACGAGGTGGTCGACGAGGTACTGGCCGCCGACGAGAAGCTGCTGGTGTTCACGCAGTTCGCGCAGTGGGGCGGACGGTTGCACGCCCACCTGCAGGACCGGCTCGGCCGCGACGTGCTGTACCTGCACGGCGGCGTGACCAAGACCGAGCGTGACCGGATGGTGGAGGCGTTCCAGGCCCCCGGCGGGCCGGGCGTGTTCGTGCTGTCGCTCAAGGCCGGTGGGGTCGGCCTGAACCTCACCGCCGCGAACCACGTCGTGCACTACGACCGCTGGTGGAACCCTGCCGTCGAGGAGCAGGCGACCGACCGGGCGTTCCGGATCGGCCAGCGCCGCGACGTGGTCGTCCGCAAGCTGACCTGCGCCGGGACGCTCGAGGAACGGATCGCACAGCTGATCGACCGCAAGAAGGACCTGGCCGAACGGGTGGTCGGCACCGGCGAGGGCTGGCTGACCGAGCTGTCGACCGACGAGCTGCGCGAGGTCGTGACGCTCGGGGCCGACGCGGTCAGCGACTGATCGACGACGTGGAGGACGCGCCCCGCCCGGGAGCGCACCGTAGAGGGTGAGGAGACGGCGATGGCAGGGTCGGACTGGTCGGGCTGGTACCCGCCGCCGAGCGCACCGCGGCCGGTCGAGGGTGGGCTGAAGGCCCGCAGCCGCCGCGGCACGATCGGCGAGAGCTGGTGGTCGCACCGCTTCCTCGACCTGCTCGAGTCGTTCGGCATCGGCACGCGCCTCGACCGCGGCCGCACCTACGCCCGCAAGGGCCAGGTCATCTCCCTCGAGGTGGCCCCAGGCGTGGTGACCGCCGACGTGCAGGGATCCCG
>PWTE01000018.1 GCA_003563915.1 Nitriliruptoraceae bacterium
CACTTCGTGGCCGCTGCCGGCACCAGTTCCGGCACCCTCGCCAGCTCGGAGCAGCTGTTCGCCATCTGGGAGATCGTCCGGCGCATCGGCGTGTCGCTCCACCTGGTCGCGATCGCCTTCGGGCTGGTCACGATCGTCCAGGTCCTGCGCTTCCAGGCGGTCCGCATCCGCGAGATCGCCGACCAGCGCGCTTCCCAGGGCGACTGACCCCCGACCCGATCGGCGACCCTCGCCCCGGCGCACTCCTCGGCGCCGGGGCGAGTTCCGTCCAACGCCTGGCAACGCCACGGCGAGGAAGCCTCCGGTCGGGTCGGGGGTTCCCGCTTTCCCGACGGCCCGCGCCGTGCCGACCGAGGATCCAACCGTGCCACTCGTCCGCCCCAACCCCCTGCCGTCCCGTGGCCTGTCGTTCCGCGGTCTGCTGCTGACGTTGGTGACCGCGCTCGTCCTGGCTGCCTGCGCCAGCGCGGACGGTGAGACGCAAGCGAGTGACGGCGAGACGGGCACGGACAGCGCGACCGACGGGGTCGCGCAGCCGGCCTCGCCCCCGGAGCCCCACGAGGGTGGTGTCCCGCTGCCATCCGGCGACGACGTCCCGCTACCGGAGCTGGACATCGCCAACGTGCCGCTCGAGGACATCGTCTTCAACACCTTCGATGGCGCGTTCCTCCGTCTGTCGGACGCCACGCCCGAACGCATCCTGGATCTGCGCGACCGCATCCCTCCGATCGAACGGCCGCGCTACGTCCTACCCGAGGACGATGAGCTGCTCGATGATGACGACCTCATCCTCGGCTTCGTGGCAGCCGACGGGCAGCCCTACGCCTACCCGATCGCCATCATGAACTTCCACGAGATCATCAACGACGAACTCGGTGGTGAACCGGTCCTGATCACCTACTGCCCGCTGTGCCGCAGCGGCATCGTGTACGACAGGATGCTGGACGGGGAGGAGCTCACCTTCGGCAACACGAGCGCTCTGTTCGACAACGACCTGGTGATGTACGACCACCAGACGGCCAGCTTCTGGTGGCACATCGCCGGTCGGGGTCTCGTCGGCGAACGCGCTGGCCAGGAGCTCACGCCGCTGCCGTCCAGCATGGCACCGTGGGACGAGTGGCTCGACCGCCACCCCGACACCCTGGTCCTGTCGACCGACACCGGCTTCGACCGCCCGTACGGTCGCGGGGACCCCTTCGGCGGGTACCAGGACTTCATCGACGCGGGCGAGCGCGGCTTCCCCGGCGCTGAGGCCTCCCGTCGCGACGAACGCCTCCCCGACGGCGAGGACGTCCTGGGCATCGTGCTCGACGACGAGGCCCGCGCCTACCCGCTACGCCAGCTCGGCGATGCTGTCGTCAACGACGAACTCGCCGGCACCCCACTGGTCGTGATCAGCCGGGCGGACGGACCGTCGGGCGTCGCCTTCGACCGCCGCGTCGACGGCCAGACCCTGACCTTCGAGGTAGAGGGCGCCGGTCTGGTCGACGAGCAGACCGGGTCACGGTGGACGCGCGGTGGCGAGGCGGTGGACGGCCCCCTCGCCGGAGCACAGCTGGAGGCTGTGCCGGTGCGCTCGTCCTTCTGGTTCGCGTTCGTCGCCTCGTTCCCCGAGACGGACGTCTTCGACCCGGATACCGCGAGGTAGCCCGCGACGCGTCGTCGTGAAGCAGCTCAGCTGACCTCGTTGGCCGCGATCGTCGCCCGGCGGATGCCGACATCCCGGAACGGGGAGACGATGGATATCCCGAGGGCCTCGTAGGCGGATGGGGGCACCGAGATGTCGGCGACGTAGAGCTCACCGACCTGCGCCGCCCCTGCGGCCATCCCCGTCTTCGGCAGCGCGAGCGTCAGGGTCGCGTCCGCCGTGATGCACGGGTCGCCGATCCGGCCGCTGGTGGCCTCGAGTCCGCTCGGCAGGTCGAGCGCCACCACCGACACGTCGGCGGCCTCCACGGCACGGATCAACCCGGCCGCGGGTTCCCGCGGATCACCGTCCAGGGAGTAGCCGAGCAACGCATCGATCACCACCGCACCGACCAGCAGCTCGGACAGCGGCCCGGGCAGTGCGTCGCTGTCGTGCACGGGCACGCCCATCGCGTCAAGGATCGTGCGCTGGTGCGCCGGCACGGCCGTCAGCCCTACCGGGTCGCTGAGCACCACCTCGACGTCGCTGCCGCGGTTGGCGAGGTGACGTGCCGCGACCATCCCCCCGCCACCGTTGCCGCCGGGGCCGGCCAGCACGACGACACGCTGGGGCTGCCAGCGCCCGATGGTGAACCCCGCGAGGCCGCGCCCCGCGTTCTCCATCATCTGCACCAGCGCGATGCCGAGGTCTTCGACCATGATGCGGTCGACCTCGGCCATCTGCGCGGCCGTGACCGCCGGCAGGGTCACCGGCGGTCCGGCGTCGAACGCGGCGATGCTCATGCGCCCGATGCCGCGAGCAGGTCGCGGCGCTGACGGAACCAGTCCAACAGGTGCTTGGCCGCGTCGTCGACCTCGGCCAGCTCCCGAGCAGTGATCAGCGCGCCCGGGAACGACCCACCGTTCCACAGCGGATCATCCAGGCCACCGACGCGGTCGGGGTACCAGACGGCAACGTACGCATAGGGCTCGGGCACGCCGTCGTCGCCGGGCGAGAGACCGTAGGACCCGCGCTGGTCCTCGGGCAGGACCTCGATCGCGATGTCGAGGTGCTCGGGCCACAGGGTGGGTGGGGAGGCTTCGGTCGACGCGTCATCTTCACCGAGCGAGCGCAGGACATCGTCGCCGAGCTCGAACCAGGCACCGAGCCAGTGCGCGACCTCGGTATCGATCGCGAGCGGCTCGTCGACCGGGACGGTCGGCGGCGGGTCGTGGATCGGTAGCTCCTCGGCCCAGCGCGTGTCGCGGTCATCGCTGCCGAGGGCGACCTCGCGCGCGGCGGCCAGGGTCGTGATCTCGTGGACGGACGTGTCGCCGTTGCGACGCAGGTGCAGTTCGGTGCCGACGAGTTCGATCCCATCGGGCTCGTCCGCTGGTGTGCGCAGGCCATCGGGACGGGGGTACAGGCCGATCTTCTCGGCGCGGCGCCAGCGCTCCTCGGCGAGGACGTGGCCGGAGAGGACGTGCCAGCTGAGGCGGGTCGGGGCGAGGCGGTCGGTCGGGGGGACGTCGGAGACCATGGGACGTGCCTTCCTTCGGTCGTGCGGCGCTGGTCGGTCAGACCAGCAGGGCGTCGGAGCGGATGTGGACCAGGGCCGGCCCGTCGTGGGAGAAGGCGGCCGCGAGCCCGTCGTCGAGCTGCTCGGCGGTGTCGACCCGGACCCCGAACGCCCCGCACAGCTCGGCGAAGGCGGCGAAGTCGGGGTTGACCAACGAGGTCTGCCACACCTGCCACTCACCGGCGCGCTGCTCCTTGGAGATCTTCCCGAGCTCGCCGTTGTCCAGCAGGATGTGACGGATGGGCAGGTCGTGCTTGACGGCGGTCGTGAGCTCCATCGCGTACTGACCGAAGCCACCATCGCC
>PWTE01000058.1 GCA_003563915.1 Nitriliruptoraceae bacterium
ACCCGCTACTGCGCGTCCAGCTTGCAGACCACGCGGATGGCCTTCCACGCGATCAAGGCGGGGGAGGGCGACGTGTTCGTCTCGGCCGGTGTCGAGATGGTGTCGCGCTACGTGAAGGGCAACTCCGACTCCCACGAGGACACCCAGAACCCGCGCTTCGCCGACGCGCAGGCCCGCACCCAGCAGACCGCCGAGGAGGGCGCCGACGGCTGGTCACCGCCCGAGGGGCTGCCGGACATCTACATCCCCATGGGCCAGACCGCCGAGAACCTCGCCCTGCACAAGGGCGTGTCGCGCGAGCGGATGGACGACTTCGGCTACGAGTCACAGATGCGCTACGCCAAGGCCGACACCGAGGGCTTCTGGGCCAACGAGATCACCCCGATCGAACTGCCCAACGGTGAGACGCTGGAACGCGACGACTCGCCCCGCGCCAACACCGACCGGGACAAGATGCGCGAGCTGCAGCCGGTGTTCCGCCCCGACGGGCGCGTCACCGCCGGCAACGCCTGCCCCCTGAACGACGGCGCCGCCGCGGTGGTCGTCATGAGCGACACCAAGGCAGCGGAGCTCGGGATCGAGCCGCTCGCCCGGATCGTCGCCACCGGCGTGTCCGCGCTCAACCCGGAGATCATGGGCTACGGCCCCGTCGAGGCCTCCCGTCAGGCGCTGGCGCGTGCCGGCATGACGATCGACGACATGGACATCGTCGAGATCAACGAGGCCTTCGCCGCGCAGGTGCTCCCCTCGGCCGACGACCTGGGCGTCGACCACGAGAAGCTCAACCCCCACGGCGGTGCGATCGCCGTCGGCCACCCCTTCGGCATGACCGGCGCCCGCATCACCGGCACGCTGCTCAACGGCCTCAACCACCGCGACGGCACCTTCGGCTTGGAGACCATGTGCGTCGGTGGCGGTCAGGGCATGGCGCTCGTCATCGAGCGGCTGAAGTAGGGCGCGCTCGAGCTGCCCGGCAGGGACGTCGAGGTGGTGGCGCAGGAGCGTTGGCGCGAGGGGCTCGTCGAGGATGGCGACGAGCCCCTCGTCCGCCTGCTGTCCTGGCAGGGTCCCTGGCCACCCGACGACCCGGACGCGAACCTCAAGGTGGACGTCGCCGGCTACAGCCAGGCTGACCCGCTCACCACCCTGGGCAACCTCGCCCGCTCGGTCGACGTGCCGGTCGGCGCCCTGGTGCGCTACGTGCTCGCGCGGTGGGCCTCCGGCGGCAGCGAGGGGCTGCTCGAACTCGGGCCTTCCACCGTCCAACGCATGATCGCCGAGGTAGAGCGGGCCGAAGCCACCGGTGACGATGTCGCACGCCTGGAGGCCTACCACGTGCTGCGTCAGCAGCTCGCCTGGCTCGGACAGGGCCTGGCCGATCCGGATGCCACCTACCCGCAGGGCGGTGCCGACCCGGTCAGCTGATCAGCCCGAGGCGCAGAGCTCGCGCGACGGCGGCGGTGCGATCGGGGACCTCCAGCTTGCCCAGCACCGCTTGGATGCGGGTCTTGACGGTCCGTGAGCCGATCCCGAGTTCCTCGGCGATCGCGTCGTTGGTCATCCCGTCCGAGGCCAGGCGCAGGACGTCCAGCTCCTGACGGGTCAACGCGGCGACTCCGCCAGCGTCGCCCGGACGACCGGCGGAGGCCAGCTGGATCGCGATGGAGGGGGCGATGACCCGCTCGCCGGCCAGGGTGCGTCGTACCGCGTCACGCAGCTCATCGGCGGGCGTGCTGGTGAGCAGGAAGCTGTCCACCCCGGCGATCACGGCTTCGCGGAGCTCGATCACCGACGCGCTGTCAGCGACCGCGAGCACCGGCAGGGACCGCCGTCGGGTCGCGACCGAGGCGATCGACGCGAAGGCCTCAGGGTCGGCGTCGCGCACCCCGACCACGAGCAGGTCCACCTCGAGGTCGCCGTGTTCGTCGAGCGCCTCGGCCAAGCCGGTGAGTGGCAGTTCGATGGCGACGGGGAGCGGTTTCAGGAGCGTGGCCAACCCGGCTCGCAGCACGGGACGGTCATCAGCGACGATGAGGGTCGGGGGAGCACCGCGCCCCTCGGTGAGGTTCGCTCCAGCCATCGTCAGGGGGTCTCGATCGCGTGCACGGTGACCTCCAGCGTCACCCCCGCCGGGGTCGTGAAGGAGACCGTGTCGCCGACCGAGGCATCCAGCAGGGCCTGGCCCATCGGTGACTCGGACGACAGGATCTCGAGCTCGTCGTGGTGGTCCTCGCGGCTGCCCAGCAGGTAGGTCTCCTCGTCACCGTCGATGTCCACGACGAGCTTCAGACCGGGACGCACGCGGTCGTGGTCCTGCGGCTCGCCGATGCGTGCGTCACGGAGCAGCTCCTCGAGCTGCCGGATGCGCGCCTCCATCTTGCCCTGCTCGTCCTTGGCCGCGTGGTACTCGGCGTTCTCGCGCAGGTCGCCGTGGGAGCGGGCCTCCTCGATGTCGGCGGACATGCGCTCGCGACCCTCGGTCTTCAAGGTCTCGAGCTCGTTGCGCAGGCGGTCGTACGCGTCCTGACTCAACCAGGTCTCGGCCACGGGTGCATCCTTTCGGGAGCGTCGCGGGGACGACCGGGATCCACCGACCCCCGGGTCCCTCACGGGAAACGCCCGGACGGAGAGCGCCCGGGCGTGACGTTGGAACGAGTCTACCACCCTGATCACGAGGTCGGCAGACGTCGGTGACCGTCCGTCCGTCGGGTCCGCGTCCGCGACCAGCCGGGGCACTAAGCTCGACCTATGGGCATCACGGATCTCGCGTACCGCGTGTACGAGCGCCGTCTCGCGAACGAGTTGTCGGCGGGGCCGATGCCCCAGCATGTCGGCGTGATCCTCGACGGCAACCGTCGCTACGCCGCCGAGCGCGGCCTGACGGCGCCATCCGACGGCCACGCCGCGGGCGCCCGCCACATCGATCCGTTCCTCGACTGGTGCCTGGATCTGGGCATCCCCTACGTGACCCTGTGGCTGCTGTCGACGGACAACCTCGGCCGAGACGAGGTGGAGGTCTCGGCGCTCATGGGCATCATCGAGGACACGGTGCGTCGCATGGGGTGTACGGAGGGTGCGACCGATCGCGGCCTGCGGGTCACGGCGGTCGGTGCCCTGGACCTGCTGCCCGAGTCCACCCGACGCACCCTCAAGGAGGCGGAGGAGGCGACCCGCCACCACGATCGGCTGCGGGTCCAGGTCGCGGTCGGGTACGGAGGACGCCAGGAGATCACCGACGCACTCCGCAGCCTCCTGGCGGAGCGTGCGGCGCAAGGCCTGTCGCTGGAGGAGTTGGCCGAGACCCTCGTACCCGAGGACATCGGCGCCCACCTCTACACCACGGGCATGCCAGATCCGGACCTGATCATCCGTACCTCCGGTGAGGTCCGCCTGGGCGGGTTCCTCCTGTGGCAGTCGGCGCACAGCGAGTTCTACTTCTGCGACGCGTACTGGCCGGCGTTCCGTCGCGTCGACTTCCTCCGGGCGCTGCGGGACTACCAGCGCCGATC
>PWTE01000191.1 GCA_003563915.1 Nitriliruptoraceae bacterium
GCCGCGACCATCTCCATGATGACGCGCACCCCACGGTGCTCCTCGCCGATCAGCCAGCCGACGGTGCCGTCGAACTCCACCTCGCTGGAGGCGTTGGAGCGGTCACCGAGCTTGTCCTTCAACCGCTGCAACCGGAACACGTTGCGGCTGCCGTCGTCCAGCCATCTCGGCACCAGGAAGCACGACGGGGTGTCCGCGTCCCCGATCTTCGCGAGCACGAGGAACGCGTCGTTCATCGGCGCCGAGGTGAACCACTTGTGGCCCGTCAGCGCGTAGGTAGCACCAGGTCCAGCACCCTCCAGCGGTTCGGCGCGGGTGGTGTTGGCGCGGACGTCGCTGCCGCCCTGCTTCTCTGTCATAGCCATGCCGAACAGGGCACCGTCCTTGCCGTCGACCGGCTGGAACCGCGGGTCGTAGACCCCGGCGGTGACCTTCGGTTCCCAGCGTTCGGCGACATCGGGCTGGTGGCGCAGGCTCGGGACCACCGCGTAGGTCATCGTCATCGGGCACAGTGTCCCCGAGTCGATCTGCGGCCAGAGCACGTAGCCAGCCGCGCGGGCGACGTGGGCACCCGGCTCCTCCTCACGCCACGGGGTCCCGGCGAGCCCGAGCCGCACCCCGGTCTCGACCAACTCGTGGTACGCGGGGTGGTAGCGGACCTCGTCGATGCGGTGGCCGAACCGGTCGTGGGTCAGCAGTTCCGGGCGATGTTCGTTCGCGGCGCGGCCTCGCTCGATCCAGTCGGCGTCGCCGACGACGCGGCCGATCTCGTGGAGTCGCTCGTCGGCCCAGCTGGCGCCGTGGCGCGCGACCCCTTCGCGCAGCGCCACGTCCTCCTCGTAGGCGTCGTGGCCGGTGCGCGGTGGCGGTTGGTTGAAGACGTCGTGTGTGGCGGTGGTCATGGGGTCCTCCTGGGCGCCGTCGTCGCGGCGGTAGCGGTGGTCGCGCGGGTAGCGGTGGTGGTGGGAGTGGCGGTGGTGGTGGGAGTGGCGGTGGTTGCGGGGGAACGGACCGGGACCGCGCGCAGGCAGGCCGCGACCAACGCGTCGACCTTGGCGTCGGTGCCTGGTGCGGCGTGATCGTCGACGGGGGCGAGGGGCCCGACGAGCGCCTCACCCATCGCGCCGACGAGGGCTGCCGCCACCACCTCGGTGTCGTGGTGGTCGAGTTCGCCGGTCGCGACCCCACGGTCGAGCAGGTCCCGGAACAGCGCGCGGTAGCCGGTGCGGTAAGCGAGCCGTTCGGCTTCGACGGCGGGGCCGGCGGGTTCGGCGAGCAGGGCGTAGGCCAGCCGCCGGCCCCGTAGCGCCCGTCCCGCGAAGGTTCGCAGCGCCACCTCGATGCTGCTGATGGCATCGGGGCTGTCGTCCGCGGCCGGGTGGAGCGGGTCCGTCGTCCCGGCCGCTTCGGTGACGACCGTGAGCTCGTGGCTGGCGGCGCGGCGGAACGCGGCGGCGAGCAGATCGTCCTTGTCGGTCAGATGGCGGTAGACGGTGCCGGTCGCGACGCCGGCTTCGTGCGCGACGGCGGCGACGCTCGCGGCGGTCCACCCGCCGGTGGCGACGAGTCGGACCGCGGCATCGATGATGCGGTTCCGGGTCGCGTCGAGCCGGGCCTGCACCTGCGCCGTCCTGCGGTACGCCATGGAAGTAATGAACCACGGTTCACTCCTTCGCGCAAGCGTTGCCCGCTGGTGATGGCACGGATATCCGTCGGGAGGTGACGCGGATCCGGGCCAGTGCGAGGGATCGCTGACCGTTCTGCGAGAGCTGGCAGGGATGTCCGTCAGGGGATGACGCGGATCCGTGCCAGTGCGGCGCGGTTGGGTGAGGCTCAGACTGCTGCGCGGAGCGGGCGAGCGCGGGCGGGGATCAGCGGACGCGTTGCCCGAGCTTCCAGACGCCGGTCACGTTCCCAGGGTCGGCCAGCACGGCGACGTCCGCGGAGGGGTCGCCGGCGACCGTGATCACGTCCGCGTCGAAGCCTGCCTCCAGCCGCCCCGTCCCCGGCGCGCGTGGTCCCAGGGTGGCTGGTGCGTTCGCCGTCGCCGTCGCGATGGCCTCCAGTGGGCTGAGGCCGGATCCGACCAGCAGCGGGAGTTCGCGGCCGTGGTTGCCCCATGCGGCCGGCAGCTCAGGCCGCGACAGCATCACGTCGGTGCCCATCGCGATCGTCACGCCCCGCTCGTGGGCCAGGGCGACGGCGTCACGGTGGATCTCGTTGGTCGCGACCAGCTTCTCCCACATCGCGTGGGAGAGGTTGCCCTGGCCGGCGGCCATCAGCTCCGTGACGACCAGGCGCGTGGGCACCAGGATCGTGCCGGTCTCGCGCATGGCGTCGGCGACCTCCTCGTCCATGTAGACGCCGTGCTCGATGGTCCCGATGCCGGTCCGGATCGCGGCCATCATCCCGGGCTTGCCGTGGCAGTGCGCCATGACGGTGCGTTCGGCCATCCCAGCCACCTCGACGATCACCCGGAGCTCGTCGTCGGTGAACTGCTGGTGGATCGGGTGGTCGCGTTCGGAGAGCACGCCACCGGACGCGCAGACCTTGATGATGTCGGCGCCGATACGCAGCTGCTCGCGGACGGCGGTCATGCAGTCGGACAGGCCGTCACAGACGCGCAGTGTGCCGTCGCGCTCCGCCAGGTCGTGGAACCACGCGAGGGGCAGGTCGTGCAGGTCCGCATGCCCGCCGGTCGGGGACAGGATCGCTCCGGCGCCGTACAGGTGCGGTCCAGGGATCGTGCCTTCCCGCACGGCGCGACCCAACAGGACGCCCATCCCGCCGGCATCTCGAACCGACGTGACGCCTGCCTGGAGGGCACGCTCGATGTCCTTCACGGCGCGGGCGGCCCGCACCTCGGTTGGCACGAGGTAGAGGTCGTCGAGCTGGATGCGGTGCACCCCGACGGCGTGGGCGTGGCAGTCCCACATCCCGGGCATGACGGTCTCTGCGGTGACGACGTCGGCGTCAGGCGTCGTCGGCGCGTCGGCAGACGGCCCGGCGTAGGTGATGAGCCCGCCGTCGAACACCACCACGCCGTCCGTGATGACGGGATCGGCACCTGGGATCAGGCGGGTCGCTTCGATACGGGTGGTCACGAACTGCCTCGTGGGACGGGTGGCCCGACCCTAGCTACGCGGCATCGCGAGGCAGCGGTCAGTAGCGACCGAACTCGCCGACCACCTCGCCGTCGACGAAGGCCTGGACGACGAAGGGCTCGGTCTGCTCACCGGGCATGCCGGGTGAACCGGACGGCATACCAGGGAGGGTCACGCCGTTGATGTCCGGACGCTCGGCCAACAGGTCGAGCAGTGCCTCGACCGGTACGTGGCCCTCGGCTGCGTAGCCGGCCACCTCGTTGGTGTGGCACGAGCCGCCGTCGGCGGGGATACCGAACCGTGTCTTGACCTCTGTGAGGCTGTCGTGGATGACCGGTTCGACGGTGAAACCGGCGGCCGCCAACACGTCCTCGTAGGC
>PWTE01000010.1 GCA_003563915.1 Nitriliruptoraceae bacterium
ACACCCATCGCCCGGCGGGGATCGTGCGGGACGGGAAACGGTCGATGTCGCCGGTGTCCGCCTCCAGCCAGACGATCGCCCGCGACGCCCCGTACCGGTCCACCGTCAGCAACGCCCCGCCGTACAGCAGGAGCAGGACCAGCCCGGCAGCCAGCAGGGCACGCCGCAGACCTCTCACCGTCGGCCCCCACGTGCCGCGGCCCACACACCGTGCGGGAGACCGCCCACCCGCTGACCCTTCCGCCGCCTCGCCGGCACACCGACTGCGGCCACGCTACCGAAGAGGTCCCCGGCACGACCGCCGCTCGCGGCACCGAGCCGGTCACCGCTCACCGCACGGTGCGTTGCCCCGGGTCGGGCGGCTCAGCGATGCTCACGATCTCAAGGCGCACGTCCTCGAGGAGAGGATGCTGGCATGCCACACCGTGACAGCTACCCCCAGGGGGTCCCGTGCTGGGTCGAACTGCAGACCCCCGACCAGCAGGGAGCCGCGGAGTTCTACGCCGCGCTGTTCGGCTGGGAGCTCGACGACGAACCGCTCCCGTTCGGCGGGCACTACACGATGGCGAGCCTGGAGGGCGGGACGGTCGCAGGCATCACGCCACAGCCACCGGACACACCCGAGAGCCGGCCACCGGCGTGGATGACCTACCTCGCCGTGGATGACCTGCCCACGGTGGTGGACCGCGTCACAGCGGCCGGGGGCCAGGTCCTCGCGCCGCCGATGCAGGTGATGGACAGCGGCTCGATGGCGGTCGTCGCCGACCCGACCGGCGGGGTCGTGGGCCTGTGGCAGGCCGACCGGCACCCGGGCTCCCAGACCGTCAACCAGCCCGGCGCGGTGATCTGGAACGAGCTGATCACCCCCGAACCCGACCGGGCAGCAGCGTTCTACGATGCTGTGCTTGGCACCACCCACGACAACGTCCCGATGGGCGACGGCGACACCTACACCGTCCTGAAGGTCGACGGGCGGGAAGTGGCCGGAGCGATGGCGCTGCCGGAGCACGCCGGGGTACCGACGGCCTGGACCGTGTACTTCGCCACCGACGATCTCGCCGCAAGGGTCGCGGCCGCGACCAACCTCGGCGCCACGATCCTCAACCAGGTGGACTCACCGGCGGGCCCCCTGGCAGTCATGACCGATCCCCAGGGAGGCGTCTTCCAGGTCATGCACCCCACCGAGTGGCCCGACTGACCGGCCCGTCCGCCGGGTCGGGACGGACCGGCAGGCCACCCTTCGGGTCGGTGCCCCTGATCAGGGCTGGCGGTGCTCCGATGCCGTTGGCACCCACAGGTCACGACGAACCGTGCCGAGGTGTCACGCAAACGACGACACTCATCCCGTGGACCCCGCAGCTTCGCGCCTCCCCCCGACACCGCCGGCGGTGGGCCGGCCAACCTGCCACCCGGTGCCCACGACCCCGACCTGCTCGCTGAGCTCCGAAGCACGCTGCGCGAGTCGCACCCGCTGTCGCTGCTGATGCTGGCGAGTTCGGTGCTGACGGTCACCGATTCCCGCGGGGCCAACCGTGACGTGCAGGACTTCACCCGCCACGCCGATCCGAGGACCGCGATGCGCTACGACCGCAACCGCCACAGCCTCGACCGTCATGCCACCCACGCCATCGCCCAGTACATCGCCGGATCGGAGGAGAAGATCCGAGCGTTGCTTGCCGTTGCGTCCGGTTCGGTCGCCGGGTCGGCGGTACCGTCCGGCTGACATAGCGGATATGCTATGAGCCCGCCACTGACGGATCGACAGGGACATACGTGAACGCCGGAGCACTGGTGCGTGAGCGTCGCCGCGCACACGGCTTGTCACAGCACGAGCTTGCGATGCGCGCCGGTACCAAGCAGGCCACGATCAGCCGGATCGAGAACGGCCACGAGGTCCCAACCGTACAACGACTGGCGCAGTTGCTGACCGCGCTTGGCGAACGCCTGGAGCTGCGGGCGGTCCCGCTCGACGCTGAGCGGCCTACTCGAGACATCCAGGCCGATCACGCCAAGTCGATGGCGGCACGCCTTGAGGACGGGTTCACCCTGGCGTCCTTCGCCAGCCAACTCGCCGGCAGCGCCCGCCAATGACACTGGACCCCGCCCGTGTCTTCGCGACCCTGGACCGGCACGGAGTCGACTACCTCACGATCGGTGCGTTCGCGGTGATCGCCCATGGCTACGTGCGCGCCACCGCCGACATCGACCTGGTCGTACGACAGGACCGCGACAACCTCGAGCGCCTCGCCGCGGCCTTGGCTGAACTGCAGGCACGGCTGCGTGGCGTGGACGCCGACCTGCTCGACATCGATCCCACCGACCCGGACACGCTGGCCAACGGTGCCAGCTTCACCCTCGACACCGACGCCGGCCCGGTCGACTACCTCAACGACGTCCCTGGCGCTGGGGACTACGCCGACCTACGAGCTCGCTCCGTCGAGACCAGCGCCGCAGGCGTCCTCGTGCGAGTCGTCGGATTGGACGACCTCATCCGCATGAAACGCGCATCCGGCCGCCCCCAAGACCTCCGAGACATCGCCAACCTGTCACCACCCGGCGACGTCAACGACGAGCGATAGCGGGCGTGTTGCGCACCTGCGGGAGCGCTCTCGCGGTCGGCTGAAACCGTGCGCACGACAGGTGCGTCAGACTGGTGCCGGCTTGGAGGAATCGGATGCGGCCGACACTTGCCCTACCGCTCGTGGTCGCGCTGCTTGTCGCGGGATGCAACAGCCCCAACGACGTCAGTGGGCCACAGCCCGGCGACACCTACGCGACCGACGTCCGGACCGACCCTGCGCGGATGCGCGCCGTCCCGAACAAGGTCACGCCGGGTAGCGCGATCGAGGCGGCCTTCCCACAAGGGTCCACCCGCGGTCTCGGCTTCGTGCTCGAGCGAGCCACCGACGACGGCTGGGCGTGGTGGTTCGCCATAAGCAGCGACACCGACGCACCCGACATGGTGAACACCTTCACCGCTGAGGAGTTTGTTGCCCGCGACGTGGAGTGGACCAGCGGCCCAGCCTTCGACAGTACGGACCCGCACCTGATCCCGGTACCCGACGATGCCGAACCGGGCGTCTGGCGCGTCTGCACCGTCCCAGACACACCTGGGCTCTACGCCGAGTTCGAGATCGCCGGCGACTAGCCGCGGCCGCGACATGGAGCATCCGGGTCTTGTGGCCACCCGCCCTCGCCGTGGGTGCGCGCGACGGCCAGGCCGATCCCCTCGGCGGCTGCGCACAGGTCGCCATCGCCCGCGACCATGACCGTCGTGCCGTTCTGGACGCGTTCGGCTGCGGCGAGGTGGACGGCGTCGTAGCCACGCAGAGCGTAGCGCTGGGCGAGCTCGCCTGCACGGCGCACCAGGAGGTCGTCGACCTCCAGCAGGTCCAGTTGGTCGTAGAGGCTGCCGAGTTCCTCGATCGCGACGGCGAGGTCATCCGCGGCCACCCGTCCCAGCCGGGCTGCCTGTGCAA
>PWTE01000077.1 GCA_003563915.1 Nitriliruptoraceae bacterium
CAACGCCTTCGCGACCGGGCTGAAGCTCGAGGACAGCCACATCGCGGTCACGACCGGGCTGGTCGAGCGGCTGCCCCGCTACGAGCTGCGCGCCGTGCTGGCGCACGAGGTGGCGCACATCGTCAACGACGACATCCGTGCGGTCACGATCGCCGTGGCGACCGCCGGTCTGGTCGCGTTGCTCGCTGATGTCATGGTCCGCATGCTGTGGCTCGGTGGTGGCCGTGGCGGACGGCGTGGCGGGGGACAGGGCGGCGGGGCGCAAGCGATCTTCCTCGTGCTCGGCCTGGTGGCGCTGATCCTCGCGCCGCTGGCGGCGCAGCTGATCCGTTTCGCCGTGTCGAGGCAGCGGGAGTACCTCGCGGATGCGACCGCCGCGGACGTGCTGCGCGACCCTCAGTCGATGGTCAACGCGCTCCGGCGCATCGGTGGCGATGAGACCTCGCTACGCAACTTCGAGGTGGCGACCGCGCACCTGTGGTTCGAGGAACCGAACGACACCCAGAGCCGGGGGAGCGGGAAGGGCGAGACCAAGGCGGCCAAGATGGCGCGCCGGTTCGCGACCCACCCGTCGATCAAGGAACGCATCGAACGGCTGGCGACACTGAACGCCGGCACCGTGCAGGTCGACGCGCCGTTGCCGCCCCCGCCCGACGCACGTGCACGCGGGGCCCGCGGGCACGGCGGAGGCGGGCAGCAGGGTGGAGACCAGCCGCCCCCCCCTCCGGGTGCGGGCGGGTCGGGTCGGCAACCGCCACCACCGCAAGGCCCCCAACGCGGCCCCGGCGGCCTCCCACCCTTCCCACCCCGCTGATGAGTTGGGCGCAGCGCTGATCAGCGCTGCGGTGGGGTTGTGGATGGCCCGGTAGGCCGCTGACAGCCCAGGGGTACGGTCGGGAGATGGTGAGGTGCGAACGGCGTAGCCCGCGGTCCGTCGCCACGTCGGATCGGCTTGCGTCCCCAACACCTGCTAAGGCCCTTGTTGAAAACTATACTACTCACATGAGTACTATAACTCTCATACAAGAGAGGGGAGGCTCATGGAGTTGCATCGACCCCTCTCGGTGGTGACGCCGACCATCGACGGGGACGTGTTGTGTGTGCTCGCCGGCGCTGATGCTGCCTTCACCGGCCGTCAGGTCGCGCGGCTGCTCCCAGACCACTCGCAGAAGGGAGTCCACAACGTCCTTCGCCGACTCGTCGACCAGGGCATCGTCACGAGGGTCGTTGCGGGTCCGGCGCACCTGTACAGCCTGAACCGGGAGCACCTGGCAGCTCCCGCCATCGTCGGTCTATGCCAGTTGAAGGACCGGTTCCGTCACCGTCTTGCCGAGCTCGTGCAAGGTTGGGCTACTCCTGCGGATGTTGTGATCCTGTTCGGTTCGGCCGCACGTGGCGAGATGCGTCCGACCAGCGACATCGATCTGTTCGTGGTCCGTCCTACGGCGGTTGACGAGGATGTCTGGCTGGCGCAGATCGGCGAGTTGGCCGAGAGGGTCACGGCCTGGACGGGGAACGACACCCGGACGGTCGAGATGACGCCGGGCGAGGTTCGCGATGGACTCGCGGAAGGTGATGGTCTGCTGCGGTCCATCCGCGAGGACGGTCAGGTTCTATTCGGCGATCCGAGGTACCTACACAAGGCGAGCAGGGAAGCCGAGCAGGTGAGGGGATGAGCCATCAGGTCGCCTGCACGTCGGCAACCCGCCGAGGACGGATGCGCAAAGCCGAGCAGTTCCTGACTGCCGCCGAAACCATCGCCGAGATCCTTGACCAGCACCATGATCCCGAGATCAACGACGCCTACGTGACCCTCTGCGTGCATGCTGGGATCGCGGCGTCGGACGTCGCCTGCTGCAAGCGACTGGGCGTTCACGCCAAGGGGCCGGATCATGCTGCTGCTATACGGCTCCTGGGTCAGGTCGACACGCAGGCAAGCCAGCAGCTTGCGGTGCTGCTGGGCATGAAGGAGAAGGCGGGGTACAGCGCTCGACCAGTGTCCGCAACGGACCGCAAGCGGGCCATGCGGGCGGCTACGACCCTGGTGGAGTTCGCGCGGGAGCTGTGACGATCCCCCGTCGCCGACGGATCGGCGCGGAGCTGACCCGCGCTGGGTTCGGCATAGCCTGGCCGAACGCCGACCGTTCACGGGGCCGGTCGTGTCGGAGTGCGGGAGTTCCACATCATCCGGGTGGTCAACCCCGGCGACAGCCTGCACACTGTTACCACCGTGTACAAGGTGGACCGCCGAGCCTTCCCGGAGGGCCGAACGAGACGGAGGCAGCGATGAATGAGCAGCGCCCTCCGTGTGCCGTTTGCAACATGGGCGGCCACCTTGTTGACGAGCGCATCACCGAGACCGATGACACCCGGGCGGTGATCGTCGTTGTCCGCCAGGTTCCGGCACAGGTCTGCGACCGGTGCGGGACCACCACGGTGACCGACGAGGTCGCCGAAGCACTCGCCCGGATCGCTGATGCCCAGCAGGGCAACGCGGTCTCGGGCACGGTCGTGGTCGACTTCGACGAGAGGCGCATCGCAGCCGCGGGGTAGCTGTCCGGGTCGGACGCCGGCCGGCCAGCCAGCGGTAAGGTGGCCGCGATGATGCGGTGCGAACGCTGTGGCCACGGCGACCGGCGACCCGAGCGCCGGGCGCGGTTGGCCGAGCGTGCGAACCAGACCGCGGTCGTCGTCGAGGTCCCGGTCGAGGTGTGCATGTCCTGTGGCCAGGTGTGGCTCAGCATGGACGTGGCGAAGCGGCTCGATGCACTCTTCGATCGGCTTCTCGACAGTGGTGCGGAGTCGTCGCAGATCCACTGGGAGAACTCCAGGGCGACCTGACCTTGCCCGCGGCAGCAGGACCGACGTGGTGTCCGCACAAGGGCCCCGAGAAGGTGAGCGCTATGGAACGGAACAACGATGTCGTCGCGGTCCGCGTGCTGTCGCGCTACGTCGTCGAGCTCACCTTCGAGAGCGGTGACGTTCGGGTGCTGGATCTGGAGCCGCTCTTGGAGGGGCCGGTGTTCGAGCCGCTGACGGCAGACTACGAACTGTTCAGGCAGGTATGGGCCGATCCTCAAGCCGGCACGATCGCGTGGCCGAACGGGGCCGATATCTCGCCTCCGACGCTGTATGCCAGGAGCAGGCCAGCGGTTCCAGAGCACTCCTAGACGTGTGGCTTGGTTCGAGGGGTGTCGCCCGGGCCGCCGGTCGCCAACAACCCAGGGCCAGGGTCGTGCCGGACCGCAGGGCGGTCCTGCTACTCGGTGGGTAGCAGGAGCGTGGCATCCAGACCCTCGATGTTCGCTGCCAGGGTCGCCTGTCGTCGGTCGAGCGTGACGAGCGGGAGGTCGTGATCTAGGCACGTCACCGCGATCAGGTAGTCGTGCACGTTCCCACCGAGGTTCAGGGACCGTCCCGTGCGCAGGGCCTCCGCGTAGGCCGCCGGGGATGTCGCCACGATGCGGCGCTGGTCGGA
>PWTE01000073.1 GCA_003563915.1 Nitriliruptoraceae bacterium
CAACCACCCACACTCGCCGACGCCGCCTGGATCAACCGGCCCGACCACGACCCCGCCGGGACACAGCACCCGACCCAGTAGTTCTCCGAAGATCTTGTCTCACCAAGCTTGACAGGTTCCGAGGCGCTATGCCGAAGGTCGGCAACTACTACTCAATCGCTTCGACCGACCCGGACGTCTACCACAACTACAGCGACTGCCCGTCGGGCCAGAACATCCATCCGCAGAACAAGCGCTCCGGAACGGGCGGCTTTCCGCGGTGTGGTCAGTGCCGCCGAATGGACTGACCGTCGTCATCGCATCCGTCACCACCCAGTCCGGGGACATGCGCGCTTCTGATCTTCGCCGGCGGCGCGCATCGTCACGGATCTGCGCCAGAATTACTCGGCTACTTCGGATGAGCTCCTGGCCTGAGTCGTGTAGAGGTCTGCGATCACCGCATGCGACTCGGCGACCACTTGTTGAGCGATCGCCGGCGAGATGACCTTCTGGCCACCGACGTGAAGCCATGAGTTTCGGAGATCGACTGCGGCAAGCACTCCTTCTGCCTGCTCCTCGGGGATGAGCCCCCGGGACACAGCCCGCTCCACCAGGTTCCGCATCCCGGGCCCGCGCCGACGAGGTGGCTCGTCGAGGAGATCGCGAAGGGCGGCCTCGATGGCAATCAGCGATTGCACGGCCGCGACCATCAAGAAGTCGTAGACGAACCAGGAGTGGCAGAAGAGATGGCGAGACACCGCCAAGATCCGCGCCACCTCCTGCGGAGCGCCGGGCGCACGGGGCCAGGCCTCGGACATCCTCACGAGGTCGCCGTACTCGGCGACCAGGCTCTGCCAACGGGGATCGGGCGTGAGCGAGTCGAGTGGGTTCATGGCAGCGAAGCTATGCGCGGGGCTTCGTCGTTGGGCGCTCGCCCGAAGTCACGGTTTCGGCGCGCTGTACCGGCTTCAAGGGCCTCGAATGAGCGAACCTCCGTTTCGGGCCTTGCGCCACCCGATGCGGACTGTGCCAAGGAGCGAAGTCGCGTCCTTGTGCTGCTGGACCCCCGCGCGTAGTACGTCCGGCCTCGCCATGCCAGTGGTGGTCGGGCCGAGGTGCCCCGACGCGCTCACATGGGGGTCATCGATGGTTGGCCGCCGAGAAATGCGCGTTCTCGGAGGTCAGCACCGCCTTGTGGCAAGGAGAAGGCTTGTGCCAGCAGCAGTGTCGACACAAGCGCTTGATCGGGAGGGTGACGGCTACGCTAGTTGGATGCGTCGGGATCCCGTGTTCGGTCGCTGCGGCTAGCTAGCCACGATTGAAGACTCGTCGTCGGATCCCACGGTGGCGGTGGTGGGTGAGATGGGGGAGGCGTGTATCCCCTTGGCCAACGGGTGTCCCCGTTGTAGGAAACGCCTTCCAGATCGGCCCCGGTTAGGTTCGCTTCGCGCAAGTCAGCGCCTGAGAGTGTCGCCCGTCGCAAGATGGCGCCACTCAGGTTAGCTCCGATCATGATGCAGCCAGTCATATTCGACCTCACGAATGACGTAGCGACAAGATTTGCCCTAGTCAGGTTCGCGCCCTTTAGATCGCAGTCATCCAAGTTCGCCTTTTCGAGATCTACTTCCTCGGCATCAACTGCACGCAGATTCGACCCGCCGAGATCGGTTCCCTGGGCTCGCATTCGGCGCACCTGAGCAAGCTCAAGATCGGCGAAATATAGCTGCGAGTCACTGATGTTAGCGTACTCAAGATTGGCATTCGTCAGTCTTCTTGCCGGCAAGTACAGCCCGCGGAGTTGTTGTCCTGACAGATCGATGCCGACCAGGCTCTCCGTCACTAGCAAGAGCTGGCGAAGGTTCTCACGCTGCCGGGAGATTTCACCCCTGACTTCGAGGTGATTTCCGACCATGGCAAAGACGCCTCCAACTAGCCCGCCACTCAGCAAGGCCTGACCAATCGAATCCCAAGGTGACGCACCGACGAGGATCAGGAGAACGCCCACCGCAATAAGCGCGAGTACGGGGACAGCGATCTGTGGGAGATTCTGTCGCAACTTGGTTCCCAACTGGGCTCGTGAAGGTTGCGCCATCGACATGGGGAGCCGGCACCGCGGCCGTCTTGTTCATCTAGCGGACCTGTGCTGGCTACAACTGGATCCCGTCGTCGTTCGATTCCTCATCACCGACGACGCACCAGCTTGGAGGCCGGCTGATACGAAGCACTGAAAGATAGGCCCGCTGTCCATGCTTTGCTAGCCCTCTGTCCTTGCGTCGGCGCGGTGATGGATGTGATTGTTGCACGTCCCGCGCTACTGGTCTTGTCGGCCCCGCGGGTCGGACGGCAGATATCGCGAAACCGCCGAGAAGTGCGGGTTCTGGGCACTGGCCATGTGGGAGTCGACCTGCCGGAGCAGTCCCAACGATGTGTGCCCAGAGCGAGACTCGTAGATCGGGGGCCCGGCGCAGCTCAAGTCCCCGAGCAGGGTCGCCGACCTAGACGTGAGCTGGCACCGTTCGGTCACTACCCCGAGCTAGTATCGCGGTGAAACCGCGGTCCGCATGTCCGTCCTTGCAGTGGCCACGGCTTCTCGGGCAAGTACAGGTGGGACGGGAGTCGGCGGCGTGACGGAACATCATGACCTCACCACCGATGAGGTGGCTGTCCTTCCCGTCGATGTCGAGCGTGGGCTCGCCGTGGTGCTCGGGGCGGAGGTCACTGACGCTGAGAGCTGGCCGATGCCCAAGGGCCTGGTCGCAGAAGCCCTGACGGCTGGTGGCCTTGCCGGGGGTGCGGTCGCGGCGAAGCCGCTCCTCGACGGAGCAGTCGTCGTCCTGGCACCTCAGACCGTTGCGCGCCTGAATGACGGCGCGAAGTTCGTGACAGACGGTCACGGGTTCAGCCTCGGCACGCTCACGGAGCCAGGGAAGGGCTTCACGGACGCTGCGAGGTTCGTCAGACCTCCGGCAAACCCGGTCGCAGCCGGGATGCTGTTGCAGACGATGGCGGTGCAGATGCAGCTGCAGCAGATACAGCAGACGCTGGAGGACATTAACGAGAAGCTCGACACGCTGCTGAAGTCGGAGCAGCACGGGGTGCTGGCGGAGGTCATCGCGACCGGCCAGGCTGTGGCAGAGCTCAACGACAAGGTCGCTGCCGGCCATCGCCTCACGGATGCCGACGAGGTGAAGCTGCGGGACTACCACGACGTCGTGCGCACCCATGTGGCGGAGGCCGAGCTGTGGCTGCAGCAACTCAACGGCCTGATCGCCCTCGAGGACCCCTCGCTACGTGCGCAGTACGCGGCGCTTGATGGTGCCCTGCGTCGCGAGCCCGTGGCGTTCTGGCTGCGCGTCTACATCGTCAGCCAGGTCTGCCTGGCCGAGATCCGGAAGCTGCGACTGATCCGCGCAGCTGCTGCGGAGCCCGAGTACGCCAAGGACCTGCACGACGCCGTCCAGCAACAGCTCGCGGCCTCGGCCGAGGCGGTGCAG
>PWTE01000313.1 GCA_003563915.1 Nitriliruptoraceae bacterium
CATCGAGATACACGAGGAGGACCTCGTGCCGGCGATCCTGCAGTTCCGCGACGAGGCTGCGTGCCCACGGTTCGTGCGCGAACTCCGCCAGGGGTTCCCCACGCCAGAGGGCGAGCGCCTCAGCAGCCGCGTCGATGCCACCGCCACTCACCGCCACCTGCGCATGCCGCTCGAAGACGTCGAGGTCGACCGTCAGCGCACGTGCGTCCAACCGGTAGCCGGCGGGCTCCTTGACGATCGACACATCGGCGCTCGTCTGGTCGAGTCGCCGGCGCAGGGTGGAGACATGCGTGTGGAACGAGTGGCGGCTGCCCTTGTCGGCGGCGGCGCCCCACAACCCGTCGATGATCTGCTCAGCTGGGACGACGTGCGTTCGATGCAGCACGAGATAGGCGAACAGCGCCTGGACCCGCGGTCCGCCGAGCGCGACGGCCTGCTCCCCCTGCCGGACCTCGAAGGGGCCCAGCAGCCGGACGGCCAGATGGTCGTCCATCGTCGTCCCGACGCTAGCACCGCCGGCGGCGACGTGGGCTGGGGGCGGTCAGGGCCGGCAGACGTAGAGGACGTTGATCGGGTCCAGCGGCGGATCGAGCACATCGACATCTTGGAATCCAGCGTCACGGAGCATCGACGCGGTCCGGTCCCGGCCCCACATGTTGCCGAGGGCGGCCCCACCGTCCGCGAGCGACCCTTGGACGCAGTAGGCCAGGCTGAAGCCGTACATCAGCGGTGCCCACGGCAGCGCGACCTGCTCGTCGAGGTCGCTCGAGGCGCCGATGTCGTAGAGCAGGAAGATCCCGTCGTCGACCAACGCCTTCCGGATCGCCGCGAGGGCGCCCGCGGGGTCGCCGAGGTCGTGGATCACGTCGAAGGCCGTGACGAGATCGAAGGGCCCGCGGGTGGCGACCGCTCCCGCGTCCGCAGACTCGAACCGGACGTTGGTCAGACCGAGCTGCTCAGCCTCGGTTCGTGCCTGATCGAGTCCCGGGGCGTAGGCGTCGAAGCCAACGACCTCCGCCTCAGGCAGCGCCTGTGCCATGAGGTTGGCGGCGTGACCTGACCCGCAGCCGACATCCGCGACGCGGCCCCCGTTCGCACACAACCGCTCATGGACGTCGCCAGCGGCAGGGAGGTAGACCTCCGCCAGCAGGGCGTCGAACCGGTAGCGCGACATCCGATCGACGACGTCGGTGAAGCCGTCGTGCAGTTCATCGACCGGGATGCCCGCCCCGCTACGGAGCGCCTCCTCGAGCCGCTGCGCTCGCCCCATCCCCATCGCGGCGGCCCGTGCCAGCGGCGCGAGGTTGTAAGGCGTCTCCCCGACCAGCAACGCGCCATGCTCTGGCGGGAGCTGGAAGTGGCCGCCGTCGTGCTCGACGATGCCGGCAACGACCATGCCGTGGAGCCACTCCCGCACGGGACGCTCGGCGAGACCAGCCCGTGTTGCGATCTCCTGGGAGGACCCGCCCTGTGCGGTAGCGGCGAGTAGCCCGGTCCGGTCGCCCAGGTCCACCAGCAGGACCGTCATCGCGTCCCCGTACCGACGCAACAACTCCTGACCGAACCGCTTCACCCGATCCCGGTCCATGTCGAACTCCTTCGATCGATCGTGTTCACCCCGTGGTTACAGGTGCTGCCTGCCGCCTGGCCGACCACGTCCACAGCGCACCGGCGACGTCGGGGATCGCGAAGAGCGCGATCGCTCCGTAGCCCCACAACACCGCGACCCCGAGGAAGACAGTGGCGGACACCAGCCGTAACGGAACCGTGGCGCGGAGGAAGGACTGCGCCTCGTCGCGCGCCGCCACGAGGTAGTAGAAGCCGATCACGGCAGCGAGGTAGCCGGCCAGGTGGACCCACGGCTCATCGGTGGCGGGGACGGCCAGCACCTGCAGGACCACCCCCGGGACCAGCATCAACGCCAGCCCGGCCCCGAGGACGTAGAGCCCGAAGACGAACACGGTGCGAGCGAGCGGCGACATGCCTGTCCTCCTGTCCGCGGCCGGCGGCGGGGCATGGGCTCTCTCCACGCCCCGCCGGCCCCGCGTCGATCACGTGTCGATACCGACCAGCGCCTCGATGTTGTCGAGGCTGCGGGCGAGGTCCTTCTCGAGCTGCCTGGGGATCAGGAAGCGGTCCAACGTCCGCCCCAGCCAGGAGTCGACCTCCACCGACTCCATGTGCGCGGAGATGGTCGTGCCGCCCTCGGAGTCGGCGTAGACCCACTCGTACTCCACCGGCGGCAGCCCCTTCAGCTCGCCGCGGAGCTTGATGCGTTCACCGGGTTCGAACTCCAGCAGCCGCACCGTCCCGTTCGTGTTGCGGCCCAGGATGCGATAGGTGGTTGAGGCGGTGTCTCCCGGCTCGCTGAAGCGGTCGGCATGCGCCTCGATCATGTTGTTGTAGAAGGTCGGCCAGCTCTCGGGATCCGTGAGGCGGTCCCACAGTTCCTTGCGATCCGCCGGGTACTCCCGGCTCATCTCCACGGTTGCCATCGTCGCTCCTTCCGCACCGTGCGGTGCCCTCAGGATGAACGCGACGACTCAACAGCGACTCAACACCAGCGCAACCGTGCGACGCATTGCCCCGAGGAGTGAAGAACCGCAACGATCTTCTCGCCGGGGTCGCGGCGGCCAGAACTCGAGGGCGAGGGGTTCATCGGACACGCCGTCGGCGGTCACCACAGTCTCCTTCGAGCGGAAGTGCGCGAACACGCGGCTCGTGCTGATCCCCAGCTCACGAGCCAACCGCCCGATCGTCAGGCTGCCGAGCCCCTCGACGGACGCGATCGCCATGGCGGTCTCGAGCATCGCGGCATGGGTGCGCTCCCCGTCCGAACAGCGAGGTGGGTCGGGGTCGGGCGTGGTGCACACGGTGACCAGATAGCACGACCGTGCACCATTAGTTCGTACAGTCGTGCTATCTAGCGAATCGGATGTCAACCCGGCACGAAGGAGTCACCGATGGAGACCGACCAGATCCACCGCGCTGCCTCTGATGACGCCATGACGATCGCCGGACGCGTGTACGGCGAGGGGACGCCTCTCATGTTCGTGCACGGCGCCATGGCCGACGGCCCAGGTGAGTGGGGCGAGCTCGTCCCCTCCCTCGCGGAGCGCTTCACCTGCTACGTGCTCGACATGCGCAGCCGCGGGCTGGGCGACGCCCACCCCGATCCGTCTCGGGCTGCCCGGGTGCGCGACACCGTGGCCTTCATCGAGAGCATCGGGGAGCCCGTGGTCCTGCTCGAGGTCTCCGGCGGGGGCATGACCTCGCTCGGGGTGACCGCCGTGCTCGATGGTGTGCCCCTGGAGGAGGCGCTCGAGTGGCGCTTCACCGAGCCAGCCGGCGGGGTCGTGTCCCACACCCGCATCGCGGACGGCTGGCTCGCCACGGGCAGCATGGCCGGCCACGTCCGCATCTACGACCTCGAACAGCGTCGACTCATCAGCGACATCGAGGTGCAGCC
>PWTE01000220.1 GCA_003563915.1 Nitriliruptoraceae bacterium
ATGCCCGCCAGTCGATGGCCATGGGAACGACGAAGGTGTTCGTCGTCACCCCGGTCGACAGCGACCAGGTGGTGGCCTACTACGCGTGGACGATGGCGCAGATCGACGCCGACGACGCCCCCACGCGGCTGCGCAAAGGCGCCGGTAACTATCCCCAACCGGTCGCGTTGCTCGCGCGTCTGGGGGTCCATCGCGACCACCAACGACAGGGCCTGGGCGCGGCGCTCCTGCGCGATGTCATCCAGCGCGTCGCCGCGATCAGCGACGACATCGGCTGCCGTGGCCTGCTCGTGCACAGCGAGTCCGAGCGGGCCCGCGGCTTCTACCTCCACCTCATCCCCGAGTTCGAGCCCAGCCCCACCGACGAGCTGCACCTCGTACTTCTCCTGAAGGACATCAGGAAGACGCTGCAAGCCAACGGCCCATAACGCACCCGTATCAGCACGGTCGAGGAGCGTCGCTGGCGCTTCCGCGGAAGCGCCAGCCGGGTCCCAGACATCCCCGCCCTTGCCCCCGGTTAGCTCGCACCGGCGATCGCCACTCGGGCGCGTCCGTGGCTGACGTGTGCCGGGGCCGCGCACAAGCAGGGCCGGCTACTCCTCGAGCCGTCGGGCGGCGATGTCGTAGACGTCGTCCCGAGAACGCACGGCGATGACCCGGAACCGTGCGGGGCTGTAGCTGTCAGGCAGGAGCTGATACACGATCCGGTGCGAGGGCCCACGCTGAGTGTCGTGGCCGAACTTGACCTTGCGGTACGCGGACAGGTCACCGGTGCTCGCTCGTCGGTCGAGGTGCTCGCCGAGCTTCGGGTCGGCCTTGATCGACGCGATCTGTTCCAGGTAGGCCTCCCGGAGATCGTGCGGCAGCTCGCGGAAGTCAGCGACCACGTCCGGGTGCCATTGGTAGACGACCTCGGTCACGTCGTCTGCTGCTCGACCTCGGCGAGGAAGTCCGCGGTCGTGCCTTCGTGGTAGCGGCCGTCGGCACGCTGGGAGACGAGGTCGACCAGACCGATGTCCTCAACCAGGTTCTCGGCCTCGAGGAGCTGCTCGTAGCGCTTGGGGGACATGAACACCCCTTCGATGCGTCGATACGCACCGACGAACTCGACCGGGAAGTCGCCCTCGCGGCGGACGCGCTTGAGCAGACTGGTCAGATTCTGCCGGAACTCGTGGACCCCTCTGGGGGTGGTGGGAAGGATCGATGGCATGACGCACCTCCGTACCGCATGTTGTACCACTTCTGTCGGGCGGTGGCCAGCGCGACCGACGGACCGGTCAGGCTGCGCTGATGAACAACCTGCCATCCTGGATCCGACGCACGCTACGGCTACACCGCAGCCCCGGAACCAACCGTGACGCAACGCCCGTTGCAGCTACCTGGCGAGAGGCCCCATCACCTCGCAGTGATTGCGATGCGCGGTGGCTTGGATGACCCCATCCGCGCATGATGCCGGTCAGTGCCGAGCCCCTGTACGCCACGGCACCGGAGTCGGGAGCGGTGTCCGAGATCGGTCCATCGGGTCCTCTGGAAGGTGTGTCAGCAGCCAACCTTCGAGGATGAGCCCGGCGAAGCGGTCCGTGACTGGAGGCAGGAACATGGAGACCGATCACCTGGTCTCGTTGCCGGGGGGTGTCGAGCTGTCGTTCCGGGAGGTTGGGTCGACGACCGGGCGTCCGGTGCTGTATCTGCATGGCACCCCGAGCTCCCGGATGGAGGCCGGCGGACAGCTCAGCGAGATCGCCGCCACGCTCGGACTTCGCATCCTGTCCCCAGACCGGCCCGGCTACGGCAGAACCCCCTTCGTCCAGTACGACGTTCGCAGCTACCCCGAGCACATCACGCGCCTGCTCGATGTCCTCGATGTCGGCGACATCGGCATCATCGGCGTGTCCGGCGGTGGCCGCTACGCCTGCGCCTGCGCCGCACGCTTTGGTACGAGGGTGACCCGCACGGCACTGGTCGCCAGTACCGCCCCGTCGGACCTCGATGGTGTACGCGCCACCTGGAGCAAGGCAGACCGGCAGCTGTATGGACTCGCGGTTCGGGCGCCGTGGCTGCTGCGGTTCTATCTGGCCGTGATGGCGCGCCGCATCCGTAGCGACCCCAAGCGGGTCCCTGAGCTGTTCAACGACCTTCCCCCCGAAGACGACGCCGTCCTTGCCCGACCCGAGGTTCAACGGCTCCTGACGGCGACGATGACCGAAGCGTTCCATCAGGGCGTCGGAGGTGCCGTGTACGACATCGGTCTCGAAGCACGGCCCTGGAACATCGACCTCACAACCATCGAGACGCCCCTCGATGTCTGGCAAGGGCACAAGGACACGCTGGTCCCTGCCGCTCAAGGGGAAGCACTCGCGCGCACCATCCCCACCGCAACCCTCCGCCTGCTGCCCGAGGAAGGTCACATCTCCCTTCGCATCAACCACATCCAAGCGATCCTTCAAGCCTTCGCGTGACACCCGCCAGCAGCGTGCTGGACAGCTGCTGGATCGCCGCAGCAATGCCGCTTCTCGCAGTGATGGCGCGCGAGGTCGCTGTCGAGCCATTGCGCACACCTAGCGACCAACACGGCGGCGTTCATACGGCTCGGAGCTGCCGTTCAACGGCCTGCGGCGTTCAGGCACCCGGGGTCAACGTCTCGGATCGCACGCGCTTCGGAGCGGTCAGGTCGGGCGGACGCCGGCAGCGATCTTGACTGAGACGGGTAGCTCCAGACCGTCGTCGGCGCGGTAGCGCGCGACGAGGTGATCGAAGGCGACTCGGATCTGCCGCTGGACGTCGTCGGGCTGCCCGCGTACCAGGGCGGCGGTCCGCACGCTGCCGTCGATGACGCCGTCCCACAACTCGGCGGCCGACTTCACGCGGTGGGTGAACCCGACCCGCTGCACCGTGACCTCGGCCAGCCCGGTCTCGCGCAGGAGGGCCGCGAAGGCGGCGGCGTCGGCGAAACGGAAGAAGTCCGGTCCGGCCGGGAGGTCGGCCGGGGGTTGGGCGCCAGCGAGGCGGACGGCCTCCATGACGATGCCGAGCAGCGCGACCCGTTCGGGGTGGTCCCAGGTGGACAGGGCGAGTCGCCCGCCGGGTGCGAGGACACGGACGAACTCGCTGGCCGCCCGCGGGTGGTCGCCGAGGTGCGGGACGAGGAAGTTGGCGACGACGGCGTCGAAGCGCTGGTCGTCGAACGGCAACGCGTGGGCGTCGGCGGTGCGGAACGCCACGTCTGGCCACAGCCGCTGGGCGATGGCGACCATCTCTGGGGCGATGTCAACACCGATCGTGTCGGCGCTGCGTGCCGCGGCCCGGCCGGCCACGTAGCCGGGGCCGGTGGCGACGTCGAGCGTGCGGGTGCCAGGTCCGACGGCCGCGGCGTCGAGCAGCGGCTCGACGGCCCATGCGGTGATGGGTCCGAAGAACCGGTGGTAGGCGTCGCCGAGCCCGGCGCGGCGCCAGCCGGCCGCCTCGAACCGGACGAAGGCGTCGACGTCGACGGTCTGGGTCATGGGTCGCCTCCTCTGGGCGCCGGGTCGGTACGAGGGCTAGGCGACGTCGAGGAACGACAGCACGGCGTCGATGAACCGTTCGGGTGCGAGATCCATGGCGATGTGCTGCTGGCCCTCGAGCACGACGATGCGCACGTCCTGCAGTTGGGCCGCGATGTCGTCGGTCTGGGTCTTGGCGAGGTCGGGACTGTCGCCGCCGAGAAGCATGAGCGTCGGCACGGTGAGGGTCGTGACCCGTTGAGGATCGAAGGTCTGGTCGTTGGTGAGTGCTCGCAGTTCTCGCGGCAGCGTGTGGGCGGCCTCGATGCGCCGCTGCCACGCCGGCAACGTGCGGTAGACGGCCAGCTCGTGCTCGGGCATCCCCACGATCTCGCGGAAGAACGTCTCGAGCAGCTGTTCGCGTTGTCCGGCCGTGAGTAGCGCCTCGAACCGGTCGAGGAGCTCCGTCGGGGTCAGCTCGCCCTCCGCGGACCAGGCCGGCTCGTACAGGGTCAGCGTCGCGAGGTTGTCGGTGAGCGTGGCCCCACCGAGTGCGCAGGTCCCGCCGTAGGAGTGGCCGAGCAGGTGGACGGGCACACCGGTGGCCTCCGCCGCGGCGTCCACCACGGCGGCGACGTCCTCGAACTCGCGCTCGACCGTGTAGTCGTCGGCGTCCCCGCTGGCGCCCCGCCCCCGTCGGTCGATGGCGACCACGGTGACGTGGGGTTCGAGCAGGGGCAGGATCGATTCCCAGCGGCTGTGGTCGGCTGTGGCGCCGTGCACCAGCACAAGCGCCGGCCCGCCTCCACTGGTCCAGTAGGCGATCGGGGTCCCGTCGCGGGAGGTCACCTGCTTCGCGGTCCGCTGTTCGGTGGCGGTCATCGATCCCTCCTCGTACGTGGCGGCCGGCTTGGTCCCACCGCCTCCCGGCAGGTTGACCTGCCACCCTGCGGGCTTCCTTCGAGGAACCTTCGACGCCGGTGGCTGGCCTGCTACGCCTCCACCGGTACGGCGGCCAGGAAGGCCGTGCGCTGCTGCTGGTCGAGCCCATCGGCCAGGCCGACCACGGCCGCCTGGGCGTTGCGTCGGGCATCCGGACCGGCGCCGGCTTGATGGGCAGCCCACCAGCAGCGCCAGGCGAGCGCCCCGAAGCCGTGTTGCTCGGCCGCTCGGGCCGCTGCCAGCGCCGTGTCGCCGGCGGGGGCGCGATCACCGGCGGCCAGCTGGGCCCGGGCCAGGGCGAGCCGTCCCCGGACCTCGTACTTGGCCTGGCCGTGCTCTGCCGCCACCGCGAGGCACGCCTGCGCCGCGGTCAGCGCCTCCTCCACCGCGCCGGCGGCGACCGCCAGATCTGCCTCCAGGGCGTGCAGCCGCGCGAGCCAGCGGAAGCGGGCATAGACCACCGCCTCGACGCCGGCTCGGACCGATGCGAGCTGGGCGGCCGCCGCGTCGAGCTCGCCCAGCCCGAGATGGTCGGCAGCCAGGTTGAGCCGCGTCTGGAACTCCGCCTCGCGTAACGCCCCGCCAGGCGCCGTGCCGATGGCCTCGAGGCTCTCGAGGTCCCGCTCCAGCGCCGGCCCGTAGAGGCAGAGGTCCGCGAGGATCGCGCCGTAGGTGTTGGGGATGCGGGCGTGCCAGAACACCTCCTCGCCCCGGCCCACGGCCGCGCAGGCGTCGAGGGCGACCATGGCGTCGTGGCTGCGTCCGAGCGCGAGGCACGCCAGCGCCCGGATCCACCGTGCGGCCAGGAGGGCCTCCTCGTCGTGCTGCGCGATCGCGGTGGCTTCGGCGCGGTCGGTCCAGGCCAGCGCATCGGCCTCCCGGCCCTGGTGGTGCAGGCCCAGCGCGACCCGACCCATCGGGTAAGCGGCCGGGGGCAGGCCGGCCTGCTCGGCGAGCTCGACCGCCCGGGTGCAGTGCGCGATCTCCTCCTCGAGCAGGCCCAGGCTTCCGCTGGGGCTGCCGACCAGGGTGTGTGCGCGGGCGGTGAGCTCCACGTCGTCGAGCCGGTTCGCTAGGGCCAGCGCGTCCCGCCCCAGCGCCAGCGCGGCAACGGGGTCGGAGGCGCCCCGTTGCCGCGCGACGGCAAGGCCCTCGAGTGCGGCGAAGACGGTGCGATCGTCCCCACGCTGCTGGGCGGAGGCGCGAGCCTCCTGCAACGCGGTTTCTGCCTCCTCGACGCGGCCGAGGGTGACGAGCGCGCCGCCGAGATCGATGAGCAGCCGCTCGCGGTCGGGGGCGTCGATCAGGTCAGGGTGGGCGTCGGCGACGGCGCGGGCACGCCCGTAGTGTTCGGCGGCTTCGACGTTCGCCCATGACCGGCGGGCGGCGCTCGCCGCGGCCAGCGACCAGCGCAGCGCCGGCGCCGGGAGGTTGGCGGCGACGGCGTGACGGGCGAGCTCGCCAGCGGAGGCCCCGCTCGCCTCCAGCGCATGCAGGGCCCGGGTGTGCAGGAGGCGTCGTCGCGCCGCCGACACACCGGCGGCGAGCGCCTCGGCGATGAGGTCGTGGCGGAACCCGAACTCGCCGCCGACCGGGTGTGTGAGGCCGCGATACGACAGCTCCTCGAGCTGCTCGGCGACGTCGACCGGGTCCTCGTCGGTGATGGCGGCGAGCAGGTCGGGGCCGAACGGTCGCCCCAGTACGGACGCCGCAGCCAACAACCGGTGTGCCCGGGCACCGGCACGACGGCACCGCGCCACGATCAGCTCGGCCAGGCGCGTCGGTGCGGGGCCGTCGCCCGAGTCCCCTGCGCGCACCAGTTCGGTGAGCCACAGCGGGTGGCCGCCGCTGCGAGCGAACAGCCGGTCCGCAGCCTCGGCCGTCCCCAGACGCTCGAGATCCGCCGCGACGAGCGGGCCGAGCGCCAACCGCTCCGACGCCTCGAGCCTCGCGACCGGCGCGTCATCCGACACCTCCTCGCTACGCAGCGCCCCGAGCAGCAGGACCGCCTCGCCGGCGCAGCGGCGCTGCAGATAGGCCAACGCCGCGATCGTGGACGCATCGGCCCACTGCAGATCGTCGACCACCAGCGCTACCGGCGCGAGTCCCGCGAGCAGGTCACGGACAGCCTCCAGCGCGCGGACCCGGGCCGTCTCCGGCGGCAGGTCGGTCGGCGGCAGCTCCGGCAGGATCTCGCCCAGCGCCGGCAGCGCGACCGCAGACGGCGAGGTGACGGCTCCCAGGTCGCGTAGCGCCGCCGCGAGCGGCACGTAGGGCAGATCACGGTCGGCCTCCAAGCATCGGCCGACGCCGACACGCAGCGGCTGCAGACGAGCGCACAGCTCGGTGAGCAACCGGGTCTTGCCGATCCCCGCCTCGCCCTCCACGAGGAGGAGAGCACCGTGACCGGCCAGGGCCCTTCGCGCCCCGGCCTCCAGCCGCGCCAGCTCGTCTCCACGCCCGAGCAGCGGCAGCTCGCCGCCAGCCAGCGCGCCGGCTCCGGGGGCGGCGCCGCTGCGAGCGACCGCGACGGATCCCCGCTCCGGCGCCCGGTCCCCGAGCACCATGTCGTCGCGGCGCAGGATCGCTTCGTGCAGTGCGACGGTCTCCGGCAGCGGATCGACCCCGAGCTCGTCGGCAAGCGCGCGACGGCAGTGCTCGAACGCACCCAGTGCCTCGTCTTGACGGCCGAGCCGGTAGGCAGCCAGCATCACCACCCGATAGCCCGCCTCCCTCGTGCGGTCGCCCGCGACGACCTCCTGAGCATGGGCAAGCGCCGCGACGGAGTCGCCCTCGGCCAGCGCCGCCTCGGCAGTCGAAAGACGCGCCGCGATCGCACGTTGGCCGTAGACCTCCCGGAGCCGCAGCGCCCAGGCCGCGTACGGCTCGTCCTCGAGCACGTAACCACGGACCAGCGCGAGCGCGTCCTCGAGCAGCCCGCGGGCGCGCCCCGGCTCGCCAGCACGGATGTGCACGTCCGCCTGCCCCACCAGCGCGTCGAACCGTTCGAGGTCGACCTCGGCGACGTCGGCCGGCACCGTCAGCCCTCCACCGCCGCCGACGACATAGCGGCTGCGACCCCGCGCCCGGTCCGGCTCAAGGGCCTGACGCAACGTGGACGCATAGGTGTCGAGGGTCGCCGGAACGTTGACCGGCCGTGTCTCACCCCACAGCAGTTCAGCCAGACGCTCCTTCGGGATGACGTGGCCCCGCTCGACGAGCAGGAGCTCGAGGAGCTGACGCGGCTTGATCCCGCCCAGGTCCCGCGCCCCCAGCTCACGCCCGTCGACGACCAGCTCCAGTGGGCCGAACAGTCGGGCCGTAAGCATGGGCGATCCCCGCGATCCAGGTAGGCCACGTCGCGATGGCAAACCCCATTCTCGACCAACCGCCCCGATCCGTCACGGCCGAGGTTCGTCACGACCCTCCCGACGCGGCCGGTGTCCATCGTCGCGTGACACTCCCGACGGGCTGCCTGCGGGCCGCCGGCGACAGGGCGCCGAGCCAGACCCCACTGGTCACCAGACCGGCGCCGATGACGCCCTGCATGGTGATCGGTTCGCCGGCGAGCCAGGCCTCCAGCAGCATGGTCACCACCGGGAACAACACGAACAGGTAGGAGGTGGCGGAGGCGGTCCAGCGGCGCACGATCAGCAAGAGCAGCACGAACAGCCCGACCGAACCGAATGTCACCAGATAGACCACGACCGCGACCACCTCGGGCTGCCGGGGCAGGACCCACGCCTCCCCGGACACCGCCGACAGGGCCAGCAGTGCCACGGCACCGGCCGACATCCCGACGGCGTTGGTCACCGCCGGGTGGTGGTCTGCGACGCGCTTACCGAGGATCGCACTCTGTCCGAGGGCGAGGGCGGCGCCGAGCATGGCGACCAGTCCCGCCAGAGGCAGGACGACTCGCTGCGGTCCGACCGTGATCCACACGATCCCGATGAGGGCGAGGCCAGCTCCGAGCAGGGCACGTCGCCCGATCCGCTCGAGCCGCTGCACCGCTGCGAGCAGCAGCGTCACGAGCGGGACGATCGCGAGCACCACCGTGGCGACGCCCGCCGTCACCCGGACCAGCGCCCAGTACAGGAAGGCGTAGGAGGCCGTGAACGCGAGCAGGCCGAACTGGATCGTGAGCAGCAGCTGGCGACCACGCGGCCAGCGCAGCCGCAACGCGACCACGATGGTCACGAACAGCAGTGCCGCCAGGCTGAACCGAAGACCTGCACCCCAGAAGGGTGCAAGCTCCCGGTTGCTGAACCGCACGGCCAGGAAGTTGACGCCACCCAGCGTCACCGCCCCCGCGAAGGCCGTGAGCGTGCACCCTCCAGGTGAACGGTTCGGCCCGTCCATGGCTTGTCGCCCCCTCACGCTGCGCCCGCCACGTCAGCGGGTCTCCAGGCAGCAGCATGGAGGGTCGCCCTGCGACGTTCCTTCGGAACACCTTCGATGCAGGTGCAACCTCCGCATCGAGTCGATGGAAGAAGGTGGATCGCTCCCTTCGGATCTGCGGTTGCCTGCGGCTCCGACGGCGGGGCGAACGTGACGCGGTACACGTCCGCGTTCGACTGATGGTGAGTTCGGCAGCGGGTGCTGACGGAACGACACATGCACGGCCAATCCGAAGACGAGCAGCTCACGTCATTCTCGCAGTGATCGCGCACGGTGGCGCAGGAGGCGAAGCGCGCATAGATGGCATGGCTACGGAGTGGTCGGGCGGGCTGGCTGGTGCGATGATGGCTGTCATGAGCGTGCACGATGCCTCGGTTCCGGCGGATCTGGTCTAGCTTGGCCGCGCTGCGCTGGAGCGGTCTGGCTGGGACGAGGCGTACCGGCTGTTCTCCGAAGCGGTCGCGCAGGAGGAGCGGGGCGACGCGCTGGACGGGTTGGCGTGGGCGGCGTGGTGGCGGGGGGACGGCGATGGCGTGCTCGATGCCAGGCAGCGGGCCTATCGCGCCTACCGCGACGAGGGGTCGTTGCGCGACGCGGCGCGTGTGGCGGGCTGGCTCGGCACCGATCTGGTCGACTTCCGGGGCGAGTTGGCCGTGGCGGAGGGCTGGTTCCGGCGGGGCCGCAGCCTTCTTGCGGGTCTGGAGGCTTCCCCGGAGCTGGGGTGGCTGTGCGTGCACGAGGCGGAGAAGCTCCTGCTCTACGGTGGCGACGTCGTCGAGGCGCGGTCGTTGGCGGAGCAGGCGCACGAGCTTGGCCAGGAGTGCGGCGACTTCGACCTTGAGATGATGGGGCTGGCGATGGTCGGGCTCGCCGCGGTGCTGGTGGGTGAGTTGGACGACGGCACGGCACGGTTGAGCGAGGCGGCCGCCGCGGCGCTCGCCGAGGAGATGTCGCAGGCCTGGGCGGTGTACTGGTGTGTGTGTCTGCTCATCTATGGCTGCGAGGTGGTGCGGGACCATGACCGGGCGGCGCAGTGGTGCCGGGGCCTACAGCAGTGGTCGGAACGACGCGGGCTGGAGGCGTTCAGCCGGTCGTGCCGGGCGTACCACGCCGGGGTGTCGGTCTGGCGCGGGGAATGGGACGAGGCCGAGTCGGAGCTGGTCGCTGCCGCTGAGCGTCTGAGCGAGGTCCGGCCGCCGTGGGCGATCGAAGCGTGGGTGCGGCTCGGGGACCTGCGGCGCCGCCAGGGACGGCTCGATGAGGCTGCCGAGTTGTTCGAGCAGGCGGCCGGGCACCCCCTGGCGGTACTCGGTGCGGGCGAGCTGTGCCTCGACCGGGACGATGCGGCCGGTGCGCGGGACCGGGCACGCGAATGTCTGCGCGAGGTCTCCACCGAGGCGGTGGCAGCCAGGGTTGCGGCGCTGGATCTCCTGGTCCGGGCCGTG
Source organism: Nitriliruptoraceae bacterium (assembly GCA_003563915.1). GTDB lineage: Bacteria > Actinomycetota > Nitriliruptoria > Nitriliruptorales > Nitriliruptoraceae > CSSed11-175R1. Next base: position 10,268 of record PWTE01000220.1, read on the forward strand.
ACGATGCTGGGCGATCTGGGCGGTGCGGAACAGGCCCTCGGAGAGCTTCGTGCCGCCGTGGCGGCGGCACCGACCGAGCCGCTGCGGGCGTCGGCCGTCTACTGCGAGGGTCTGCTGGCCGCGGCCAAGGGCGAGCACGACGATGCGCGCGTCGGCCTTGAGGACGCCGTGCGGCTCTACCAGCGCAGCGGAGCTCCCTTCGAGCAGGCGCGGGCCCGGATCGCGCTCGCACGCAGCCTGGCCGAGGCCGGCCGCCGCGTGGACGCGCTCGGCCATGCACGGGCGGCCCTGGACACGCTGGAGCGTCTGGGCGCACGCGGCGAGGCCGACGCGGCGGCCGCACTGGCCCGCGAACTCGAGGGTGGCAACCCTGGGTCACCGCTGACGTCGCGGGAGCGCGAGGTCCTGCGGCTGGTCGCCAACGGCAGGACCAACAAGGCGATCGCTGAGCAGCTCGTGCTGAGCGAGCACACCGTCAACCGGCACGTCACCAACATCCTCACCAAACTCGGGGTCGGCACCCGGTCGGCTGCCGTCGCCGAGGCGATGCGCCGCGGGGTCCTCTAGGGAGCCACCGGGCCATGGACCGCTCACCTCTCGTATGGCGTGATCACGCCATACGGGGTCGTCTCGAAGATGGCGCGCTCTGGCGAAGCCGTCTCGCCCGATCGGGCTCATGCTCGACCGCGGAGCTGAACGAGACGGGTGAGGGAGGACGACCATGGCCATCTCGAACATCACGCCGGCCGCCGTGACCGTCAGGAAGGCGGGCGTCGAGGACGTCGACCGACTGTGCGACATGCTCAGCGCCGCCTTCTCCACGGACCCGGTCATGTCCTGGTGCTACCCGGACCCCGACCGGCGCCGCCAGATCCTGCCCGACTTCTTCCGGACCATCGTGGCGGCGACCTTGCCGCACGACGGCATCGACACCGTCCCTGGCGGGCACGCCGGGGCGATCTGGCTGCCACCCGACGCAGAGCTCGACGAGGAGCAGCTGGCGGCCGACCTCGTGGACGCCTCGGGCGACGACGCCGAACGGGTCGTCACCTTGATGGAGCTCGTCGACCCCGAGCATCCGACCGACGTCGCGCACCAGTACCTGTTCGCTCTGGGCACGCGGCCCGAGTGGCAGTCACACGGGCTCGGCTCTGCCCTGCTGCGTGCGGTGCTCGACCGCTGCGACGAGCACGGCACCCCCGCCTATCTCGAAGCGTCCAGCGAGGGCAACAAGCGGCTCTATCTGCGGCACGGCTTCGAGGTGCGCATCACCGTCCAGCTGCCAGACGGGCCTCCGGTGTGGTGCATGTGGCGCGACCCCCGGCGGTGAACAAGCGGCACGACCTGAGGAGGGAACGACATGGCAACCGCCGCGCCAGAGATCACCGACGTCGATGCTGTGGCCGAGCGCACGGTCGGGTACCTGTCAGGTGCCGCCGTCTCGGCGATGGTGCACCTCGGCGACCAGCTCGGGCTCTACCGCACGCTCGCCGACCACGGCCCGGCCACCAGCAGCCAGCTAGCCGCCACCAGCCCGGACGTGTCCAGCACCCGCACCCCCTGCGCCCCGGCACGCACGTAGGCGGCATGCTCCTGCAGATAGCCGAGCCCCGCCTCCACCGCCGTCAGGTGCGCGGCCCACACCTGGGCCTGGACGTGGCGGTCGCCAGCGGCCCACAGCAGCGACACGGACTTCGGTGGCGAGAAGGTGCAGTCCCACGCCGCGACCGACGCATGCCCACCGGTGCGGCGGATCTCATGCTTGGCCATCCACCGCTCATGCGGATCAGCGATCTCCGCGGCGGAAGCCAGCCGGTCGGCCTTGGCCGCATCGGCCTCCTCAGGCAGCCGGAACCTTCGGCCGAGATACCCCCCACCCGGACGCACAGCCTTGGCGTACAGCGGGACGAACTCGGCGCGCTGCACCCCACCCGACAGCTCCAGCGCCTCGGCGCCGCCACCCCACCACGACGCCCCCGGCGCCGACAGCGCCGGGTCGTCGCCGGCCCGTTCGTCGGGCAGGTAGTAGTCGGCCATGCCAGGGCGGGTCTGATCGAGGTAGTAGTCGACCGCGCTCCGACCGGCGTGGATGCGCTTGACGGTCAACATGACCGGCCCCGCCGGCCCGTCGTACTTGGACAGTGCATTGGTGCGTCCCTATGCCGTGGTCGCACAGGGAGTTGTCGTCGAGGGCCCTGGATCGTGACAGCGGGTCGAGAACGTGCGCTGGGCGGACATCGATCGCGGCTTGATGTCGGGGCGACTGGCTCCTACAGGAGCCTGCTGCAGCCGGGCTCGACGAACCGGGAGGAGATGAAGTCGCGGGTGTTCGCCGTCACGATGACCTGGGCGCCCGCGATGACGGCGGTCGCCAGGACGTGACGGTCCTCGGGGTCGTTGTCCATCTGGGTGATCAGGTCGGCGGGCACCTCGATCCACGCGTCTGGAAAGGCTCGTCGCAGCTCGGCGATGGTGGCGGCGTCGAAGTGCGCGGGGTCGATATCCGGATGACCGTGCAGCACGTTGCGGCGCATCTCGTCGATGATCTGCTCGGACCAGACCGGGTCGTAGGAACCCATCGCCGCCAGGGTGAGCAGCACGTCACGTAGCCACTGCGGGTAGA
>PWTE01000162.1 GCA_003563915.1 Nitriliruptoraceae bacterium
GATGACCTTCTCCGGCAGCACCAGGTCCACCCGGGGAAGCTTGGCAGCCCGCTCGAAGAGGGCTTCCGTGGAAATGCCGATTCCCGGGGCAATGGCCCCGCCCAGGGACTCCCCCCGCTCTGGGATGGCGCAGAAGGTCGTCGCCGTCCCGAAGTCGACGATGATCAGCGGCCCGCCGTAGAGTTCGATGGCCGCGATGGCGTTGACGACGGGGTCAGCCCCCACTTCCCGGGGGGTATCCATTAAAATATTCAGGCCGGTCTTCACACCGGGCCCGACAATAATCGGATGAACGTTAAAATATTTTTGGGACATTTTTTCCAGAGGGTAGCGCAGGGGAGGGACCACAGAAGAGATCACAATCGCCGTAATGGATGCGGACTGCAGGCCGCTTTGCTGAAAGAGGTTGCGGATAATGACCCCGTATTCATCTTCGGTCTGTTCCCGGTTGGTGGAAATCCTCCACCAGGTCTGCAGTTGGTTTTCCTCGTAGACGCCCAGCATGATATTGGTGTTGCCCACATCGATGGCAAGCAGCAAGCCGACACAACCCCTTTGTCTGCAGCAAAGACCGGGGAGGTAGATGCGGCTGCCCCTCCCGGTTTTATCTTAGTTTACTACATTTTAACAAAATAAAAAAGAGGTTTACACCCCTTATTTTTGTCCCGCCCGGCTGTTTCAAAGACTCCTCGCCCCGGTGTATCTGGGCTCCCGGGCAGGAATTTTGTGGAAACCAGCAGGATATTTGCTCCGGACCGCGAAACTTTAGAAAAATGAAGACCATCGGGCATGTACAGCGGAGCAGCCACCGGTGAACGGAGGGTCTCGGTATGAAAACTCCCTTGCGCTTGAACCCCCTGTCCTACTTTTCCCTTCTTCTGGTAGCCGCCACGGGCCTCTGCCTGGCCGTGCTGCTGACGGCTTCCTTCCAGGCACCGCGCATTGGAACCCTACCTCCTGTGTTCTCTTTCCAGGAAGTCTACTTAAGCGAACCCTGGACCTTTGAGGCCGGGGAATACCGCTTCAGGCTTCCCGAAAACGCGGTGATCGCGCCCGTCTACAACGCCGACACATTCATCGGGTTTACCTTCCAGGCGGAAAACGGCACGGTCCTTTCTCCCGCCTCCGCCGGGAGAGAGAGGGTCAGCGGCGGGTTCTTGGCCATGGATAACGAAACCTTCCTGCAGACCAAGGGAAAGGCCCTCTTCACCCCCGTGCCCGATCGGACCCTGAAAAACCGACTGGTCCTGGAGGCCAGGCAGCTGCTGGTCTTCCCAGTCGTGCAGGCTGTCGTGCACCCACGCCTCTTCCTGCCGGACGGTGAACGGGACTATGCCTACCTGGAAAACAACGGTGTTATCGGGACAAGGGATTTCTCTCTGCTGGAGGAAAACCGCCCCTGGTTGGTGACCTTCTTCGGCCTGCAGTTTCTCCTGGCTCTCCTGGTGACCCAGCTGCTGACCCTGGATCTGTCTCCACCCCGGCCCCTGGCCGCCGCGTTGAAAACTTTCCCCTCGGGGCGGGATGCCGCGGCCGCGGGGGCAGCCATTTTGCTGCTCTTCCTGCTTCACGGCTACCTGGGGCTTTCGGCAGCCGCTTTCGATGCTGCCTTTCATCCCGCTGCCCTGCTGGCCTACCTGGCCGTGCTGTTATCCCTAACTCTTTTGAGTTGGAGAAGGGTCATCACCCGCCAGTCTTTCGGACTGACCCGAAAAAACACCGGGCGCGGCTTCGCCGTCGCCCTTTTCCTGGCCTTGATCCTCACCGCTTTTTCCGCCCTCTCCCTGCCCCGGGGGTTGGCCGTCGAGACCCCCCGGGCCGCCGCTTCGCTCTTCGGCCTTATTTTTCTCCTGGCCTTAGCCCGGGAACTCTTCTGGCGGGGATTCGTGCAAACCCTGCTGGAGCGCGCCGCCGGCCGTTGGGGCAGCCTGCTCCTGGCCACCTTGCTGGCCAGCGGGTTCTACCTGCTGCTCGCCTGGACGCAGACGCCGGAGCGGCTGGTCGATGCCGCCGGGCAGCTGGAACTGTTCTTCTTCCTGCCGGGATTGACCCTGCTGCTGGGTTACGTCTACCTGCGCAGCCGCAACGTCCTCAGCTCCGCCCTCCTGCACGCCCTGATCCTCTTCATCGCGAAAACCCTCATCTTTTAGCTGCCCTTAAGGGATAACCTGCGGCAAGAACGTGGCCAGCTGGGGGAAGATTAGCAGCAGCAGGCAGCAGAAAAACACGGCCAACAAGAAAGGCCAAACCCCCCGGAAGATCACCTGCAGCGGCACCTCGGGGGCCACACCCTTGATCACGTAGACATTGATCCCCACGGGTGGTGTAATGCAGCCCATGGTCACCACCAGCACCATGATCACGCCGAACCAGATGGGATCGTAGCCCAGGGAGTGCACGACCACCGGGAAAAAGATGGGCACCGTCAGCAGCATCAGCGGCAAGGAGTCGATGAAGGTCCCCAGGAGAAAAAAGATCAGCAGGATGATCAACAACACCACGAAGGGCGGAAAGGGTAGGGCTTCGGCCCAGCGGGCCAGGGCAAAGGGGAAGCGCGTGATCGTCACGAAACGCCCGAATATGGTGGCCCCTGCCACAAGAAACAAGATCATCACCGATGAACGGGTGGCGTCGGCCAGGGCCCGGTTGAGCACCCTGCCGGTGAGCTGCCCCTGCAGCCCGGTGACCAGCAGCATCCCGGCCACGCCCACGCCGCCGGCTTCCGTCGGCGTGAACCAGCCGGCGAAGAGGCCGCCCAGGGAGAGGCAAAAGACGGCGAAAATGCCGCCCAGGCCGCCGCCCAGGCCGGACAGGAGTTCTTTTCCCTTCAGGGGCCGGCCGGGGGCCGGCGGACCCAGGGAGGGATCCCGCCAGGTCAGGTAATAGATGGCGCCCATGTAGAGCAGGGTCAGCAGCACCCCGGGGAGAATGCCGGCCAGGAACAGCTTGGAGATGGACTGCTCCGTGGCGACCCCGTAGAGCACCAGGATGACGCTGGGGGGGATCAGGATCCCCAGGGCACCCCCCGCGGCAATGGAGGCCGTGGAGAGCTTGTCGCTGTAACCGTAGCGCTGCATCTCGGGGATAGCGATGGAACCGATGGTAGCCGTCGTGGCGGTGCTGGAACCGCAGATGGCCCCGAAGACGGCGCAGGCCACCTGGCTGGCCATGGCCAGTCCCCCCGGCAGGAACCCCACGACCCGGTAGGTGAAGGCGTAGAGACGGGTACCAAGGCCCGCGTGAAAACCCAGGAAGCCCATGAGCACAAACATGGGGATCACACTGAGAGAATAAGAGGTAAAAGTGGTGTAGATTCCCCCCGCCACGATGCGGTTGGCGGCGGAAAAAGAGGTGATGACGCCGTAACCCAGGTAACCCACCAGGATCATGGCCACGGAGATGGGGATGTTCAAGAAAAAAAGCAGGA
>PWTE01000038.1 GCA_003563915.1 Nitriliruptoraceae bacterium
CCGCGATCGCCGACGCCAACCGACGTCGGAACGCCGGGCTGAACCCGTCCTCGGCGTGACCGAACCCGACCGGTTCGTGCCACACGACCGCAGGACCCGCAGCTGCCACCGCCAGGCGGGTCGCGTCCGCGGCGGGGAAGTAGCTGTCGTCCTCGCCGTGGACGACCAGCAGCGGCACCTCGATCGCTCGCGCCATCTCCTCCGGGTGGGGTGGGTCGCTCCACACCTCCGGGCCGTCGAGCGCCACACCGAAGCCCGCCCGCAGCACCGCACGACGCACCGGACTGACCCACACACGATGTAGCTGGGTCAACGGGCGGCTGGTCGCCGGCGGCCGTCGGAACTCCGCCGGTGCGGAGATCGCCACTACCCCGTCGACCTTCAGCCCCCGCGAGACCGCATGCAGCACGGCCGTCGCCCCCATCGAGGCACCCACCAGCACGACCCGGTCGTGTCCGAGCTGTCGCAGCCAGGTGACCGCTGCCTCGACATCCCTGGCTTCGCGGTCCCCCAACGTCGAGCGGCCACCTGAGCCCCCATGCCCACGCAGATCGACCGCCAGCACGGCGGCCACCTCGGCGAACGACTCGGCCAGCCTCGCGTACGCCGGCTTGCGCCGGTTCGCGGCGAACCCGTGCACGAGCAGTACCGCCTCGGACCTACCCGGAGCCGCCAGGTACGACCCGCGCAGCGCGATCCCGTCGGAGGTCACCATCCGCGCCCCGATGACGGGCCGCCGGATCGTGCCGACCACCCCTCGTACCTCGAGGTAGCGGCGCAACAGACTGCGACGACGGGGCATGGCACCTCGTGCGCTGGGGAGGGACACCTTGGCGGCGGCAGCCGCCGTCTGGCATCCTGCCACGTGCACGCCCCGGCAACGGCGCCGGCCGTCGGTCGGTCCGCCGTACGCGCGGGGCGTCCGTCGTGCAGGCCGGCTCCGAAGGCCCTGCGGAGAGCGGGTCGCGGGTGTGCGCAGCTGTGGCCACGACGAGCGGCACCCCGACCGGTGCCCGACGGCGAGGAGACATGGTGCACCTGCTGGTGCTCACCGACCGCCCCGGCGGGGGCAAGTCGCTGCTCCCTGCGCTCGAGTACCTCGACCACTCGCTGCAGGACGCACCGCTCGAGCCGAGCTCGCTGATGGGCCTGTCCAACTGCGACATCGTGCTGGTCGACGCGACACAGGACCTGCGGCTGGCGGCGGGGGCGACCCGCTCGGCGTCGATGCACGAGATCGAGCGCCCGGTCGTGGTGGTGATGCCCGAGGGCGGGCTCGCTGCGCTGAAGGTCACGTGGGGGTTCGACGACTGGCTCCTCCCCCAGGCGTCCCCGGCGGAGATCGAGACCCGCCTGCGGTTGGCACGCGAACGTGCCGCCGCGGCCCGCCCGCAGCGCGCCGCGAACGTGGGCGACCTGGTCGTCGACGAGGACAGCTACCAGGTGCGGTTGCGCGGCCAGCCCCTCGACCTCACCTACAAGGAGTTCGAGCTGCTCAAGGCGCTCGCGAACGCGCCGAACCGGGTGTTCACCCGCGAGCTGCTGCTGCAGGAGGTGTGGGGCTACGACTACTTCGGCGGGTCGCGCACCGTCGACGTGCACATCCGTCGCCTGCGGGCGAAACTCGGCCCGGAATACGAGTCGATGATCCACACGGTCCGCGGCGTCGGCTACAAGCTGGTCCCGCCCGGCCGCCGCGAACGCGAGGCCGAGGGCACCCAACCGTCGGACGACTGACCACCGGTCTGGTCCACCGGCGGGTCACCCAGCCAGCGGCGCTTCCAACGCGACATCGTCCCACCGGGTGGTGAACCCGCGGCTCGTGTAGAGCTCGACGGCGCGCTCGTTGGAGCGGTCGACCCACAGCAGCACGTCGTGACACCCGACCTCGCGCAGGTGTGCGAGCCCGGCGGCGAGCAGCAACGCCCCGACACCGCGCCCCTGCCCGGCCGGATGGATGGCGAGGTTGTAGACCTCACCGACACCCTCACCGCGACGCTTGAGCCAGTGCAGACCGAGGATGCGGTGCCCCGGACCGGCCGCCTGTGCCTCGTCAGGGTCTGAGGCGTCTGCCAGGAGCAGATCCTCGGCCCGGAACCACGCCAGCTCCCGCTTGCCAGCGAACCGCTCGACGGTCCAGCCACCATCGCCGGTGCCCGCGTAGGCCTGGGCGAGGACGTCGACCACCGCGGCGTCGTCCTGATCCGATCGGTAGGGACGGACGGTGACGCCGTCGACGGTCGGGACCACGACGCGATCACCCAGGTCGCGGCCCAGGATCCCGAGCCGGCGTGCTACCTCGAAGCCATCGGCGTCGAGGTCAGCGAGGTGGCGGTCATGGACGTGGCGCATCCACACCTGCACGCTGCGACGTTCGGGGGCGAGCTCGTGCGCGGCAGCGCGCAGGGCAATCAGTCCCTGAGAGCGGATCGTCGCGGGCGCGAGCTGCGGGTGGTCGGTGGCCACGGCGAGGTCGCCGGCAACATGGTCGACGTCGCCGAGGGGTAGAGCAACGGCCGCGTAGCCGACCGGTTGGTCGTTCGCACCGAGCAGGAAGGCCTGCCAGTCGCGCGGGCGAGCCCCGTCGGTGGCCCGGGTCAAGCGGTCGCGTTCTGCCTCGTCAACCAAGGGGATGCCGGCGGCTGCCTCGGCGCCCTCGAGCCACGTCGCTGCGGCCGCCAGGTCGTCGGAGGAGGCGATGGGTCGGACGTCGATCACGGAGCCGTCCGAGGGTTGAGGCGGGGGTTCGGGAGTCGTCATGGAGCGTGATCCACGGGTATCGGGGGCGCTGATCGTGGGGCGATGCGGCGGATCGATCAGCCGTGCTGGCGGGGGTGTCCAGAACCACCAGGCTAGGGCGTGCGGCAGGGCCGCCCGCCGGTTGGCGGCGGTGACAGGGGCGCGTTATCCTTCGCGCGCGCTGCCTTCTCGTGGGCGCTCTGCCTCGGGCCGCTAGCTCAACTGGCAGAGCATCGGACTTTTAATCCGCTGGTTGCAGGTTCGAGTCCTGCGCGGCCCACGGTGCGGCGTCAGGTTCGGCGCAGCATCCCTGCACCATCCTGGATACGCACGACCCATACGAGGACCTGTGGAGCAGTTTGGAGTGCTCGCCACCCTGTCAAGGTGGAGGTCGCGGGTTCAAATCCCGTCAGGTCCGCTCGCTTCCGCGGAAGCACCCGTGCCCGGCCTTGCCGGGCACGCCCGTTCCGAGGCCGGTTGCGGCCGAGGAGCGAACCCGGCCCGGGAGACCGGGCCATGGTCAGGTAGCTCAGTTGGTAGAGCACACGACTGAAAATCGTGGTGTCGGCGGTTCGATCCCGCCCCTGACCACCAGCTCGGATTCTGGCTCGTAGCAGGGTCGAAGCGCCTGAATTCGGCACTTTGGGTCACTTTCGTTTATGGCCCGTTC
>PWTE01000014.1 GCA_003563915.1 Nitriliruptoraceae bacterium
CGGCGCAGGCCCGTGGTCGCCAGGAGCTGTCACATCGCGGCCGGTCGATCGTCGCGGACGTGTGCGACGAAGGCCCGCGGGTCCTCGGCCGACCACACGCGCATCTCCTTGCGGTGCGCGCGCGGAGGTGTCGCGTGGGCGGAGACGTTGCGGGTGACGTGGCCGCGCTCCACCGCGTCGGCGAGTGCGGTGTGCAGCGTCCCGTGGACGTGGCGGACCGACTTCGCGGCCAGCGGCCCGCCCGTGGTGCTGCCTGCACGCTCGAGGTGGCGGTACAGACCGTCGAGGTGCTCGGTGGTGTGGGGTGTCGCTGTTCCCGACCGCGCGCGAGCTGACCACGCTCCGGGGTCGGGATCGCGACGCCCTGCTCGCCGGTCTCCGCGCCCAGCGGGCCGGCACCGATCTGCCGGAGCAGAGCGACGATACGACGAGTGAGCCCATCCCCGTCGACACGCTCCGCGCGCAGGACCTGGTCCGCGCTGCGGCTTCGCTGGCCGACATCGAGGTACGTCCCCACCCGCCTGACGACCCCGGTGCGGTCCTGCGACGCCTCGGCCCCCGCCGGGCCTGGGAGCCGCCACTGACGAGCTCCAGGCCGCCGTCCGCGACGCGGCCGCCCACGCCTGGGAGCCGCTCGCCCAACCGATCGAGACCATCCGCCCGGAGGGGCGACGCAAGAAGGGCGAGATAGAAGGATAATGCACTATCCTTCTATCCGTGCGGGCTGGGTAGGGGGTTCAAGATGAGGTTCACGCGTGGCCGCTACGTGCTGCAGCGCCAGCCGGCGGATCTCGGGGCCTTCGGTGGTCGGGCGGCGAAGGCGGGACGGTCCTACGAGGCGTTCGTGCCCGCGTCGATCGCGGACATGGAGGTGCGTCTGTCCGGGGTCGCAGCCGCGGATGTGGCTGATGCCGAGGCGGCGCTCATGCGGCTGGGCCACAGCTCCGTGGCGTTCCCGAGTCTCGAGGCGTTGGCTCGACGGCTGCTGCGGTCGGAGGCGATCGCTTCGTCGTGGATCGAGGCGCTGAGGGTCTCGCACCGGCGTCTGGCGGAGGCGGAGCAGGGGGCGCCGGGTGGTCGCTACGACGAGGCCCGGCGGGTGCTGGGCAACGTGGCTGCTCTCGACGCGGCGGTGGATATCGGTTCGCGTAGCGATCCGATCACGGTCGACGACCTGCTGTCGATGCACGGGGCACTGCTGTCGACCTCCAGCGTCGAGGAGGATCGCGCACGCGCCGGTCAGGTTCGCGATGGGCCGGTGTTCATCGGGGGGACGAACCCGACCAACGCCGAGTACGTCGGCCCTCCCCACGGAGAGGTCGCAGCGCTGCTCGAGGATCTCGCCGCCTTCGTGAACACCAGGCGCGACCTCTCCCCCGTGGTGGTGGCCGCGATCGCGCATGCCCAGTACGAGTCGATCCACCCGCATCACGACGGCAACGGACGGATCGGGCGGTGCCTGGTGCACACGTTGCTGCGACGCGAGACCGCGAGCTCGGTGTTGCCGCCGATGTCCATCGCCTTCGCGCGCCCGCAGGCTCGTTACGTCGAGGGCCTGAACGCTTTCCGCAGCGATGACCTCGATGGCTGGCTGACCGTGTTCGCCACCGCGGTGAGCTTCGCGGCCTACGCCACGATCGGGCTCGCGAACGAGGTGGGGCAGCTCCAACAGTCGTGGCTGGGGCAGCTCACCGAGGCCCGTGTGCAGTCCGGGCTGCGGCCACCGCGGGCGGACGCGGCCGTCCTGGCGGCCTTGGAGGCTGTGCCCGACATGCCGGCGTTCCAGGCCCGCGATCTGGCGCAGCGGCTCGATCGGTCGTGGCGTGCGGCGCAGGATGCGATCGAGGAGCTGGTCTCGGTCGGCATCGTTCTGCAGCTGAGCGCCGGCAAGGGCAACCGGCTCTACGAGGTCCCGCAGATCTTCGCGCTGCTGGATGGGTTCGAGCATCAGCCGGAGCGGCTCGCTGCCCTCGGCGCCGTACCGACAGGCACGTCGGGCAACCTCGGCTCGTGACCATGGCGTGACCACGAACGAGCTGGATGTGGTCAGCACCGACCGGAACGGGCGAGGACGGTCGAAGCGCGTTCTCCCTGGTCAGCGGCATCATCTGGCACTGAGGCCCACCCGACGGGACCCGTCCGGTGCGGTTCGATCCCCTCGGTCCCTGGCTACCGCGCCCCGCATCCGGTGACGAGCCTCACGGTTGCTGGTCACGTGACCGGCACCACATCCGTCACTGGTACGACACGAACACCGGCAACGGATCGAGTTCGAGGACCTGGGCCGGGGTCGCGACCGGCTCGTCCTCGTCGTAGAAGTTCTTCCACCCCCACAGCCACCGGTCCTCGGCACCCCTGGTGATCGCGGCATACGTCTCGTTCTTCGCGTCGAGCGAGCCCTGCCCGTCCATGTGGACCACCACGGCCAACTCCGACGGCACCTCGATCGTGTCGCGGTCGGGCAGCATCCCGAACTGGAACTGGTGCAGGATCAGCAGCTTCTCGGGCAGCAGGTTGTCCCGGGTCAGTGCCGCGAGCCAGTCGACGACCTCCTGGACCTCGGCGGCCTCGACCGATCCGATCTGGGTGAGGTGCACCTGGTCGTCCTCCAGCCGCCACTCCGGGTCGAGCGCCAATCCGACGTGCGGTTCGAGCAGCAACTCCTCGTACTCCTGCGCCTGAGTGAGGAAGTCCGTGCGCCCCGGCTGCAGGTCAAGGATGACGTAGATGCCCTCCTCGGCGGCGCGCTCCACCCACGGCCGCACCACCTCGATGTCGGTGCGGCGGCTGAAGTCCCCCGTGTCCTCGGCATCCGCCGACGCGATCGTCACGATCATCTCGAAGGCGGGGAGCACCTCGAACCCGTCCGCCCCGTACGGCTCGGCGGCCTCTCGCAGGCGCGGGACCGTCTCGTCCAATGACTGCTGGCCCATCGCCCCCAGCACGGAGGTCTCCGGCGAGCCGTACAGGGCCACCATGCGGCGGTCCTCGAACAGCAGGAACCCGCCACCGGGCAGCTCGGACCCGCCGAGCAGCAACGGCACCTGCCAGACCGCGTCGTCGGTGATCGCACCGATCGTCACGACCCGCTGCGGACGCGCATCCCGGACCCGCTGGGGGGCGGTCTCACCGCGTCGTAGGTCGTCGGGGTCGATCGGCAGGATCGCCTCCCCGCGGCCGGAGGCTGCGACGGCGGCGATCGCGACGGCTGCCGGCTCGTCGGGGTCGAACAACCAGGTCGTCGTGGTGCCGCTGAGGAACATCGGGCGGGTCGCGACCACGGCATCGATCCCGACCCCGAGCAGCTTCCCGGACAGCTCTCCAGCAGCATCGAGGTCCGTCGCCACGACCTGCAGGCGCGCCGTCGGCAGCAGGTCCGCGGCTAGCTCCGACAACGCCGGAGGA
>PWTE01000020.1 GCA_003563915.1 Nitriliruptoraceae bacterium
AGTCGGGGCTGTTGGGTGAGTCGGGGCTGTCGGGCGAGTCCGGCGAGTCGGGGCTGTCGGGCGAGTCGGGGCTGTCGGGCGAGTCGGAGCTGTCGGCTGCCGGTGTCGCTGCCTGGGAGCCCGCATCGATCTCGTCGATGACCTGTTCGATCTCATCGCCGGTCTCGAGATCGATCGGATCTGCGGTCTTGCCGTTCTGCGCGGCCGCGATCCCGATCGCGCCGGCCGCCATCGCGGCGGTGGCGGCGGTCGCGGTGGCGGTCTTCCAGCGGGAGAGGTGTCTCACGCGCAGCTCCTTGGTCGGTAGGTGGTGGTGGGGGTGTGTCAGCTACGACGATGCCGGAGCGACCTGAGAGTCACGTGACAGCCAGCTGAGAAGCTCCTCAGGCCCGCATGAGTGGGCACACCGTCACGGTCGCTGTGGCGGTGCTGTGACGGAACGTGGCCATCACCGTGAAGTCGGCGTGAAGATCGCGGCGCAGCGTGGCTATCCGCTCCAGATGGCGGTGCGCCGTGGCGATGCGGTAGGTGCGAGAAGCCTGGTTGGCGCCCGCCGAACGAGTGCCCTCGCGACGTCGACCGAGGCGTGGGAGGTCCGACATGCGCCGCACGTATCCGACGCTGCTCCTTGCCACCGTGAGTCTGTTCGCGATGGTGCTCGCCACGGCCGGTCCCGTTGTCGCGGCGGACCCGCCGACGGAGGCCGTGGTCGTTCGGAGCGGGAACGTCGACACCGCTGCTGCGTTGGTGATGGCTCACGGCGGCCAGGTCACGGGGGAGCTCCCCCTGATCGGTGCCGTCTCCGCCGAGCTTGCCCCCCAGGCTGTCGTCGCGCTCCGATCGCTACCCGATCTCGAGGTCGCTCCCGACGTCGAGATCCGTTTCGCGTCGGCGGGTGTCGCGGCACCGCCGGCACCCGCCTTGCAGCGTCAGGCGATGAACCTGCCCGAGGGCTGGGGGTTGGAGTCCGGAGCGGGCGTCGGGGTCGCACTGGTCGACACGGGGGTCGCGGCCGTCCCACAGCTCACGGGCCGGGTCGTTCACGGACCCGATCTGAGCGGTGAGGGCGATGGCATCGACCGGTACGGCCATGGGACCTTCATGGCCGGCCTGATCGCCGCGGCGCCCGTGGACGGCGACACGGTCGGCGTCGTTGGCGTCGCCCCTGGTGCGCACCTCGTCTCGGTCAAGGTGGCCGGTGCCGACGGGGTCACCTCGTTGTCGCGCATCATCGAGGCGATCGGCTGGGTCGTCACCAACCAGGACGAGCACGGCATCCGGGTACTGAACCTCTCCGTCGCCGTGACCCTGCCGCTGTCCTGGCAGGCCGATCCGCTGTCGGCTGCGGTCCAGGCCGCGTGGTCTTCGGGGATCACCGTCGTGGCCGCTTCCGGCAACGACGGTGAGGGAACGGTGACGTCGCCTGGTCGGGATCCGTGGGTGCTCACGGTCGGAGCCAGCGACCCGAACGGCACGCCCGAGGTGGTCGACGACACCGTTGCCGACTGGTCCGGCCGCGGTCGTGTCGGCCCGTCCCACAAGCCCGACGTCCTCGCCCCCGGCGTGAGCACCATCTCGTTGCGGGTACCGGGGTCCTACGTCGACGGACACCACCCGGAGGGCCGGCTGGGTGAGCACCACTTCCGCGGGAGCGGCACCTCGATGTCCACCGCCCTGGTCTCTGGCGGCGTCGCGTTGCTCGCCGAGCTCCGTCCCTTCGCGACCCCCGACGACCTCAAGGGTGCGGTGGTCGCCACCGGCCATCCGATCGCGGACAGCACCGCGCCGGCCGTCGATCTCGCAGCCGCCGACCTGGCGACGCCGGATGCTGCGTGGCGTCAGCACCACCCCATCGCGTTCGATGGCCTCGATGGCCGCCTGTCCCAGGGGATGCCCTGGAACCACCTGCGCGCTCCTTCACCGGAGCAGGCCTGGACCCGTGCCCGGTGGGTCGATGAGGGGTTCGCGCGTGCCCGCTGGGTGGAGGCCAACCTCGCGCGGGCGCGGTGGGTCGACGCGAACCTGGCGCGTGCCCGCTGGGTGGAGGCCGACTGGTCACGAGCACGCTGGGTGACGACCGAGTGGGCCGACCTGATCATCCAGGGCGGTTTCCCGGACCCGGCGGACATCGACGGACCTCGGGATGGAGCGCAGGCGCCGTGACCTCTCGCGTCCTGGGGCTGATCACGGCCGAGATCGCGCTGGTGGCGATCGGTCTGCTGTTCCTGTGGCAGGCTTCAGGTGCCTCCTGGGGGAACGACGCGGCACTGGTCGTCGTCTACACGATCGTGATGATCGTGCTGGTCTCGCTCCCGCGGGTGTACTTCGAGCAGCGCCGACATGGCTGCTGGATCACGCCCGCCGACACCGCGATCCTGGTCGGGTTGTTCTACCTGGCACCGCTCACCTTCGTCGCCGCCTGCCTGCTCGCCGAGGTGGTGATCCTCGTGCGGGAGCGTCAAGCGCCGCTGAAGGCCGCGTTCAACCTGGTCAACGGGGTCGGAGGGTTCACGGCGGCGGCGGTGGTCTTCACGTCGATCGGTCGGGGGGACCCACTGGACCCGGTGGCGTGGCTCGCCGGCATCGCGGCGCTGGCTGCGTGCTCGGTCTGGGACGTGCTCTCCACGAGTGCCGTGCTCGCGGTCGCAGAACGCGAGCCTCTCTCACGATCGGTGCGTCAGAACGGCCCTCCGCTGGTCGCGAGCCTGACCCTGTCTGCGGCGATCGGGCTGCCGGCGGTGATCCTCTTCGACCGCTCTGCGTGGCTGATCGTTGTCCTGCTGCCTCTGCTGGTGCTGCTGGTCGCGAACGCTCGCGGGGTCTCCCAACAGCATGCGGAGCGGCTGCGCTTCCAACGGCTGTACGACGCCTCGACCCGTTTGGCCCGCTTGCGCGGGCTGGAGGAGACGCTCCAGCGCATCGTCGAGGAAGCCCGTGGTCTGGTCACCGGCAGCGCGGCCGTCTGCGTGATCGAGCGTTCGGATGGCCGTCGGAACGCGTTCCTGGTCGACGACGACGGATGCCGCCCCTTCGGTCCACCACCACTCACCTCGCTGCTGGAGGTCACGCGCCGTGCTGAGCGGGGGCAGGTCGACCTGGACGAGGTCGACCCCAGACTGCGTGCCGACCTGCCAGCCGGCGAGAGCCTGGTGTGGGCGATGCGGAGCGGTGAACGGCTCGGGGTCCTGCACCTGGCGGTCCTCCGTGAGCTGCCGAGCGACGCCGACGATCCGACCCGCACCGAGGTCCTGGATGCGTTCGCGACCCAGGCCGCGACCGTGGTCGCGAACGTGCAGTTGCACGAGGACGTGCGTCACGCGCTGGGTCACCAGCTCGAACTCAACCGCCAGAAGGGTGAGTTCGTGGCTGCGGTGTCGCACGAGCTGCGG
>PWTE01000372.1 GCA_003563915.1 Nitriliruptoraceae bacterium
GGCGTCGCGTCCCCCAGGCGAGATTTCATCTCTTGAACGTGAGCCTCCCTGCTACGGCGTCCGGCGGGTGGGTCCGCTCATGGTTTCGAGGCGATGCATGTCATGAGGCACTACTACGCTGCCGGGGGCGTAGCCGACATCGGGTGTGGGGGGCAGGTGGCAGTCAGAGACGGCCTGTGGGTCGAGGTGACGCCCTCCGAGCACGCGCATGAGCGCGCGGCACTGAACTTCCTGCGCGAGCGCCTCCCGGACCGTGAGCCCTTCCGGGTGTGGTCGAACTTCACCTTCCAGGCTGAGGACGGCCGGCGCTACGAGGTCGACCTGCTGGTGGTGACCCCGACCGAGGTGTTCCTGGTCGAGGTGAAGTCGCACCCCAACCGCATCGATGGGGATGCCGGCACGTGGGTGTGGACCACCCCGGATGGCAAGCGCCGCACCTTCGACAACCCGCTCAGGCTGGCGGAGTCCAAGGCGAAGAAGCTCAAGTCGCTGCTGCTCCATCAGGATGCGCTCCGCGATCCACGGCTGAAGAACCGCCGTGGCCCTGACGGCAAGAAGATGCGTGATGGCTTCTACGTCCGTGCGGTGGTGTTCCTGTCGGACCCGACGCTGAAGGTCGGGCTCGATGAGCTCGGTCGCAGCGACGTCTATGGCCCTGACCTGGACCCGGGCGTGGACAAGCAGGCCAACGACCTTCCGGGCATCGTGGCGCGACTGACCGATGTGCCGGCACACGCCCGCAACCGCATCGACCGGCCGCTGTCGGCGGCGATCGCCAAGGCGGTCGATCAGGCGGGTGTGCGGCAGTCCCAGGCGCTGCGACAGGCGGGGCACTACCGCCTCGACGAGCTGGTGACCGACGGTGACGGCTGGCAGGACTTCATCGCTCAGCAGCCGATGACCAAGGATCAGCGCCGCATCCGCCTGTACCTGATCTCCAAGGCCCAGACCGAGGAGGAGCGGCTCTCCCTGGCGCGTGCAGCGGAGCGGGAGTACCGGTTCCTGCAGGGCATCGACCATCCGGGGATCGAGAAGCCGCTCGAGGTCATCGCCAACCCGCAGGGTCCGGCGCTGGTCTTCCCGCACGACCCGCAGGCGCAACGTCTCGACCGCTATCTCGATGAGCACGCTGACGAGCTGGGGCTGTATGACCGCATCGAGCTGGTTCGCCAGCTCGCGGAGACGCTGCGGGCGGCCCACCGAGCCGGGCTCTACCACCGGGCGTTGGCCCCCCAGCACGTCACGGTCACCCCGTCGAGCGACGGCCCGCGGCTGAAGATCCGTGACTGGCAGGCTGCCGCCCGGGAGCTGACCGCGGTCGCGATGAGCTCGAGCATCCAGCCGGCGACGGGGACCTCCCACGTCGCTCGTCTGGTCAGCGAGCAGGCGCACGTCTACATCGCTCCGGAGATGATCCGCCTGGGGGAGGGCAACCCGCGCGCGGCCGACATGTGGTCGCTCGGGGCGGTCAGCTACCTGATCCTCACCGGGACCCCGCCCGCGGCGGACCTGGACGGGTTGTACGCCACGCTGAAGGAGCATGAGGCGCTCACCCTGGCCGCGGGGATGGACGCGCCGGACCAGGCGCTCGAGGACGTGATCCGGTATGCGACCCGGGTGGTGGCCACCGACCGGTTCGTGGCTGTGGACGAGTTCCTGGAGTACCTCGATGTTGCCTTGGAGGAGCTGACCTCCGAGCCGCTGCCAGATCCCATCGATGCCAAGCGTGGCGACGAGTTTGGGGACTGGAAGGTCCTCAAGCGGTTCGGGGTCGGCTCCACCGCGGTGGTGCTGCTCGTCGAGCGGGACGGCCGTCCGGAGGTCCTCAAGGTCGCCCGAGATGAGGACCATGCCGACCGGCTCCGCGACGAGGCGGAGGTTCTCTCCGAGCTGGAAGGGGGGCGCAGCCCCGCGATCGTCGCGAGCTACGGACTGCTGACCCTCGGGTCCCGCACGGCACTGCGGCTGGAGGCGGCGCAGACCACGCTGTCGCGGTTGCTGGAGCAGGAGGGGCCGCTGTCGATCGACCGGTTCGAGCGGTTCGGGCAGGATCTCCTAGACGCGCTAGTCGTGCTGGAGCAGGAGGGCATCGCGCACCGCGACATCAAGCCCGACAACCTCGGGGTGATCGAGCGGGGCAAGAACAAGGAACGGCACCTGGTGCTGTTCGACTTCTCACTGACCCGCACGGATGCGACCAACCTGCACGCGGGCACCGCCGCCTACCTGGACCCGTTCCTGACCGAACGCGCGTCCAAGCGGTGGGATCTGCAGGCCGAGCGCTACGCCGCGGCGGTCACCCTGCACGAGATGGCGACCGGGCAGCGTCCGGAGTGGGGCGACGGCGCCACCGATCCGCTGCTCACCGATCTGCAGGTCCCGTCCCTGGCGTTGGACGTGGTGGACCCCTCGATCCGTGGGGCGCTCACCTCCTTCCTGGAACGGGCGCTGAACCGCGATCCAGTCCGCCGGTTCGACACCGCCGCGGACATGCGCCAGGGCTTCGACCAGCTGTTCGCCGAGGTCGACGTCCCCGCCACCGCAACCGCGACCGACGACGGGCTCGACCCCGCCGACGTCGAGGTGGCAGGGGTCACCGTGGCGACACCGCTCACCGACCTCGGGCTGGCCCCACGGATCGTCAACGTGTTGGAGCGGCTCGGGACGGTCACCGCCGGCGACCTCGCCCAGGTCCCACCTCACGAGCTGTCGCGGTTGTCCGGGTTCGGGGCCGCGGTCCGACGTGAGGTCGCCAACCTCGCTGAACGGCTGCGGCGGGCCCTCGAAGACGTCGAGGTGGCAGACGACGGGGACGTGCCCTCGATCGACCGGCTGATCGGTGGGCTGGTTCCGAGGTCACCGGCGGACGAGGACCATCGCACCGCCGTGCGCGCGTTCCTCGGTCTGGTGCCCGGCCCGGTGGCCGACTGGCCCTCGCAACGTCAGGTGGCCGAGCAGGCCGAGCTGGAGCGGGCCGTGGTCGCCGACGCGCTCGGCTCGGCACGCACCCGATGGCGCAACCGTCCGGAGCTGACCGCGATCCGTGCGGAGCTCTCGGATCTGCTTCGTACCCGTGACGGGGTCGCCGGCGGGGATGAGTTGGCCACCGCTTTGCTCGCGACCCGCGGTTCGCTGGAGGGTGAGCCGGTGCGCACCCACCGTGCCCGTGCGGTCGTACGTGCGGCGCTGGAGTCCGAGGCGACGCTGCAGAGCCCACGGTTCGTGCACCGCCGGATCGACGAGGTGCTGCTGGTCGCCCTCGACGGGCAGCAGCGCACCGGTGACGAGGTGGCCGTCTACGACGCAGACGCCCTGTTCGACCTGGCTGCAGAACTCGGCGAGGTCGCGGACACCCTGGCCGCCGAGCAGCCGCTGGCCGCAC
>PWTE01000347.1 GCA_003563915.1 Nitriliruptoraceae bacterium
GGGCCGGTCGAGCTGGCCGAGGACCTGGCGGTGTACCGCTTGCCGTGATCCCCGTAGCCACCACCGGTGGCCGCGACGACCCGGAGGTGACCGATGTTCCGCGCCGATGGCCGTCAGCCCGATCAGCTCCGTCCGGTGACGATCGAGGTGGGCGCCCAACGTCACCCTGCGGGCTCGGCGCTCGTGCGGTTCGGGGGCACGCACGTGTTGTGTGCGGCCTCGGTGGAGGAGGGGGCGCCCAGGTGGCGCGATCGTCGGGGGTGGGTCACCGGTGAGTACGCGATGCTGCCAGGCGCGACCGATACCCGCTCGCGGCGCGAGCGCAACGGGCCGGGAGGCCGCTCGAAGGAGATCGAGCGGCTGATCGGCCGATCGCTGCGGGCGGTCGTCGACCTGGATGCCTTGCCGGACGTGACCATCACGGTCGACTGCGACGTGTTGGAGGCTGACGGGGGAACCCGGACCGCCGCGATCACCGGCGGCTGGGCCGCGCTCGCCTTGGCCCTCCGTGCGATCGGGCAGGACTCGGCCCTCACCGGGCAGGTCGCTGCGGTGTCCGTCGGGATCGTCGACGGTGAGCCACGCCTGGACCTGCCCTACGAGGAGGACGTGCGCGCCGACGTCGACATGAACGTGGTCGCGACCGCGGACGACCGGCTGGTCGAGGTCCAGGGCACCGCCGAGGGTGCCCCCTTCGGCCGGGCCGCCCTCGACGAGCTGCTGGATCTGGCCGTCGCCGGATGTGGCGAGCTCTTCGCGGCCCAGCGACGGGCGGTCGAGGGATGAGTGACGGCCCCGCGCGTGTCGTCGTCGCGACGGGCAACGCCCACAAGCTGGCGGAGATCCAGGCGATCCTCCGCGATGCCGGCCTCGACGTCGAGCTGGTACCGATGACCGAGCTGGGGGTGCCATCACCCGTGGAGGACGGCGACACCTTCCAGGCCAACGCGCTGATCAAGGCCAGGGCGTGCGTGACGGCGACCGGCTTGCCGGCGATCGCCGACGACTCCGGGCTGGAGGTAGATGTCCTGGGCGGTGAGCCGGGGGTGCGCAGCGCGCGGTACGCGGGGGAACCGGCCGACGACGATCGGAACAACGCGAAGCTGGTCGCTGCACTCGCAGAGGTCCCGCTCGAGCAGCGGACGGCGAGGTTCGTCTGCGCTGCCGCGGCCGTGACGCCCGACGGTCGTGAGGAGGTCGTGCGCGGGACGATGGAGGGGTACATCGTCGACGAACCCCGTGGCGAGCACGGCTTCGGGTACGACCCTCACTTCGTGAGCCAGCAGGCGGATGGTCGGACCAACGGCGAGTTGCCCCCGGCGGAGAAGGACGCGATCAGCCACCGCGGGGTCGCGTTCCGGGCGCTCGTCGAACGGCTGGGGTCGTTGCTCAGCTGACGTCGGCGGCGGACCGCCCGGGTCAGCCGATCGCGTCGCCGAGCTGCTGGAGCGCGGCGCGCGCAAGCTCGAGCTGCTCGGGTTCCGGACGGTCGTGGAGCGCAGCCATCGCAGCGGCGGCCAGTTCGGCTTGCTCCTGGTCCAGGGCCACCGTCCGATCCAAGCGGCGGGCGGTCAGCTCGGACGTCGTGGCCCGGTCGTGCCCGCCTTCGGTGAGCTGATCGATCAGGTCCTCGACCTGGCTACGGACATCCGCCCAGCCCGGTTCCTCGTCGGCGTGGTCAGACGCCAACTCGTGGGTCTCCTCCAGGGCTTGTATCAGGTTGAAGATGGGGCCTCCTTCGCACGGTCGTACGTACCGTGCTCCACCAGCGCCGTCGACGCAAGCGCGTCCACACGGCAGCGGCATGCGTCGTCGCGTCCGGCCTGGGTGGTGCCGGCTCGGGGATGTCGGCGATGGGGGCCTACGCTTCGCGAGATGACCGCTTCCGCGCCGATCGGCGAGCCCCTCGCTGCCCCTGCTCCTGGTCCTCGCCGGGCTCACCGTCGTCGTGTGGGTCCTCGAGTCGGTGACCGAGTACCTGGCCGACGTCCGGTGGCGCAACCTCGCGCAGACGATCCAGCACGAGGCGCGGATGGATGCCTACGCCAACGTGCAGGCGTTGGACCTCGCCGCCTTCGAGGAGCGTTCGACCGGGTCGCTCCTGGCCGTCCTGAACGACGACGTGAACCAGCTCGAACGTTTCCTCGACCGTGGCGCGCAGGAGCTGCTGCACGTCGCGACCTCGGTGGTGCTGATCGGCGGGACCTACCTCATCCTGTCGCCCGTGGTCGGGCTGTTCGCGTTCCTCCCCGTGCCGCTGGTGCTGTGGGTGACCCTGCGCTACCAGCGGCGGTTGGAACCGCGCTACGCCGCGGTGCGGGAGCAGGTCGGGGTGGTGAACGCGGCGCTGAGCAACAACCTCGGGGGGATCGCGACCATCAAGGCCTTCGGCGCGGAGGACCGCGAGTGGGAACGCATCCGGGACGCCTCCGATACCTACCGCCAGGTCAACCGCCGAGCGATCCGTCTGTCCAGCGCCTTCATCCCACTGGTGCGGCTCGCGATCCTCGCCGGGTTCATCGCGATCCTGCTGATCGGCGGACTGCAGGCGATCGACGGGCGGCTGGAGGTCGGCGTGTACGCCGTGATGGTGTTCATCGTCCAGCGGCTGCTGTGGCCACTGACCCGTCTCGGCGAGACCTTCGACCTCTACCAGCGCGCGACGGCCACGACGTCCGTGACCTGCGCATCGCCGACCTGCGTCGCGCCTGTGGGTTGGTCAGCCAGGACGTGTTCCTGTTCCACGGCACGGTGCGTGAGAACCTGCTCTACGGCCGTCCGGACGCCACGGACGCCGAGCTGGTGGCCGCCGCCGACCTCGCTGAGGCGCACGCCTTCGTGGCGGAGCTGCCCAAGGGCTACGACACGGTGGTCGGGGAGCGGGGCATCAAGCTGTCCGGAGGGCAACGTCAACGCCTGTCCATCGCACGGGCGATCCTGCGCGACCCGGCCATCCTGATCCTCGACGAGGCCACCTCGGCGGTGGACAACGAGACCGAGGCGGCGATCCAGCGCTCACTCGCCCGGGTCGCCCGGGACCGAACGACGCTGGTCATCGCACACCGGCTGTCGACCGTCCGCCACGCCGATCGCATCCACGTGCTGGAGGCCGGCCGCGTCGTCGAGTCTGGCACCCACGACCAACTCGTCGTGGGGAACGGGCGCTACGCCGCGCTCTGGCGGGTCCAGACCGGCGAGGTCACGGGTTCCGCACGATCCGGCGACCGCTGATCTGATCGACGTCGACCCGGACCCAGAAGGTCCGGTCACCGGGGACCGCCCAGGGTTCGAAGGGCTGCTCGAACAGCGCCTGCTCGAGGTGGTCGTCGGTCACGATCGCGGCGTGACCGTGCGCGACCACGCTCCAGCCGATCCGGGTGTCGACGTCGCCGCCGTCGGCCTCGATCGCGACGGTGCTCCCAGCGGCGGCGGACCCCAACTTCGAACCGGGCGCCGTCCGGAAGTAGATGGCGCCGTCGTGGACCAGGTGGTTGACGGGCAGGATGGTGGGGACGCCGTCCACGATGAACCCGACCCGCACCCACGGGGCTTCGTTGAGCAGGTTCACGCACTCGGTCGCGTCCAACGCGACCAGGTCTCCGGGGCGGGGCTTCTCCTGCATGCTCGCTCCTCGCGGTGGCGTGTCCTTCGGGACTGTAGTCGCGCCCTACCCTGCTCCGATCGCGGCGCGGAGCTGTGCCCCGCCTCGAGAAGGGGAGTCGATGTTCCGTGCGGTGTCCGTCCTGCTCGTGGTCGTGGTGGCCATGGCGAGCTGCACCCCCGAGGGCGGCCCCGACGAGCCGGGGGCGGCCGACGTGGCGGCGAGCGACTGGGATGACGACGTCCGCGAGGAGTTCCAGCAGACCTGCCTGAGCACCTCGGGAGGTGCCGAGGGCTACTGCGGTTGCGCGCTGGCCGGCCTCGAGCAGACCTTCACGCAGGCCGAGTTCGAGGCTCTCGACGGTCTGATGGTGCTCACGGACTCCGTGCCCGAGGAGTTCGAGGCGGTGGTTGACGCCTGCGTTGCGGAGCACCTCGCCGAGCTCATGGGCGAGGACCTGGCCGAGCTGGGCCAGGGGCGCTGGGGTATGCAGGCGCGCGTGGAGTTCATGAACGCCTGCCTGCAGACCTCCGGGGGCCTGGCCGAGTACTGCGAGTGCACCCTCGGCGGGATGGAGGAGGTCTACTCCCAGTCGGAGTTCACCTCGATCTCGCAGGCGATCCAGCGTGGCGAGGACGTGCCCGAGCAGTACGACGCGATCGTCCAGGACTGTCTCGCGGAGCACGTCGGATGACCCACCGGGAGCAGGACCGAGGAGGCCCGCGGGAACCTCGTCGCCTCCTGCGAGGGGGCCTCGGGCAGCCAGGTTGACCAGTGCGCGTGCGTGCTGGAGGATCTCGAGGGCACCCACACGCTGGCGGAGTTCGAGGCGATCGAACAGCAACTCGACGAGGCCACCTCGTGCGACCTTCGAGCGCACGGCGACGTTCGTTCGCCGCACGAGCTGCCATCGCGGCACGGATGGTGACGCCCGTGATAGTGAGGTGAGACGACGTGACCACGACGACCTCTGGAGCTCGCGGTCTGCGAGAGCGGCTCGCGTCAGGCCCGGTCCTGTGCGCCGAGGGCTACCTGTTCGAACTCGAGCGGCGCGGCTACCTGCAGGCCGGGACCTTCGTGCCCGAGGTGGTCCTCGACCACCCCGCCGCCCTGGCCCAGGTCCACCGGGAGTTCGTGCGCGCCGGCTCGGACGTGATCGAGGCCTTCACCTACTACGGCCACCGTGAGAAGCTGCGGCTGATCGGCAAGGAGGACCAGCTCGAGCCCCTGAACCGCGACGCGGTGGCGCTCGCGCACGCGGTGGCGGCCGAGTTCCCCGACGATCCCCCGCTGGTCGCCGGCAACCTCGCGAACACCAACATCTACCGACCGGACGACCCCGCCGCGGTCGCGGAGGCGCGGGCGATGTTCGAGGAGCAGGCGCGCTGGGCCGCCGAGGGCGACGTCGACCTGATCATCGGTGAGACCTTCTACCTCGCCGGCGAGGCACGGCTCGCCCTGGAGGTGATCAGCGAGGTCGGCGTGCCGGCCGTGATCACCCTGGCAGTGCCGGCGGTCGGGACCCTGCTCGACGGCGTCTCCGCCGAGGACGCCTGCGCCGCGCTCGAACAGGACGGTGCGGACGTGGTCGGGCTCAACTGCTTCCGAGGTCCGGCCACCACGTTGCCGCTCCTGCGCCGCATCGTCGAACGGGTCAGCGTCCCCGTGGCCGCCCTGCCGGTGCCCTACCGGACCTCCGAGCAGCACCCGACCTTCTTCGACCTGCCAGATCCGGACACGACGGCGCCGCTGCCGGATGACCGGGCCTTCCCTCTCGCGCTGGAGCCGCTGCTGTGCAACCGCTTCGAGGTGGCCGCGTTCACCCGTGACGCCATCGACCTGGGCGTCGGCTACCTCGGGCTGTGCTGTGGTGCGGCGCCGCACCTGATCCGTGCGATGGCCGAGGAGCTCGGTCGCACCCCGCCAGCGAGCAACTACTCGCCGGACATGTCGCGGCACTTCGCCTTCGGGAGCGACCCGAGCCTGTCCGCGGACATCCGGGACCGGTCCGCGGACCTGTAGGCGCCCACGATGGTCATGCGGTCGCGGGTCACGGGTGGCGGGTTCCCACCCCCGCGAGCACGGCCCGGTAGCCCTCCCGATAGGTCGGGTAGGCGAGGTCGAACCCGGTCGCGACCAGCCGATCGTTGCGGCAGCGCTTGTCGCCGCCCCGGCGGCGCTCGACCGGACCGGTCGGCGGTGTCGGCAGACCGAGCTCCGCCGCCAGGAAGCGCAGCACCTCACCCCGGTCGACCGGTGCATGGTCGACGCCGAGGTAGATCGGGGCCGGCTCCGCGACCGACGTGATCAGGTGCACGATGGCCCGGGCGGCGTCGTCACGGTGGATGCGGTTGGTGGTGACCGGCGGGTCGGGGATCACCGCCTCGCCGGACCGGACCTGGTCGATCAGCCACGTGCGGCCGGGGCCGTAGATCCCCGCCAGCCGGAAGCTGATCGCGTCGGGACGGCGGGCGTGCAGCGAACGTTCGGCCTCGACCAGCACCGGCCCGGTCACGCTGGTCGGTTCGGTGGGCGTGTCCTCGTCGACGTCGCTGCCGTCCTCGACGCCGTAGACCGCGGTGGAGGACACGGCCAGCAGCCGCCGCGGCGCACGGTCGGCGGCGTCCAGCACGTCGAGCAGGCGCTCCAACCCGGTGACGTAGGCGCGGCGGTACGCGTCCTCGGTCCGCTCGTCCGCCGCCGGGGTGTACACCAGCGCGTCCAACGTTTCGGGCAGCGTCGCGACCACGGGGTCCAGCGACCCGGCGAGGTCGGCGGACACGCCGTCGAGTTCGTCGGGGAGCTTGTCCGCCGAACGGCGCACCCCGATGGCACGCCACCCCGCGGCGACGAAGCGCAGGCCGGTCTCGGTGCCGAGGTCACCGCACCCCGCGATCAGCACGGTCGGAGGCATCAGCCGTGGACCTCCACGATCGCGTCGCACAGTCCGGGCCAGCCCTCGGTCGCCCAGTCGCCGAAGTCCTGGTCGGCCAGGCTGGCGCTGGCCAGGTGCAGGTCTGGATCGACCCACAGGTACGACCCCGATCCTCCGAAGTGTCCGAAGGTCCGGGGTGACAACCGGTCACCGGTCCAGTGGGGATCCTTGTGGTCCTTGAGCTCGAAGCCCAGGCCCCAGTCGTTCGGGGTCTGGCGGCCGTAGTCCGGCAGGACCCCCTCCAGGCCCGGGAAGGCGACGGAGGTGGCCTGTCGGTGCAGGTCGTCATCGAGCAGCTGCGGGGCCAACAGCTCGCGGGCGAACCGCAGCAGGTCCGCGACCGTGCCCTGCGCCCCGTACGCCGGCGAACCTTCCAGATGGGTGTCCGCCATGCCCAGGGGACGCAGTACCTCGACATCGAGGTGGTCGGCGAAGGACGCGCCGACGCGTTCGGCCACCAGCTCGCCGAGTACCTCGTAGCCATGGTTCGAGTAGATGCGGCGACGTTCGGGTTCCGTCGCCCGGCCGCCGGATCCGAGGGGCAGCCCGCCCGCGTGGGCGAGCAGGTGGCGGACCGTCACCCCCTCATGGCCGTCGACGGGTTCGTCGAGGTGGAGGTGGCCGTCCTGCACCGCGATCAGCGTGGCGTAGGCGGCCAACGGCTTGGTCAGCGACGCCATCGGCAGCACCCGATCGGTGGGGCCGTGGGCAGCCAGCGTCTCGTCGGGTGCGGTCACCCCGACCACCACGGTGTCGGGCTCCCAGTCGTCGACACGGGCGAGGACGTCGGCAGTCATGCGTCCTGTTCCTCGTCGGCATCGGACGTGAGGGGGGCGGTCAGGCGGTCGATCTCGGCGCGATCGGCGGCCGTGAGTTCCCAGCCGACGGCGGCGGCGTTGGCCTCGACCTGCTCTGGTCGGGTCGCCCCGGCGATGACGGACGCGACCGAAGGGTGGCCCGCCAGCCACGACATCGCGAGCTCCAGGATCGTGCGATCCCTGGACGCCGCGAAGACGGAGAGCTCCTCGACGATACGCAGCCGCTCCTGCGAGAGGTGCTGCTCCCGGCGCTCCTCCGGCAGCTTGGCCAGGCGCCAGTCCGCGTCCGGGTCCTCGCCCGCGTGGTACTTGCCGGTGAGCAGGCCGGACGCGAGCGGGAAGTAGGGCAGCAGGGCGAGCCCGTTGCGACGGATCGCGGTCAGGCGTTCGCCCTCGAGATCACGCTCCAACAGGTTCCAGTGGTCCTGGGCGCAGGCGAAGCGTGGGCCGCCGTTCTCTGCGCCGGCGGCCTGGGCCTCGTTCATCTCCGCCGCGGACAGGTTGGAGTGGCCGATCTCGCGGACCTTGCCCGCCTGGACCAGTTCGCCGAGCGCTCCCAGGGTCTCGGCGATCGGGACCGACGGGTCGGGGCGGTGCAGTTGGTACAGGTCGATGTGGTCCACCCCGAGCCGGCGCAGGCTGGCGTCGCAGGCCTGCGGCACGTAGTCGGGATGGGCGCCGCGGCGCTCCTCGTCCAGTTCGTGGCCGAACTTGGTGGCGACGACGGCCTCGTCACGGCGGCGGCCGAGGGCCCTGCCGAGCAGCTCCTCGGAGGCACCCTTGCCGTAGACATCGGCGGAATCGAACAGGATGATGCCGGCGTCGAGCGCGGCATGCACCACGCGGTCGGTCTGATCGGCGTCGATGAAGGTGCCGAGGTTGTTGCAGCCGAGGCCGACGAGTGACACCGTCAGCGTGCCGATCCTGCGGGTCTCCAAGGGTGGCTCCTAGGGGTGGAACGGGCCAGGTGTATGGTGCGGCGGGTCGCATGCGAAGCAGCCGGGACGCTACCGCGCCTCGCGCCGCCGTCCCGGCGGTATGGTCGTCGTGCACCCGCTCCCCACCTACCTCGAGGTAGCTGCTATGACCGATCGCACCGCTTCCGCCGTCTGGACCGGCTCGTTGTTCGAGGGCCAGGGCACCGTCACCTTCGATTCCTCCGGGCTCGCGAGCGACGTGCCCGTCTCGTGGCCCGCCCGCGCCGAGGAACCGAACGGACTGACCAGCCCGGAGGAGCTGATCGCCGCGGCTCACGCCGCCTGCTTCTCGATGGCGCTGTCCAAGCAGCTCGCCGACCGGGGGAACACGGCCGAGAAGCTCGAGACCTCCGCGACCGTGACGTTCGTGCCGGGTACCGGCATCACCACGAGCGCCATCACGGTGAAGGTGACCGCCCCCGGACTCGACGAGGCGGGCCTGACGGAGACCACCGAGGCGGCGAAGTCCGGATGCCCCGTGTCGGGGGCGCTCGCCGGCAACGTCGAGATCACGCTCGACGCCAGCCTCGGCTGACTCGATGAAGGCGTTGGTGAAGGCGACAGCCGAACCGGGGCTCGTCCTGGAGGATGTGCCCGAACCGGAGGTCGGCATCAACGACGTCCTGGTCCGGGTCACGACCACCGGCATCTGCGGTACCGACCTGCACATCCGCGCCTGGGACGACTGGGCCCAGAGCGCGGTCACCACGCCGCTGACCATCGGCCACGAGTTCGTCGGCCAGGTGGCCGCCGTCGGGGACAACGTCAACGACTTCCAGGTCGGCGACCGCGTCTCCGGTGAGGGCCACCTGGTCTGCGGGCGCTGCCGCAACTGCATGGCCGGCCGCCGCCACCTCTGCGCGGCCACCGAGGGCGTCGGCGTGACCCGGTCCGGCGCGTTCGCGGAGTACATCGCACTGCCGATGACCAACCTGTGGAAGCACGAGGACGACGTCCCTGACGACATCGCCGCCATCTTCGATCCCTTCGGCAACGCGGTCCACGCGGCACTGAAGTTCCGGGTGCTCGGCGAGGATGTACTGATCACTGGCGCCGGGCCGATCGGGCAGATGGCGGCGGCCGTGGCCCGTCACGCCGGTGCCCGCCACGTGGTCATCACCGACGTGAACCCCCACCGTCTCGAGCAGGCCACGCAGATGGGGGTGACCCGGACCGTCGACGTGCGCACCGATGAGCTCCCCGCTGTGCAGAAGGAACTCGGCATGACCGAGGGTTTCGACGTCGCGTTGGAGATGTCCGGGCAGGCGGCCGCGCTCCGTGACATCCTCGCGAACATGTCGCACGGCGGTCGCGTCGCCCTGCTCGGTATCCCGACCGAGGACATCGCGATCGACTGGACCACGGTCGTGTTCAACATGCTGACGCTGGCCGGGATCTACGGCCGGGAGATGTACGAGACCTGGTACGTGATGACCGTCATGCTGCAGTCCGGACTGGACATCTCCCCGGTCATCACCCACCGTTTCGGCTACACCGACTTCGACGAGGCGTTCGACACCGCCGCCGACGGCCGGGCGGGCAAGGTCCTGCTCGACTGGACCAGCGTGTGAGGAGGACGACGTGAACGAGGCAGTCCGCGACGAGCTGCGGGCCGAGCTCGCGGCCCTGAAGGACGAGGGCACCTACAAGGCGGAGCGGCCGCTGTCCTCCCCTCAGGGCGGCAGCGTGACGGTCGGCGACGCCCCCCTGATCAACCTGTGCTCCAACAACTACCTCGGCCTGGCGGATCACCCCGACATCGTCGCCGCGGCCCGGGATGCGCTGGACCGGTGGGGGTTCGGGATGGCGTCCGTGCGGTTCATCTGCGGGACCCAGGAGATCCACGAGGAACTCGAGTCGCGGCTGTCGGGCTTCCTCGGCACCGAGGCGACGATCCTCTACAGCTCCTGCTTCGACGCGAACGCCGGGCTGTTCGAGGTGCTGCTCGACGACCGCGACGCGGTCATCTCCGACGCGCTGAACCACGCGTCCATCATCGACGGGATCCGGCTGTGCAAGGCCCAGCGGCTGCGGTACGCGAACGCCGACCTGGGCGAGCTGGAGGCCCGGCTCAAGGAGGCGCAGGACGCCCGGCGCCGGCTGGTCGTCACCGACGGGGTGTTCTCCATGGACGGCTACCTCGCCCCGGTCGACGGCATCTGTGAGCTGGCGGACCGGTACGACGCGTTGATCATGGTCGACGACTCGCACGCGGTCGGGTTCGTCGGCGACGGTGGTCGCGGCACGCCGGAACGGTTCGGGGTGGCCGACCGGGTCGACATCGTCACGGGCACGCTGGGCAAGGCGCTCGGTGGGGCGAGCGGCGGCTACACCAGCGGGCGCAAGGAGATCGTCGACCTGTTGCGGCAGCGCTCGCGGCCCTACCTGTTCTCGAACTCGTTGGCACCGCCGATCGTGGCGGCGTCGCTGGCGGCGATGGACCTGGTCGAGCGGCACCCGGAGCTGAGGCAGCGGCTGCACGACAACGCGGCGCGGTTCCGCGCCCGACTGGAGGCCGGTGGGCTGGAGCTGCTGCCGGGGGAGCACCCGATCGCGCCGATCATGGTGGGGGATGCGTCGCGGGCGACCGCGATCGCCCAGCGGGCGCTCGAGCTGGGCGTGTACGTGACCGCGTTCAGCTACCCGGTGGTCCCGAAGGGCGAGGCCCGGATCCGCACGCAGGTCTCCGCCGCCCACACGCCGGAGGAGATCGATCGCGCCGCCGACGTCCTGATCGAGGCCGCCAACGCCGCCTGATCGTCGGCGCTCTCGGCCTGACCGGGGCCACGTGTGGTGATCGAGGGCAGATGGTTGCCGTGGATCACCACACTCGAGGCGTGGGCGGGTCAGGCGGTGGGGGCGGTCGTCGCGCCTTGGGCCAGGGCCGCGACGTGGTCGGCCTCGGCGTTCGCGCCCGTCGCGACGACGACGACGTGGTGGTCCCGCGCCAGGTCGATGCGGCCGGTGAGCAGCGCCGCGATACCGACCGCTGCGCCGCCCTCCAGGATCAGCCGGTGCGCGTCGAACGCGTGACGCATCCCGTCCCAGATCGCCTGCTCGTCGAGCAGCACGACCTCGTCCAGTAGTGCGGCCAGGATCGGGAACGTCGTGGCGTTGTCTCGCCCGATCCCGCCCTGCAGGCTGTCCGCCAGGGTCGGCTCCTCCGGCAGGTCGACCGGATGGCCGGCGTCGAGGCTCGCGGCCATCACCGCCGCCCGCTCCATCGATATCCCGATCACGCGGGTACCCGGCCGGCTGGTCTTGGCGGCGACGGCGATACCCGCCGCCAGGCCGCCGCCCGACAGCGGCACCAGCAGGGTCGAGACGTCGGGCGCGTCCTCGCACACCTCCAACGCCATCGTGCCCTGGCCCGCGATCACCTCGACGTCGTCGAAGGGGTGCACCAGCGTGGCATCCCGCTCGGCCACGATCTCGGCCGCCGTCTCCAGCGCGGCGGCCTGCGAGTCGCCGCCGACGATCAGCTCGCAGCCCAGCGCCTCCAGCGCGGCCACCTTGCCGGCCGGGACGTTGTCCGAGAGGCAGATCGTGGCCGGCACCTCCGACCGTGCCGCGACGTGGGCCACCGCGCGGCCGTGGTTGCCGGTCGACGCGGTCACCACGCCGCGACGCGCCACCTCGGGGTCCAGGGACGTCAGCTTGGATGCCGCTCCGCGGACCTTGAAGCTGCCGGTCGGTTGGATCGACTCGAGCTTCAACGAGACCGACACCTGACACCGGCGCGACAGCTCGGTCGCCGGTACCAGCGGCGTCCGAAGCGTGAGCCCCCGGATCCGTGAGCGTGCCGCAGCCACGTCGGCTGCCGTGACGGGCAGCTCAGACATCGACGACCATCCCGACCCCCTCGTGACGGCAGCGCTCGTAGGCCAGCGAGGCGATCGCGGTGTCCTGGGCCCCGGTCCCGGTCAGGTCACACACGGTCACCTGCTCGGTGGTCCGGCGTCCCGGATGGTCGCCGGTGACCACCTCGCCGAGCTCGACCGCCTCGGCGTCGTCGAAGCCGGCGGCGACCGGGGCCCGCAGCTCCCCCAGCCG
This sequence comes from Nitriliruptoraceae bacterium, assembly GCA_003563915.1. GTDB lineage: Bacteria > Actinomycetota > Nitriliruptoria > Nitriliruptorales > Nitriliruptoraceae > CSSed11-175R1. The sequence continues at coordinate 12,385 of PWTE01000347.1, forward strand.
GGCGCTCTGCCCCCGGTGGTCGACGACCATCACGTCCGCGGCCCGGACCACCTCGACGTCCAGTTCCTGCTTGTGCTCGGCGTCGGAGCCGATCGCGGTGATGTGCAACCCCGGGTGGAGCGCATCCACGTGCACCAGCGGCTCCTCGGTCGGCGTCGTGGTGAGAAGCACGTGCGCGTCACGGGCAGCCTCGGCGACGGTGGGGGCGACGACGGTGGGGAGCTGCAGGTCGCGGGTCACCTCGTCGACGAAGGTCTGTGCCCTGGCCGGATCGCGGGCCCACACCTGGACCCGGGCGACCGGCCGGACGAGCCGTACCGCCTCGAGCTGCAGGCGTGCCTGCACCCCAGCGCCGACGATGCCGATGACGGACGCGTCCGGGACGGCGAGGTGGTCCGTGGCCACCGCTCCAGCCAACGCCGTCCGCAGGTCGGTCAGGTACCCACCGTCGAACAGGGCAGCGACGGGGGTGCCGGTCCGGGCGTCGAAGAGCAGCATCAGCCCCCCGAGGCTCGGGAGCCCCCGTGACGGGTTGTCGAAGAACCCGGCAGACACCTTGACCGCGATGCCGTCGTCGCCGGGGAGGAACGCCGCCTTGACGTCGATCTCGCCGTGGTGCTCGGCGACGTCGATCCGCATGATCGGTGGCATCTGGGCCCGACCGGCGCTGATCAGCGGGTAGACCGCCTGGATCGCCTCGAGCTCACCCTGGCCGAGTCCGACCGAGCTCCGCAGTTCGTCTCGCGTCAGGACGTGGATCGTGCCCATCGGCCGCCTCCTCCGCGACGGCGGCAGCGTGCCACCGCCGTCAGAGCGAGGCGAGCGCCTGCCGCAGGTCCTCGATCAGGTCGTCGACATCCTCGATCCCGGCCGAGTAGCGCAGCAGGCCTTCGGGGATGCCCAGCGCCGCGCGTTCCTCCGGCGTGCACTCGACGTGGCTGGCCGTGGCCGGGGGGGCGACGATCGTCTCGACCGACCCCAGGTTCGCCGCCGCGTGGGACAGTCGGAGCTTCGGGAAGAACCGGGCGACCGTGTCCAGTCCGCCATCGAGACCGAAGCTCAGCATCCCACCGAAACCCCGCATCTGTTTGCGGGCGATCTCGTGTTGGGGGTGCGACGGCAGTCCCGGGTAGTTCACCACGGTGACCTGCTCCTGCTGCTCGAGGAACTCCGCGATGCGCTGGGCGTTGGCCTGCTGGCGCTCGACACGCAGGTGGAGGGTCTTCATGCCACGCAGCAGCAGGTAGGCGGCTTCCGGATGCAAGGTGGCGCCGTTGATCTCGCGGTAGTGGTAGATCCGCTCGATCAGGTCCTCGCGGCCGACCACCACGCCCCCGAGTGCGTCCGCGTGCCCGCCCAGGAACTTGGTCGCGCTGTGGATGACCAGGTCGGCCCCCAGCGCCAAGGGGTTCTGGTTGATCGGTGTCGCGAAGGTGTTGTCGACGACCACGATCGCGCCCGCGTCGTGTCCAGCTGCCGTCAAGCGCTCGAGGTCGATGATCTTCAGGGTCGGGTTGGTGGGGGTCTCGAGGTAGAGCAGGTCGCAGCCCGCCGCGATCGCGGCCTCGATCGCATCCGCGTCGGTCGTGTCGCACAGTTCGACGTCGACGTCGTACTGGGGCAGGAACTCCGTGAAGATCTTCGAGGTCCCGCCGTAGGTGTCCTTCACGCTCACGACCCGTTTGCCCGGACGCAGCAGCGCGTAGAGCGTGTTGCTGATCGCCGCCATACCGGTCGCGGCCGAGGTCACCGCCTGGCCGCCCTCCATCAGGCGTACCTTCTCCTCGAAGGCGTCGACGGTGGGGTTGGTGTTGCGGCTGTAGATGTGGCCGGGACGGTCGCCGATCGCGACGCCGTACCACTCGTCGAAGTCGTCGTAGCCGAAGGACACACTGTGGACGACGGGAACCTGGGTGATGCCGTCGGCCATCGGGTGGGGCTCGCCGCCCCAGACGGCGACGGTGCCCGGAGCGTCCAGGTGCTGCGGGTCGCGTGCGGTCATACTCGGTCCTCCGCGGTCGGTGATGGTGCGGTTGGTGAAGGTGCTGGGGGGTCCTATCGGCACCGGGATCGGCGGGGTGTCAGTGGGGTCCTCGCAGGTGCGCGTTGAAACGGGCGAGGAGCTCCCGCATGTGTTCGGCACGCAGCTTCGCGAGCCTCTCCGGGTCGCCATCCCCGTCGGTCAGCGCAGCGATCGTCTGGTCGAGCTCGTCCTCCATGATGTCGAGCTCGGCGTCGAGGTCCATCTCGGGGAGGAACCGCAGCCACTCCCGGGCTGTCTGGTGGAACAGCACGTCGTGCATCCACCGCAGCGTCTGGTTCGGGACCATCCGAAGGAACGTCTCGTGGAACCGGTTGTAGAGCCGGCCGAGCTCGCGGATGTCCCTGGTCCTGCGGATCTGCTCGATGTCCTGCCGGATCCTCTGCAGCTCTGCGATGACCTGCGGGGATGCCGGCAGCTTCACGAACTCGCCGACCAGGTCGGCGACCCGTAGCCGGACCGCCCAGACATCGCGCAGGTCGCGGCTGTCGAGCGAAGCCACGCGGGCGCCGGCACCGTGATGCTGGTCGACCAGGTGTTCGAACTCCAGACGGTCCAGCACCTGACGGATCGGGGTCCGACTCACGCCGAACTCCCGTGCCAGTGCCTCTTCGGTGAGTCGGGCACCCGGTGCCAGGTCGAGCAGGCAGATCCGTTCGCGCAGTTCGCGGAAGATCTGCTCGGTCGTCGGCTTGGTCGCGGTCACCGGTCCCTCGGTCGTGGCAACGCAGCTGTACGGGCCCCGAGAGGTGTGCCTCGTCGGGGCCCCGGTTCCATCATCGCCCGCGACCCCGACCACCCTGGGGCCGTTGCGCGAGCGTCTCCGCACTGTATCCAGTCTGTATCGGATATGGATACCGTCTGGACACCGACCCGGAAGATTCCTACTATCGGTCTCGGAGTCACGAGCGGAGGCGCGACCCTGTTCACCGCAGCACCCATGCGAGACCGCGACCACGGGCCACCCCGGCGTGTGGTGACGGGGGAGCCACAACGGCTCACCCTCTGCGGTCACGCACGGCGAGATGACTCCGGGAGCGGCCGATCCGCTCCCGCGTTAGGTCACCCAGAACGTTGACCGAGCGGGCCTCGACGGTCGCCCCACGACCTCGAGGTCGGAACGCCCTGGTGAGGTGTTCCCCTACCGCCGGTCCCCGCGCTCGCCCGTGGCTGTGACACCGACCGATGTCGAGAGGATGAGATCCATGAACGGACCCAAGAAGATGACCCGGTGGCTGCGCGCCACGGCAGCGTTCGCTGCCCTCGCGCTGGTCGCTGTGGCCTGCAACGGCGCAGCCGACGAGCCTGCCCCCGCCGACGAGGCGCCCGAAGCTACGGGCCTGCTCGCCGACCTCCAGGAGCAGGGCTCGGTGACCGTAGGCGTCGCCAACGAGGTGCCCTTCGGGTACGTCGATGACGACGGCGAGGTCACGGGGATCGCGCCCGATGTGGCGCGCGCCGTCCTGGCTGAGCTCGGGATCGACGAGATGAACGCCGAGGTCGTGGAGTTCGGCGAGCTGATCGGTGGGCTGCAGGCCGGACAGTTCGACATGATCACGGCCGGGATGTACATCAACCCGGAGCGCGCGGAGCAGATCTTCTTCAGCGACCCTGACTACTGCATCGCTGAGTCGTTGGCGGTCGAGGAGGGCAACCCGCTGGGGATCGTCGACTACCAGTCGCTCGTCGAGAACCCGGACATCACCGTGGCTGTCGCGACCGGCACGGTCGAGGTCGGCTACCTCGAGGACGCTGGCGTCCCGGACGCGCAGGTCGAGGTCTTCGGTGACATCGACGGCATGTACCGCGCGCTGGAAGCCGGTGAGGTCGATGCCGTGACCGGTACGGCCGCAACCGTGGCCACGCAGGTGGCTGCTCGTGACGGCATGGAAGGCGTCGAGCCGTTCTTCCCGATCGATGCGGACGGCAACGAGGTCTTCCCGTGTGGCGGGCATGGCTTCGCTGACGAGGACTTCCGCGACGCCTTCAACGAGGTGCTGAACCGGTTCCGCGAGGACGGCACCACGATGGAGATCATCACGGCCTACGACCTGTTCTCTGAAGAGGACGTCGAACTGGCCAACACCCTGACCCTCGAGGACTTCCTCAACTGATCTCCGCCCTCGCCGGACCTCGGCCCCTAGACTGGGCCGGGGTCCGGTGAGGCACGCCGTGCGGAACGGGAGAGCCGGACGGTCAGGAACGCCGCTGAGGGAGCGTAAGGGAGGCAGGTCGTGGAAGACCTGGTGCTGACACCGGGCCAGTATGCGCAGTTGTGGAACGGTGCCCTTGCGACCGTGCGGATCCTCGCCGGTGCCTTCGCGCTCGGGCTGTTCCTGTCCCTGGTCGTCGGGGTCGGGAGGTTGTCGGAGCGCAAGTGGGTCCGCGGGATCTCGTTCGGGTTCGTGGAGTTCGCGCGAGGGATCTCCTCGATCATCCTGCTGACGATCATGGTGATCGCGATCCCCATCCTGCTCGGGGATGTCTTCCCCTGGCTCCGGGGACGGTCGGTCGCCGTGCTCGGCGCCATCGCGCTGGGCCTCAACATGGGTGGCTACGGCGCGGAGATCATCCGCGGCTCGATCCTGGCGATCCCGAAGGGTCAGGGCGAAGCCTGTATCGCCCTGAACCTCAGCCCGACACAGCGTCTCCGCTTCGTGGTGCTACCTCAGGCCCTGCGCATCATCCTGCCTCCGATGGGCAACCTGACGATCGAGATCCTGAAGGGCACGGCGCTGGTGTCGGTCGTCGCCGGTTTCGACCTGATGCGAGCGACGCAGAACCTGATCGCCGGCATGCTGGCGCAGGGGGCGCTCGGGGTCACGGTGTTGTTCATCAACGTGCTGTTCATCTACTTCATCCTCGCCCAGGGGGTCAACGGCCTGTTCCGCCTGGCCGAACGCGTCCTCGACCGCCGGTTCGAGCAGCGCACGGGTCGCTCCGCCGTCCCGATCAACGTGGCCGCGACGGCAGGGAGCTAGGGAGATGGCTGACGACAACCACCGCCCCGAGGCCCCGCCCACAGCGTCCGACGATGCACGGCCGGCGGGCACCTTCGAGTTCGAGATCGAGCAGAGCCACAAGTGGTACCGCCGGCCCGAGGTGCTCGTTCCGGTCATCCTCGTGGTCCTCGGGCTCTCGCTGCTCGCGGTCGTCGAAGCACCGAGTGGTCGCTTCCGCTCGCAGTTCACACCCGGCCGTGACGTGTCCTTCGGCTGGGACTACTTCTTCCACCTGGTCCCGCAGATGCTGCGAGGGCTGTACACGACCGCCCGCGCGACGGTCCTCGGGTTCCTGATCGCCGCGTCGCTCGGGTTGGTCATGGCCCTGCTCCGGCGCTCGGAGCGACCGTACGTCAGCCTGCCCGCGGCGTTCGTGATCGAGTTCATCCGCTCGACGCCGATCCTCGTGCAGATGTTCTTCGCCCAGGTCCTGGTGCGGGCCACCCCGTGGCTCACGCTGAACCCGATCGTGATCCTGTTCATCGTGGTCGGCATCCACTACGCCACCTACGCCTCCGAGGCCTACCGGGCCGGCATCAACAGCGTGCCGAAGGGGCAGTGGGAGGCGTCGATCGCGCTCAACCTCGACCCGGCCACCAAGTGGACCCGGATCATCATCCCGCAAGCGGTCCCGAACGTGCTGCCGACCCTGGGGAACTACCTCGTGGCGGCTTTCAAGGACGTCCCCATCGGGGACGCGGTCCTCAGTACCGCGGGAGTGCTGTTCTTCGCCAACACCATCCGCGCCGACGACTTCAGGCCGGTCGAGCCGTACCTGCTCATCGGCGTCGGGTTCCTGCTGGTCAGCCTGCCGGCGGCATGGCTGGTCCGTCGTCTGGAGGAAAGCATTGAGTACGAACGTGACTGAGACCGACCGGACGGACCTCTCCGACAAGGGCGCCGCGAGCGTGCGGTTCCGTGCCGTCGACAAGGCCTTCGGCTCGTTGACGGTGCTCGAGAACCTCCACCTCGACGTCGAACCGGGGGAGCGCGTCGTCATCATCGGGCCGAGCGGCTCGGGCAAGACGACGATCCTGCGCGTGACCATGACGCTGGAACACATCGACGCGGGCACGATCCAGGTCGGCGGCCAGCATCTCTACCACGAGGAGACGTCCGCGGGGTCGCTGAAGGCCGCCAGCGAGCGGCACATCCGCAAGGTGCGCTCCAACATCGGGATGGTGTTCCAGCACTTCAACCTGTTCCCGCACATGAGCGCGATCGAGAACGTGATGCTCGCGCCCGTCAAGGTCCACGGCACGTCCCGCGAGGAGGCCCAGCACCTGGGGATGGAGTTGCTGGCCAAGGTCGGATTGGCCGAGCACGCCAACCACACCCCCGGGCAGCTCTCCGGTGGGCAGAAGCAGCGTGTGGCGATCGCCCGCGCCCTGGCGACGCAGCCGTCGGTGATGCTCTTCGACGAGGTCACCTCGGCGCTGGACCCCGAGCTGGTCGGTGACGTCCTCAAAGTCCTCCGCGACATCGCGGAGGAGGGCAAGACCACGATGATGCTGGTCACCCACGAGATGGGGTTCGCGCGCGAGATCGCCGACCGCATCCTGATGTTCGACAAGGGGCGGGTCGTCGAGTCCGGGCCGCCCTCGCAGGTCCTTGACGATCCACAGGAGGACCGCACCCGTTCCTTCCTGGGAGCGGTCGCCGAACACTGAGGTGAGGTGAGTTGACGGAAGAACCACGGGAGGGACGCGGCGACGAGGCCCCGCTGAGCGACCCCGAAGCCCTGACCGAACAGGGCGAGCACATGGTGGGTGCGCCGATGGCCACGGCGCCGCTCCTCCACCTGCCGTTCGAGTCGGAGGAGTACGAGCAACGCCTCGCGAAGGTGCGGGCGGCGATGGACGATCGCGGCATCGAGGTCCTGATCGCCAGCGACCCGTCGAACATGGCCTGGCTCACCGGCTACGACGGCTGGTCCTTCTACACCCACCAGGCCGTCGTGGTCACCCATCACGATCCACCACGGTGGTGGGGTCGGGCGATGGACGCCAAGGGGGCGTACCGGACCGTGTACATGGATCGCGCGTCGATCATCGGCTACCCCGACGACCTGGTGCAGTCGACGACGGCGCATCCCCACACCCACCTGGCCGAGGTGTTGCGGGAGCTGGGGTTCGCTGGCGCCACCATCGGCGTCGAGATGGACAACTACTACTACGCAGCAGCTGCGCACCTGAACCTGACCCAGGGGCTTCCCGACGCGACCTTCGTCGATGCGACCGGTCTGGTGAACTGGCAACGCGCGGTCAAGTCCGAGCGTGAGATCACCTACATGCGTCGCGCCGCCCAGATCGTCGAACGGATGCACGAGCGCATCTTCGAGATGATCGAGCCGGGCCTGCGGAAGAGCGACCTCGTCGCGGAGGTCTTCAAGGCCGGGATCGCCGGCGTCGCTGGTGAGCACGGGTTCGGCGGCGACTACCCGGCGATCGTTCCGCTGATGCCGACGGGGGCGGACGCGTCCGCGCCGCACCTGACCTGGGACGACCGGGTGTTCGAGTCGGGGGCAGGCACCTTCTTCGAGATCGCGGGCTGCTACCGCCGGTACCACGCGCCGTTGTGCCGGACCGTCTACCTCGGCACCCCACCGAAGGAGATGCGCCACGCCGAGGCGGCGGTCGCCGAAGGCATGGAGGCTGGTCTCGAGGCAGCACGCGCCGGCAACCACGCCGGTGCGGTCGCCGACGCGCTGTACACGTCGCTCGAGAAGGCGGGCATCGAACGGGAAGGCCGCTGTGGCTACGCGGTGGGCTTGAGTTACCCGCCGGACTGGGGCGAACGCACCATCAGCTTCCGTTCCAGCGACCGGACGATCCTGGAACCCGGCATGACCTTCCACTTCATGCCGGGGCTGTGGATGGACGATTGGGGCCTGGAGATCACCGAGAGCATCCTGATCCGCGACGAGGGACCGGCCGAGTGCCTGGCCAGCGTCCCCCGCGAGCTGTTCGTGAAGGCCTGAGGTGGCCGACCTCCGTGAGGACGTCGTCACCGTGCTGTCGGACCTGATCGGTTTCCCGACGGTCACGGGCGGCTCGAACCTCGAGTTGATCGCGTACTGCCAGGCCCGGCTCGAGCAGGTCGGTGCCGAGACCCAGCTCAGCTACGACGACGAGGGACGGCGGGCGAACCTGCTGGCACGGATCGGACCGCCGGTCGCCGGTGGTGTCGTCCTGTCCGGCCACACCGACGTGGTCCCCGCCGACCCCGAGGGCTGGACCTCCCCGCCCTTCATCGCGACCCTGCGTGACGGGGCGATCCACGGTCGAGGTGCCGCGGATATGAAGGGGTTCATCGCGTGCGTGCTCGCCATGGCCCCGAGGTTCGCCGAGGCCGACCTGGCTCGGCCGGTCCACGTCGCGCTCACCTTCGACGAGGAGGTGGGGTGCCTCGGGGCGCCTCTGCTGATCGAACAGCTGGTGGCGGGACCGCTGCCGGCGGTCGCGATCGTCGGGGAGCCCACGGAGCTGGCGATCGTCGAGGCCCACAAGGGCTGCTACGAGTACACGACCGCGTTCGCGGGGATGGAGGGGCACGCGTCCTCGCCGCGGTTGGGGGTCAACGCGGTCGAGTACGCGGCGCGGTTCGTGACCGCACTGCTGGAGCTGGGAGAGGCGTTGCGGGAGCGCGCCCCGGAGGACAGCCCGTTCGACCCGCCGGAGACGACCCTGAGCGTGGGTCGTGTGGAGGGAGGCAGTGCTCGGAACGTGATCGCCGGGGCCTGCACGGTCGACTGGGAGTTCCGGCCGGTCTGTCGCGACGACGCGGAGTTCACCTTGGGCCGCCTCCATCGGATCGAGGCGGAGCTCCTCGAGCGGATGCGGACCATCCACCCGGAGGCGACCATCGAGACGGCCACCGTCGGTGCCGTCGACGGGCTCGAGCGAACGCCGGGTGACCCCGCCACGACGCTGGTCCGACGACTGCTCGACGATCCTCCCTGCCAGGTCGTGCCGTTCGGCACCGAAGCCGGGTTGTACGAACAGCGGGGCATCGCCGCCGTCGTCTGCGGACCCGGCAGCATCGCCGTCGCCCACCAGCCGGACGAGCACATCGCCCTGGATCAGCTCGATCGGTGTCTCGGGATGCTCGACCGTCTGCCGGACCACCTGCGCTGAGGACCTGCGACCTACCGCGCGCGCAGCCCCGCCGCCTCGATCCAGGCGGCGAGTGCGGCCGAGCACCTGGCCAGGGTCTCGTTCCAGCTCGCCTGCGCCTGCTGGTCGGCCCCGTCGGACACGGCCTTGACGATGCGGACCGGGATGCCGAACCGCTCGCCGACGGCGGCGACCGCGTACCCCTCCATGTCCACCAGGTCGGCGATCCTGGCCAGTCGCTGCTGGTCAGCAGGGTCGGCGACGATGCGGTCCCCAGGTTCACGATGAGGTCGGGCCGTGGTGCGACGGTCGCAAGGTGGTGGGCGAGCCGGGTGGCGGCTTCGACCTTGCCGACCCCGACGTGCACGAGGTCCAGGTCTGCGAGCGCGGTGGTCTCCTCCTCGAGCGCGGCGACGAAGAGCACGGTCATGGGGTGTTCCCTCCCGGGTGCAGGTGGTGACGGAGCTCCGTGACGATGTCCACGGCCGCCTGGGTCGCGTGGTGCACCACGCCGGGGAAGCACAGGAAGCCGTGCACCGCGTCCCGGTAGGTGCGTAGCCGTACGGGCACGCCGGACCTCTCGAGCACCTCGGCGTACCGTCGTACGTCGGGTGCGAGCGGATCGTGATCCCCGACGACGAGCAGGGTGGGTGGCAGCCCACGGTGGTCCGGAGCCAACAGCGGTGAAGCGCGCCAGTCGGTCGGGTCTGCCGCGCCGAGGTAGAGCGCACGGAAGGTGCGTTGTCCCTCGCGGGTCAGGATCGGTGGGTCCGGGTCGTCGGGCAGGCTCCGGATGTCGCCCGTCAGGTCGACCGGCGGGTAGAGCAGGATCTGAGCCGCGAGCACCCGTTCGTTGCGGAGCGTCAGCGCGGCGACGGTCGCCAGGTTCGCCCCGGCACTCTCGCCCATGACGGCCATCCGGCGGGGGTCGCCTCCAACCTGCTGGCCGTGGGCAGACAGCCATCGGATCGCGGTGACCGCGTCATCGACGGCAGCGGGGAAGGGGGGCTCGGGGGCGACGCGGTAGTCCACGGAGAGGACCACCGCGGGGGTCGCCCGGGCAACCCGCGTGAGGAGCCAGTCGGCCACCTCCAGGTCGCGCAGCACCCAGCCACCTCCGTGCAGGTAGACGAGCAGAGGCAGGTCGTCGCGGCCAGGGTCCGGGTGGTAGCGGCGTGTGGTGAGTGCCTGCTCCACTCCCTGCACCTCCACCTCGTCGATGCGGACACGCGCCAGAGGCCGGCCCATCACCGCGCGGGTGACCGGGGTGTCCGGGATCGTGCGCTCCTGCATCCGGGCGATCGCCTCGGGGTGGGCGCCGGCGACCGTGCCCCCCGGCAGACGGGGAAGCAGCCAGGCGAACAGGCGGGTACGCAGGGGGAGCGGCATCGTCGGGACGGTAGCTCGCGGCGGGGGGACCTGGCGGTCCCCCGAGGGCTCCGGTGCCCCGGGCCCCACAGGGACCGTTGCGTGGCGGTTCCGGGTGGTGCCAGAGAACTAGCTTCAGTAGGCTTGGTTACGAGCATCGCGGTCTCGCCCAGATCCGGTCGGCTCCACCGTGGGCGCTGCGGTCGATATCGGTCCCTGCTGGTCCAGCACAGGAGGAACGTGAACGAGGTCGACGGTCAGGTGTTGGCGGCCCGGGTGCGTGCCGCCCGGGAGCGGCGCGGCTGGACCCAGGGTCACCTCGCCGAGCGGGCGGGCACCAGTCGACAGACCATCGGGGCCCTGGAGGCGGGTCGCCACCTGCCGCGCGTCGATGTTGCGCTCGGGTTGGCCACGGCCCTGGGGACCACCGTCGACGCCCTGCTCACGACCGTCCCGGACGCGGAGATCCTCGCGGTGCTCGGTGGGCCACCGCCGACCACGGCCGTTCGCGCCGCGTACGTCGCAGAGCGGCTGGTCGTGACGCCCGTGGTGGCGGAGGAGGGCTCCTGGCTGCCACCGGACGGGATCGTCGAGGACGGCCGGTTCCGGCCGCTTCCCCGGGCATCACCTGATGGCTTCGTGGTCGTCGGCTGCGATCCGGCGCTCGCGATCCTGGAGCGACTGGGACCGGGTGGTCGCGGCGGTGGCCAGCGCGGACGGTTGGTCGCGGTGGTGGCTGCCTCACGTGCCGCCAGCGCTGCGGTGACGGAGGGCCGGGCGCACGCAGCGGTGGTCCATGACCACCACCTCGACCCGCCTGCCGAGGGGCACGTCGTCCCGCTGGCTCGCTGGCGGACCGGACTGGCAGGGCCCCCCGGGGGAGAGGGCCGTGTGGCGGCGGCCCTGGAGGGGCGCGGCCCCGTGATCCAACGCGAGGCCGGTGCCGCCGCCCAGGCCGCGTTCGTCCGTGCGCTCCCGGAGGGTGCGGACGTGGGCGGGCCACGAGCCCGCGGCCACCTCGATGCGGCCCGCCAGGCGGCCGCGACGGGCCTGCCTGCCGTCACGATCGAGCCGGCCGCGCTGGTGCTCGGGTTGTCCTTCCACCCACTGGAGACCCATCGGGTGGAGCTACGCATCGCCGAGCACGCCTGGGACCATCCGGGGGCGCAGGCACTCGGTGAGCTGTTGGTCTCGGCCGATGTCCACCGGCGGCTGAAGGCGCTGCCGGCGTACGAGCCGGGGGCGGCATGATCGCCGCCCGCGCCGTCGTCGTGGCGCTGTTCGTCGGGCTCGGGCTGAGCGCCTGTGACCCCGCCGCGGCACCATCGGAGGACGCCGTCGCCGGCGAGGTGGTGGTGCTCGTCGCGGCCTCGCTGACCGACGTCGCCGAGGACCTGGCCGAGCGCTTCGAGGCGATCAACCCGGGGACCGAGGTGGTGGTCGCCGCCGGTGGCTCGCAGCTCTTGGCCTTCCAGCTGCTGGAGGGGCTCCGCGCCGACGTCTTCCTCCCGGCCGGCGAGGTCGCACTGCGACGGGTCGAGGAGGACGGTCTGGTCGCGGCGTCGCACGTGGTCGCGGTCAACCAGCTCGAGCTGGTCGTCGCGCCGGGCAACCCGCAGGAGGTCGCAGGCCTGGCCGATCTGTCCCGGGACGACCTCGTGGTGGTGATCGGTGCCGCCGAGGTCCCGGTGGGGACGGCCACGCAGGCGTTGCTGCAGGCGGAGGGCGTGGCGGTCTCCCCGGCCAGCCTGGAGGTCAACGTCCGGGCGGTCGTGACGAAGGTGGCGCTGGGCGAGGCGGACGTCGGGGTCGCGTACCGCTCGGACGTACTGGCCGCCGACGGTCGCGTCGAGGGCGTGCCCCTGCCCGAGGCAGCGGCGCACCCGATCGTGTACCCGCTGGCGGTGCTGCGCGAGGCACCGAACGCCGTCGCGGCCGAGGCCTTCGCAGCCTTCGTCCGAGGCGAGGAGGGTCGGCAGCGTCTGGCTGCCGCAGGGTTCGACCCGGTGACCGCCGAGGTGGCGTCGTGAGCGCTCCGGCTGCCACCTCGCCACGACCCCGGCTCCCAGGTGAGCGTGGGATCGTGTCCCGGATGACGCTGCCGTCGGTGTTCGCGGTGCTGGTCGTGGCGGCCCTGGCGCTGCTGCTGCTCCCCCTGCTCGGGATGTTGGTCCGGACCCCGTGGCCGCGCGTGATCGAGGTCGTGACGGGAGCGCGCGTCGGGGCCGCGCTGCGGGTCTCGGTCCTCACCAGCTTCGCGTCCCTCGCACTGTCGACCGTGCTCGGTGTGCCGCTGGCGTGGCTCCTGGCGCGGGTGTCCTTCCCGGGCAAGCGCCTGCTCCGCGCGCTGGTCGTCCTCCCGATGGTGCTCCCACCCGTGGTCGGCGGGGCTGCGCTGCTGTTCGCCTTCGGTCGCCGCGGCGTGTTCGGTGGGGTGCTGGAACGGACGCTCGGTGTCAGCTTGCCGTTCACGACCGCGGGGGCGGTGCTGGCCGCGACCTTCGTGGCGATGCCCTTCCTGGTCATCACCGTCGAGGCCGGCTTCCGCAACATCGATCCGCGGCTCGAGGAGGCGGCGGACACGCTCGGCGCCGGCCGCTGGACCGTCCTACGTAGGGTGACCCTGCCCCTCGTGACCCCTGCGCTGGCCGCCGGGATGGCGCTGGCGTGGGCGCGGGCGTTGGGGGAGTTCGGGGCGACCATCACCTTCGCCGGCAACCTCCCCGGCCGCACGCAGACCATGCCGCTGGCCGTCTTCCTGGAACTCGAACGTGATCCCGACGCGGCGATCGTGCTCAGCCTGCTCCTGCTGGTCGTGTCGATCACGGTCCTGGTCGCGTTGCGCGACCGCTACCTCCGGGCGCCGTCAGCATGAGCCTGGACGCGGAACTGCAGGTCCAGGTCGACGGGTTCCGATTGGCCGCGGGGCTGACCGTCGCCGACGGCGAGGTGGTGGGGTTGCTCGGGCCGAACGGGGCGGGCAAGACGACGGTGCTGCGAGCGATCGCGGGGCTGGTACCGCTCGTCGCCGGTCGGGTCGAGCTCTCCGGACGTCTGCTCGAGGACCCGGCCGCAGGGGTTCGACTGGGGGCCGCCGATCGTGGCGTCGGCGTGGTGTTCCAGGAGCACCGGCTGTTCCCGCACCTCAGCCTGCGGGACAACGTGGCCTTCGGTCCGCGGGCGCGGGGGCTCGCACGTGCTGACGCTGACGCGCGAGCGCTGGCGTGGCTCGACCGGATCGGGTTGGCGGACCGGAGCGGAGACCGTCCCGGACAGCTGTCCGGCGGGCAGGCGCAACGGGTCGCGCTTGCCCGCGCCCTGGCCTGCGAGCCGTCGGCGTTGCTCCTGGACGAGCCCTTGGCGGCGCTGGACGTCGAGACCCGGCAGCGGCTCCGCGCGCACCTTCGGACCCACCTGGAGGAGATCTCGGTGCCGACCGTGCTCGTGACCCACGACCCGGTCGAGGCGCTCGGTCTGTGCGATCGGCTGGTGATCCTGGAGGGCGGTCGGGTCGTGCAGGACGCTCGCCCCGCGGACGTGGTCAGCCGGCCCCGTTCCGCCTGGGCAGCGGAACTGGTCGGGCTGAACCTGCTTCACGGGACCGCCGATGGCACGCACGTGCAGGTGGCGCCGGGGGTGGAGCTCGTGACCGGCGATCCGGCACACGGTGAGGTGGAGTTGCTCATCCACCCACGGTCCGTCGCCCTCCATCGGGCGCCTCCTCACGGCAGCCCGCGCAACGTGCTGGCGCTGGAGGTCGGCGACCTCGACATCCGAGGTGACCACGTCCGGGTCGTGCTGCACGGGCCGGTACGTCTGGTCGCGGAGGTCACCCCGGGCGCCGTCGCGGAGCTGGACCTGGCGCGGGGTGGGACCGTCCACGCGGCGATAAAGGCGGTCGAGATCACGGTCCACCCGGGCTGACCCTACGGGTCGCCGACGGCGCGGAGTGCACGGCTACGCTCGAGATCGCCAAGGAGTGCTGCGATGACCGATGTGCCCGCCCCCCTGACCGAGCTGTCCGCTGCTGGCGTGTCGATCTGGTTGGACGACCTCAGTCGCGAACGCCTGGCAACCGGCAACCTCGCCGACCTGGTCGCGCAGAAGCAGGTCGTGGGGGTGACCACGAACCCGTCCATCTTCCAGAAGGCGCTCAGCGCGGGGGAGGCGTACGCCGACCAGGTGCACGACCTGGCGGTCCGCCGTGTCGACGTCGAGGAGGCCGCGCGGGCGCTGACGACCTACGACGTGCGGTGGGCCTGTGACGTGCTGCGCGAGGTCTACGACCGGACCGACGGGGTCGATGGCCGGGTCTCGATCGAGGTGGATCCGCGCCTGGCCCGCGACACCGAGCGCACGATCGCCGAGGCGCGGGCGCTGTGGTGGCTGGTCGACCGGCCGAACCTGTTCATCAAGATCCCGGCCACCCTGGAAGGGCTACCGGCCATCGCCACCTGCATCGCCGAGGGCATCAGCGTCAACGTCACCCTGATCTTCTCGCTGGAGCGCTACGGCCAGGTCGTCGACGCCTACCTCGCCGGGCTCGAACAGGCCCGCGATGCCGGGCGTGACCTGTCCACGATCGGCTCGGTCGCGTCCTTCTTCGTCAGCCGTGTCGACACCGAGGTGGATGCGCGGCTCGAGAAGCTCGACGACCCGCAGGCGGAGGGGCTGTTGGGTCAGGCCGCGATCGCCAACGCACGTCTCGCCTACCGGCACTTCCAGGAGGTCTCGGCGGGTGAGCGGTGGCAGGCGCTGGCGGCCGCCGGCGCGCGGCCGCAGCGGCCGCTGTGGGCGTCGACCAGCGTGAAGAACCCGGCCTACGACGACACCCGCTACGTCGTCGACCTGGTCGCTCCCGACACGGTCAACACGATGCCGGAGGGCACGCTGGAGGCGGTTGCGGACCACGGCGTGATCCGTGGGGATACCGTCACCGACGCCTACGACGACGCTGACGAGGTGCTTGCTGGACTCGCCGCGCTCGGCATCAGGTACGACGAGGTCGTGGCGCTCCTGGAGGACCAGGGTGTCGCCGCGTTCGAGACCTCCTGGGAGGACCTGCTGGCAGGGGTCGCGCGGGAACTCAGCGCCGCCCGGTGAGCTCCTGAGCCGATGCGCTCGCTTGGGTCGGACGGACCACGCTGTAGCCCCTTCTGGCTTGAGGCTCCGACGGCTGCGTGACATCCTGCAGGGGAAGATGGTGACCGTGGTCCCGCGGTGAGGGTAGGAGTGGCCCTACGGACGGTCGGGGGGCTCCCTAGTGTTCTGGACGTGAGAAGCTCTCCCTTAGAGACGCTCCCAACGTAGGCCTACTGACCTAGACCTACCGATGCAGACCAACGAAAGAGGCGGATAACGATGGATATGCGCAAACTCGCATCGCTCGGTTCGATCATCTTCGGCGTGATCCTGATCGTCGCGGCGATCGGCACCTGGACCCTCGTCAGCACCACGCTGTCCGATCAGCAGATCACAACACCCGACGACGCGGTGTGTCTCGCGGACCGCGACGTCGCCGGACCCTTCACGGCCTACTGTCAGGCGATGACCATCGACCGCAACGCCCTGCGGGCCACCGACGGCCTGCGTTACGCGGAACTGCCGCGTGACGACGAGCGGCGTGGGACGGCCATGAACGCCTCGTTCCTGCAGTCGTCGCTGTTCACCTCGGTGCTGTCCTTCGGGGTGTCGGCGATGGCAGCGGGGATGGGCGTGCTGTTCGTCCTGATCGGGCTGGGGATGCGTGACGTCCGTCAGCAGGTGGTGCAGTCGCCACGCTCAGACTGACCTGATCGCGCGAACGGTCGAGTGGCGTGGATCTCGTGTCCACGCCACTCGACCGTTGTGAAGGGAACGTGAAGATCGCCGCCAGCACGTGCGTTGAGCCGGGATACGGGCGATCGGCACTTGGGTCGGGATGAGGTCCTGCCGATGTGAGGGTCATGGCGATGGACCCTGCTCCTGACGGTCGCTCGATCGGCCTGCGCGCACGGCTCGGCGGTCGGACCCCCCGATCGCTGGTGCGGGCATTCGCGTGGCGTTCGGCCGCGGTGTTCATCGTCGTGGGGTTGGGGTTGCACGTGATCGTGAGCACGGTCGTGACCGACCACTTCCGAGGGGCAGCCGCCTTCCACGCGGAGTTCGTCGGCCACGCGGTGCTCGAGCCGCTCCTCGCTGAGATGTCGCGGTTCGATGAGGAAGCGGCTCCCGCCGACAAGGCCGAGCTCCTGCGGACCTACGCGATCGACGATCACGTCGTGCAGATCCTCATCTGGGATCGCGATGGGACGGTGCTTGCCGCCGACGACGCCAGCCTCGTCGGCGCGTCTGCGCCCGGCTACCTCGCAGAGGTCGCCTTCGACGAACGGGGGCACGCGCATCCACTCGACGGGGAGGGCGCCCCGTCCGCGCCTCCCGGCGGAGCGGTCGTCGACGGTGCACTGCGCAGCTTCGTCACGCTCGATCTGCCGCAGCCTCGGATCGCGGAGATCCTGCAGGACCCGGCGCAGTCGGTGGAACCCGCGCGCGGCTTGACCCGCCTCATCGATCTCGGTGTCGTCGTCGGCCTCCTGCTGCTCTGGGCCCTGTTGTTGCCGATCGCGCGTCGTGCCGCGCGGGACCTGGATCGTCGGGCGACGACCGACGAGCTCACGGAGCTGCTCAATCGGTCGGCGCTCAGCGACCAGCTGCGCGAGGTGGCCCGCCGCAACGTCGGTGCAGGGTCCTGCGTCGCGGTCCTCTTCATCGATCTGGATGGGTTCAAGTCGATCAACGATGCGGGGGGCCACGTCCTGGGGGATGAGGTACTGCGGCAGGTGTCGCGACGCCTTCGTGACGAGGTGCGTCCGAACGATGCCGTGGCGCGGTTCGCTGGTGACGAGTTCGTGGTGATCCTCGATCAGCTCCACGGTCCGGAGGTAGCGATCCAGATCGCTCACCGGATCCTGGCGGCTGTGCGGGAACCCTTCGACGGAGCTGGTCCACACCGATTGACCGCCAGTGTGGGGCTCAGCGTCGCTCGCGCGGACACCGTCGACGTCGACGAGCTGGTGCGGGATGCCGACGCCGCGATGTACCACGTCAAGACCATCGGTGGTGATGCCGTCCGGGTGTTCGACGAGGACCTACGCCAGCTGGTCCAGCGCCAGCTCTGGATCGACCGTGAGCTGCGTGGTGCGGCCGATCGTGGGGAGATGCACCTGGTCTTCCAGCCGTTCGTCGCGCTGTCCGGTGATGCGGCGGGCACCGTCGTTGCCGCCGAGGCGTTGCTCCGGTGGACCCATCCGACCGCAGGACCGATAGGGCCGGGCGAGTTCATCCCGATCGCCGAGCGCAACGGCGTCCTGCACGAACTCGGTCCATGGGTCTTCCGGGAGGCTTGCGCCGCACTCGTCGAGCTGCAGGGTCACCTCGCTGACGATCATCCCTTCACCCTGTACGTGAACCTCTCGCCGGTGCAGCTACGTGATGACCTGGTCGACCGTCTGGACCACTGCATCGAGGAGCACGGCATCGACCCTCAGCGTGTCGGGTTCGAGGTCACCGAGACGGCGATCCTGCACGAAGGAGATACGACCGCGATCGGGATGCTGACGGCGCTGCGCGACCGGGGCTGCACGATCGCGGTGGACGACTTCGGCACGGGGTACTCGTCGCTCGGCCGGCTGCGCACCCTGCCGATCGACCTGATCAAGCTCGATGCTTCCTTCGTGCACAGCCTCGCAGAGGACCGTCGCGAGCTGGCCATCACGACCGCGGTGGCTGGGCTGGCGCAGCGGTTGGGGATGAGCGTCCTCGCCGAGGGGATCGAGACCTCGGACCAGCTGTTCGCCGTCCGCGAGCTCGGTTTCGACCTGGCCCAGGGCTACCACCTGGCCCGGCCGGGACCGCTCGAGCAGCTCTTGGCATCGCTGCCGCCGCAGGCCCGCCGTGCACGTGCGGCGGAGACGGACCTGGCGACCTCGACCTCGAGGTAGTCGACCCCCAGGACGGCGAGGGCGCTCGCAGGACGAACCCTCGCGAGGTCCTCAGCTCGTCGCGTCGCTCGCGTTCTCGACGGCGCGGTCCTGCCCGTCCTCGCCCTCGTTCGAGGTGTCGCTGCCGTCGTGGCGGCGACGCCCCCAGTAGGCGTAGGCGGCTGCGGCGGCCAGGACGACCGCGAACCCGAGGCCGAGCAGCCCGGCACGATCACCGAGGTTGTTGGTCGCCCAGGAGGAGACCTGCTCGACGAAGAGGAACGCGCGGCTCTGTCCGAGCGGACCGCGGGTCAGGTTCATGGCCCAGAAAGCGACGATCCACCCACCGGCGAGGACGAGGACCCCACCCGAGATACGGCTGACGCTCCCGGACCACCGTCGCATCCGGCTGACCAGACCGCGTTGCCCCAGAGCGATGGCCAGGGTGGCGATCAGCAGCAGCATCGACATGCCGAGGCCGTAGACCAGGAAGGTGGCCACGCCCGCCACCAGGCTCGACTGGGTGACGGAGCCGACGACCACGACGAGGAAGATCGGCAGGGTGCACGACAGCGAGGCGATCGCGTAGGAGACCCCGAACAGGAACAGCCCGCCGACCCGCTTGCCGCCCTTCTGCGCCCCGACCTTCGGCAGCGATGCCTGGAGCTCCCAACCGAACAGCAGGGCGATGCCCAGCACGATCACGCCGATCCCGACAACGATCGCCGCCCAGGGCAGGGCGTTGACGACGGTCTGCAGGGCGATCGTGATCAGCAGGCCGGCGACCCCGAAGACGACGAGGAAGCCGGACGACACCACCGCGCCGACGAACAGCGCACGTCCGATGGCGCTAGGGCCGGTGGCCGATTCGTCGCCTTCGACGCCGACGAAATAGGCGAGGTAGGCGGGAAGCATGGCGAAACCACAGGGGTTGACCGTCGCCACGAGGCCGGCGGTGAACGCGAGGGCGAACTGGACCTCCATCAGGACACTCCGAAGTTGTCGCGGATCTGGTCGCGGAGCTGCTGCTCGGTGAAGATGCCGCCGTGGGTGTCGACGACCTCGCCGTCGGCGTTGATGAAGAAGGTCATCGGCATCGTGAACACCGAGAACGTGCGGAAGATGTCACCGTTCGGGTCGAGGCCGAGCTCGTAGGTCACGCCAGTCTCGTCGACCAGGTCGAGGGCGGGGCCCATGGAGTCCTGGGTGTTCATGCCGAGGAACTGGATCTCGTCCCCGAGGTCCTGGTGGACCGACTCGATGTAGGGCATCTCGGCGACGCAGGGTGGGCACCAGGAGGCCCAGAAGTTCAGCACGACCGGTTGCCCCTGGAGATCGGAGATCGTGCGGACCTCGCCGTCGAAGTTCTCGAACTCGACGTCGGGGGCAGGGTCACCGGAGGCCTCGACAGCGTCCTGGTCGGCAGCCGCATCCTCTTGGGGCGCGGTGTCGTCACTGCCGTCTGCGGCGCCACACGCGGCGAGCAGGACCGCGGCGGCGGTCAGGAAGACCCCGGCTCGGATCCGTCCAGACATGGCGACCTCCGCAGGCGATAGGGCTCGGGCGTGGTGTCGACTGCGGGAACCGCCGAGCTCCGGGGACTCTTCCCTCTGAAGTGGAGCTACGGTCCGTCGCGACGACGTGGCCGTCAGCGATGCTCGGGGTTCGGTGCGTCGAAGCGGCAGCCAGCGTCCCACTGGGAGCGCTGGGTGCCGTGGACCGGGAAGCCTCCGGCGTCCTTCAACCACCTGGCCGTGTGGAGCAGGTTCCAGGTCATGAAGGTGGTGTTGCGGTTGGTGAAGTCGTTCTCGGGCCCGCCGGACCCCTCGTCGGCGTAGGACGGTCCGGGTCCGGCCTCACCGAGCCAGCCGGCATCCGCTTGCGGTGGGATCACGTACCCGAGGTGCTGCATCGAGTACAGCAGGTTCATCGCACAGTGCTTCGCGCCGTCCTCGTTGCCGGTGATGAGGCAACCCGCCGCGCGGCCGTAGTAGGCGTACTGCCCGTGCTCGTTGAGCTCGCCGGAACTCGAGTACAGCCGCTCGATCACCCGCGAGGCGACCGACGACTTCTCGCCCAGCCAGATCGGGGTCAGCATGACCAGGATGTCGGCCGCCATGACCCGCTCGAACAGGTCAGGCCACTCGTCGGTGGCGAAGCCATGCTCGGTCATGTCGGGGTAGACGCCGGGGGCGATGTCGTGATCGACCGCACGTATCACGTCCACCTCGACGCTGTTCGCCTCCATGACGGCGATCGACCGGTCGGCCAGGACCTGGGTGTGGGACAACCCCGGGGAGGGCTTCAGGCTGCAGTTGATGTACAGCGCCCGGAGATCGTCGTAGCTCGCGGGAGCCGACGAACACAGCTCGTGGTCACGGTCGGACAGGTCGGTCACAGCGCACTCCTCGATCGCGGTCCCGTCGGGGCCTCCGTCCGGGACAACCGGCCCGGGGACCGACAGCTTCCACCACGGTGGTCAGCGATGCGAGGACGGGCCTCGGGGTCAGAACTCGACGCCCTGAGCCAGTGGGAGCTCGTCGGAGTGGTTGATCGTCGTGGTGGCACGACGCATGTAGGCCTTCCAGGCGTCCGAACCGGTCTCGCGGCCCCCGCCGGTGGCCTTCTCGCCGCCGAAGGCGCCGCCCACCTCGGCGCCGGACGGACCCACGTTGACGTTGACGATGCCGCAGTCGCTGCCGAGCGGCCCGGTGAACCGGCCGGCTTCCCGCACGTCGCGCGTGAAGATGGAGGAGGACAGTCCCTGCGGGACGTCGTTGTGCAGGGTGATCGCCTCGTCCAGGTCGCTGTAGGTCAGGACCCACAGCAGGGGAGCGAAGGTCTCCTCGCGCACCAGGTCGGTCTGGGCCGGCATCGTCGCGAGTGCCGGGCCGACGTAGCAGCCGCCCGGGCCCACGTCGCGCCGGTCCCCGCCGGTGACGAGCTTGCCGCCTTCGGTGCTCGCTCGGTCGATCGCGTCGCGCATGGCGGCGTAGGCACCCTCATCGATCAGCGGTCCGACGTGGACGTCGTCGCGACGCCAGGGGTTGTCGACCACCAGCTGGTCGTACGCGGCGGCGATGCGGTCGGTCAGCTCGTCGGCGACGCTGGTGTGGGCGATGATCCGGCGCAGGGTCGTGCAGCGTTGGCCGGCCGTGCCCGCGGCGGCGAACACGATGCCACGGACGGCGAGGTCGAGGTCCGCGGACGGGGTGACGATCGCCGCGTTGTTGCCGCCGAGTTCGAGCAACGTGCGACCGAAGCGGCGTTGTACGCGAGGGCCGACCTCCGTTCCCATGCGGGTGGAGCCGGTCGCGGACACCAACCGGATCCGGTCGTCGTCCAACAGCGGCGCGGCGTCGTCCGGTTGTGTCGTCAGTACCAGTTGGTGCACGTTGGGGTGGCCGGCCTCGCTCAGCGCCTGCGACAGCAAGGCTGCGCACCCCAGCGAGGTCAACGGTGTGCGCTCGGACGGCTTCCACACGATGGTGTCGCCGCAGACGAGCGCGATCGCGACGTTCCAGGACCACACCGCCGCGGGGAAGTTGAACGCACTGATCACCGCGATCGGCCCCAGTGGGTGCCAGGACTCCAGCAGCTGGTGGCCGGGTCGCTCCGACGGGAAGGTGTGGCCGCCGACCTGGCGCGAGAGCCCGACGGCCAGGTCGCAGACGTCGATCATCTCCTGGACCTCGCCGCGGGCCTCGCTCGCGATCTTGCCGACCTCCAGGGTGATCAGGTCGGCCAGCGTGTCCTTGTGCTCACGGAGCAGCTCCCCGAGTCGTCGGACCACCTGGCCGCGCTCGGGGGCGGGGATCGCAGCCCAGGCCGGCCAGGCGTCCGTGGCGCGGTCGATGGTGGCGACGACATCGTCACGGGCGTGCACGGGCACCGCCACCAGCTCCTCACCGGTCAGGGGCGTCGGAACCGTGCGTCCGCCGTCGGCAAGCTCGATCCCCAGCCGTCCGAGGGCGTCCTGTGCTGCACGTGCGAACTCGGTCATCGCGGGCCTCCTTGGGCTTCGCTCTCCGCCCGACCATGATGCCAGCGGGGTGGCAGGCTGGCCCCACTCGTCGCGCTCAGCGCCCGCCGAGAGCCCCCGGCGTGGTCAGCCGAGACGGTGGAAGCCGCGCCCCTGGTGGACCAGCGGACGCTGCTGTTCGTCGACGGCGACGGCCGTCACGGTCCCGAGAACCACGGCATGGTCGCCGACCTCGATGTCGGTGAGGTGCTCGCAGGCGAAGTTCGCGAGCGCTCCCTCGGGTGTCGGCAACCCTTCCCACCACTGCCACGCGGTGTCGGCGAACCGGTCCACGCCGGATCGCGCGAAACGCGATGCGAGCCCCGCTTGGTCCTCGGCGAGCAGGTGGATCGCGAAGCGTCCCTGCGCTCTCAGTGCCGGCAACGTGCGGGTGGTCAGCGCCAGGTCGCAGCTCAGGGTCGGCGGCTCGACCGAGTGGGAGGCGACGCTCGACACCGTCAGGCCGACCGGCTCGTCCGCCACGGCTGTCGTCACGATCGCGACGCCGGCGGCGTGGTGGCTGATCGCGTCGCGGTAGGTCGACGGGGACACCGTCGTCAGCGTCAGGGACGTCGAGGTGGTGCTCATCGGCGCCCCGCGACGGTCGTGATCGGCGCGTCCGCGACGTCCTGCACGTCCGGGCTGTCCAGCGGTCGCCGGCGGCGCCGGCGCGTCTGTGCGGCCAGTCGTTGCGCGAGGCTGTCCAGCACGAACCCGACCGCGCCGATCAGGACGACCAGGCCCATCAGCTCGTCGTAGCGCAGACGGTCGCGCGCATCCAGGATCGCGTACCCCAGGCCGGAGTCGACCCCCAGCATCTCGGCCGGGACGATGACGATCCACGCGGTCCCGAGGGCGACGCGCAGGCCCGTGGCGAGGTGCGCGCGGATACCCGGGATGACGATGGTGCGCAGCTGCTCCGTGCGGGTCGCGCCGAGGCTCGCGGCCACGCGCAGCCACCCCGTATCGAGCGCGTGCACCCCCGCGGCCGCGTTCAGCAGGATCGGCCAGACCGCGGCGACCGCCACCAGGAACACGACCGGTGCGTCGCCGACGCCGAGCAGGACGATCGCGATGGGTGTCCAGGCCAGAGGCGACACCATGCGGAGGAACTGGAACAGCGACCCGGTCGTCTGCGCGAGCCGTTCCGACCGGCCGACGGCCACCCCCAACGGGATGCCGATGACCGCGGCGATCGCGAGCCCGGCCAGCAACCGCTCGACGGTGACGACCAGGTGGCGGACGCCGGCCCCGCTGGCGAACAGCTCGAGCAGCGCAGGGACCGCCGCGGTCGGGGTGAACCGGGCCAGCATCGTCCCGGGTGTGGCCAGGACGTCGGTCACCAGCCACCACAGCACGACGGCCAGGGCCAGGCCCGTCAGGCTGCGGCGGACACGGGTCACGCGGCCACGGGTTCGGTCAGACATCGATCGTCTCCGTGCGGGTCAGGTCGGCCGGCAGCCCGAAGACCTCCGGGCCCCCGACGGTGTCGATCGCGGCGCGGACGAAGCGCTCCTCGACGAGCTCGGCGTGCACCGCCTCGGGCGCGAGGGCGTCCAGGAAGCGCCGGTCGCCATCCACCTCGGTGGCCTGCATCCGGCGGACCAGCTCCTCGGTGTAGGACGGGAACGGGAAGGGCTGGAACCCGATGCGGCGCGTGTCCCAGTCGGGGTGCTGGATCGCGCCGGTCGGGACGTACTCGTCGTGGTCGTAGTGGGTCAGGGCCCGGGCGATGGCCGGCTCCGGCTGCGGCAGGTACCCCTCACC
>PWTE01000240.1 GCA_003563915.1 Nitriliruptoraceae bacterium
GCGCCGCTACGTCATCCCGCGCATCGGCTCCGTGCAGCTGCAGGCGCTGACGGCAGCGATGTTGGATGAGCTGTACGACGAGCTCGAACGCGCCGGTGGACGCGGTGGTCGGCCGCTGTCGGCGAAGACCGTCGCCAACGTCGCCGGCGCCCTCCATAAGGCGCTCGCGGATGCGGTGAAACGTGGTCGGATCAAGCGCAGCCCGGCCGATGCCGTCTCGCCACCGACACCCGCGGGTGCTCACACGAGCTGGTGGTCGATCGAGGAGCTGCGCACCTTCCTCCGCTTCGTCGAGGAGGACGAGCTGTACGCGGCGTGGCTGCTGTTCGCGACGACGGGAGCCCGCGCTGGCGAGGTCGCCGGGCTCACCTGGGGCGACCTCGACCTCGATGCCGGATGGATGCGGGTCGACTGGACGCTCGGACACGGCGGCCACACGCTCACGTGGAAGCCACGCCCCAAGAGCCGCGCCGGCGAGCGGACGATGGCGCTCGACCCGGCCACCGTCGCCGCGCTGCGCCAGCGCAAGCGCGCCCAAGCCGAGGCGCGACTGTTGGCCGGGCCGGTTTGGCAGGACACGTTCACCGACTGGCAGGGCCTGGCGCGATCCGGACTCGTGTGGACGTACGGCGACGGCTCGCCGATCCATCCGAAGACGCTCTACGCGCGGTTCCTGAGACTGTCAGCCGAAGCCGGGTTGCCCCGGATCAGGCTGCATGACGTGAGGCATTCCTACGCCTCGGCCGCGCTCGCCTCGGCGACCGGATGGCACGACGTCAAGATCATCAGCCAGCGGCTCGGTCACAGCTCGGTCGCCATCACGCTCGACACGTACTCGCACGTCCTTCCGGCCGCCGACGAGAAGGTCGCGCACACGCTCGCGAGCACGATCCTGGGCAGAGAGTGACCGCTCGCGTGTCCACGGCGTGTCCACAGCCGACAGTGTCGGAGGACGTTTCCGCAGGTCAGGAGGACTTTCCGGTGTCCTCGACGTAGAGGTAGTACTCCGCGTCCTCCTCCTCCCAGTCCATCTCGACGACGTCCTTGGTCACCGCCGCCTTGCAGAACTGGAGGAAACCGGAGTAGCCAAGGTCCTTCTCGGAGAAGTCCGGCTGGCGCTTGCGCAACTGGTCCTTGAGGCCCGACAGCGGCGGATCGCCACCGAGCTCGTCCATCAGTTCCTTGACCGTGTCGCGCAGGAGCTTGAACGCCGCATCCTCGTCGCGCGGGGCCGACGGGAAGTCGACCTCGGGATCGCCGGGAGCCGACCCATCGGTCAGGGTGATGACCTTGTTGTCGGCGAGGTGGCGCAGCATCTCGCGGAAACCGCGGAAGCCGTAATCTCCCTCGGAGAAGGTCGGGTCCTTGCGCAGCAACGCGCGCTTGAGGTTGGAGGCCTGGACCGCACCCGCCGTGTTCGACTGGATACCGGCCAGGGTACGGGTCAACACCCGCTCGAGTTCGCGCAGGTCCTGCTTCTGTGACGATTTCGTCGGCTTGGCGGCAGCCTTCGGGCCCTTGTCCTTGGAGGTCGCGGGTCCCGTGCTCTTCTTCGAGCGGGACTGGTTGCCCCCACCCTTCTTCTGACGGAGCGGGATGCCCTCGAGCCGGTCGTAGAAGATGAACTCGTCGCAG
Organism: Nitriliruptoraceae bacterium; assembly: GCA_003563915.1. Lineage (GTDB taxonomy): Bacteria > Actinomycetota > Nitriliruptoria > Nitriliruptorales > Nitriliruptoraceae > CSSed11-175R1. The sequence continues at coordinate 1,636 of PWTE01000240.1, forward strand.
GCCGGCGGCAACATCGCCGAGGTCGAACCCTTCAGACCCACCCCGATCACCCGCTTGTTGAGTTCGCGCAGCTTGCTGACCAGCGGGGTGAAGTCCGAGTCGCCGGACACGATCACGAACGTCGACACGAAGTCGCGGGTGAGCGCGAGCTCCATCGCGTCGACCGCCATCTGGATGTCCGCCGCGTTCTTGCGGACCGAGTCGGACCGCTGCGGGATCTCGATCAGCTCGACGTTGGCATCGACCATGTCCCGGCGGTCGTCGCTGAACAGGTTCCAGTCGGCATAGGCGCGGCGCGTGATCAGCCGTCCACGCTCCGCCAGGGCGTCCAGCAGCGGACGCGGGTCGAAGCGGAAGCCGATGTCGCGCGCGCCGATCGCCACGTTCTCGTGGTCGATGTACAGCGCGAGGCGCTCTTCGAGAGGATCGTTGGAAGCCATACCCGCACACTAGTGGTTCTGATGGCCCGCTCCGCACCACCGCTGGGCTGTCTGCGCCCAGTTACGCACCGGGAACCGACAGGTCGAGCTCCAGGAAGCCGCTGATCGCCGCCACGACCGCCTCCTCGTCGCCCTCGTGCACGACCGCGAACATCCCGACCTCACGGGCCACCTCGACGTTCCTCACCAGGTCGTCGACGAACGCGCACCGCTGTGGCGGCAGTCCGATGCGCTCGCACGCGAAGCGGTAGATCGCCGGGTCGGGTTTACGCAGACCCACCTCGCCGCTGATGACCAGGACATCGAAGTGCTGCTCCAGGGCCTCACGGGGATAGGTGGTGGTCCCCCACGAGTTCGAGAGCAGCCCGGTCGGCAGACCGTGTGCACGCACCTGCTTGACCACGTCCCAGAGACCGCCCGCCGGACGCATGGCGGCGAACAGCCCGTCGAGGAGACCGCCGTCCGGCACCTGATAGCCGTTCGAGGAGAGGAGCTCGGCGAGCTCCGCGTCGAACTCCGCGGCGGTGACCTCGCCGCGCTCCAACGCGCCGATCAGGCCGCCGCCCGGGATCCGTGAGGCCTCGACGAGCAGCTCGAAGGAACGCCCCGGTGGGATCCCGGTCGCCTGTTCGAACGCGACGAAGGAGTCCCTCACCGGGCCGGTGAGGACCCCGCCGTAGTCGAGGAACAGCGCACGAGGCTCCGCGGGCGGTGACGTGCTCACACCCCTGCCTCCACCGCCGCGTCCCGCGCAGCGTCCCCGAGGGCCAGCACGATCCGCCCGAAGGCCTCGTGGCTTCCGTCGGTCTCGCCGTACGCGCCCGAGGCGTAGCGGCTGTAGACACCCTCGAGGATGCAGGCGAGCTTCCAGTAACCGAAGGCGACGTAGTAGCCGATACCACTGAGGTCACGACCGGATGCGCGGGCGTAGCGGTCGATCAGCTCGTCACGACGAGCGAAGCCCTCCAGGGTGGTCGGCGCGCCGGGAAGCACCTGCAACTCGTCGTCCGGCTGCGTCCAGTACACGAGCAGCAGCCCGACGTCCGCCAGGGGGTCACCGAGGGTGGTCAGCTCCCAGTCGAGGACCGCCTGCACCCGACCGTTCGACGGATCCAGCATCACGTTGTCCAGGCGGTAGTCACCGTGCACGACCGTAGCTGGCCCCTGGGGTGGGACGGCGGCCACCAGGCGGCGGTGAACCTCCTCGAGGGCGGGCAACTCCCGGGTCCGGGTCTTCTCGAGCTGCCCGCTCCACCGCTTGAGTTGCCGCTCGAGGTAGCCCTCGCGGCGTGAGAGGTCACCGAGACCGACGGCATCGACGTCCACGTCGTGGAGGCGGACCAGGACGTCGACCAGGTCCTCGGAGGCCGCCCTCCGGGTGGCGGGCGTCAGGATCCGCTCGGCCGCGGTCACGTCACGGATGACCGCACCTTCGACGAAACGCATGACGTAGAACGGCGCACCGGTGACCGCAGGATCGGGCTCGTACCCCACGCAGGCCGGCACCGGCACGTCGGTGCGCTCGAGCGCACTGATGATCCGGTGCTCTCGCCCCATGTCGTGTGCCGATTCGATCACCCCGGAGAGCGGCGGACGGCGCAGGATGACCCGCCGATCGTCCGGATCGGTGACGGTGTAGGTGAGGTTCGACCGTCCGCCCTCGATCACCTCGAAGGAGAGCGGCGCCGTCAGCTCGGTGCGCTGCTGGATCCATGCCGTGACCTGCCCCTCATCGATGCCATCGACCACGGGTCCCTCACCGTCCGTTCGTCCTCGACCACCGTGGAGCCTGGCACGTCCGTGAGCTCTGGGCCAACCTGGCCGCGTCCGGTACGCGACGTCCGCCGATAGCGTTGGCGGTGACCGACCGGGAGGCCAGCGGGATGAACCGCGAGCGCCAGCCTCGCGGCGCGTCCGAAGCTCGGGGCGAGGGGGCGCCTCGAACCCGGGCCCGCCGCCGGTTGCGCCTGCCATCGCTGCAGCGCCGTGGCCCGCTCGGGCGCATCGGACGGGCAGGCCGAGCACGGGTCGGCCGGCTGTCCGGCAGCGTGCGGTCGCTGTTCGACGCTGGTGGACGCGGGTTCAGGAACCTGGCCCTCACGCACGCGCTCAGCGTCGGGGCCGACACCCTCATCGCGATCGGGCTGGCGGGGACCCTGTTCTTCTCCGTCCCGTCAGCCGAAGCACGCACCAACGTCGCGCTGTACCTGGCGTTGACGGTCGCACCGTTCGCGATCATCGGCCCCACCCTCGGCCGGATCCTCGACCGCGCTCCCGCGTCCACACGCGCACTGCTGGTCGGGGCCGCCGCGGGGCGCGGCATCCTCGCACTCAGCCTGGTACCGCTCAGCGGTAGCTGGTGGTTGTTCCCCGCGGCCTTCGGACTGCTGGTGCTCTCGCGGGTCCACATCATCACGAGGAACTCCCTGCTGCCGCTGGCCCTCGACGAGCCATGGCGTCTGGTCGACGCCAACGCCCGCGTCGCCTGGTTCGGTGTGCTCGGAGGCACTGTGGCGGGAGGGGTCGGGTTCGCGATGGCCTTCGTCTCCCCCGTCCAGGCGCCCCTTGCCCTCGCCGGGGTCATCGCGCTCGGAGCGGCGGCGGTCGGACGACACCTGCCGGCACCCGACGGGCGCGGCATCCACCCTCACGGTCCGGACGAGGAACTGCCTGAGCTCCACATCGACCGCAGCGTCCACATGGCCCGACTGGCCACCGCCGGGGTCCGGGCCTTCAACGGGTTCCTGCTGCTGCTCCTGGCCTTCGCCCTACGAGAGATCGACGCGGGCCTGGCCGACTTCGGGGCGCTGCTCGGGGCTTCCGGGATCGGCTACGCCATCGCGTCACGAGCCGTACCGGTGCTGTCGCGCCGGGTCAGCGAGGAGCCGATGGTCGTGGCGGCGCTCGCGATCACCGCGGCCGGGGCGTTCTCGGCCGGACAGTGGTTCGGGCAGGTCGCCGCGGCGATCACCGCCGGTCTCGCCGGCGTCGCGTGGGGTACCGCCAAGCTCGCGTTCGACGGTCTACTGCAGTCGCAGGTGCCGGCCGAGCGACGTGGGGCGGCGTTCACCCGCTCCGAGACGCTGTTCTCGATCGCGTTCGTCGTCGGTGCGATCGTGCCGACCGCGATCCCGATGCCCGTCACCCTCGGACTGGTCCTGACGGGCTTCGGCGCCCTGGCCGCGCAGATCGTCTACGTGGCGGCGCTGCTCGTCCCCCCGGAGACGGGCGGCGACCCCGGTCTCCTCAGCGACGCTCCGCAACCCCTCGACGAACCGTCCTCACAGCGGTCACAGACCGGCGAGCTGCCGTAGGTCCTCATCGGACAACTCGGCCGGCACGAAGGTCCCGTCCAGCTCGAGGACCGGGACCCCACCGATGCCTCGGCTCCGGTCGGCCGTCATCCGCTGGCGTAGCGACATCCGCGCCTTCGGGTCCGCCAGCGCACCGAGGACCTCATCGCCGGCGAGACCGATCCCCGCCGCCAGGTCGCGCAGCAGCTCGGGCTGATCGATCGCCTCACCGTCGGTCCAGTAGGCGCGGAACACCGCATCCCGCCAGGCGGCACCCAGCTCGGAACGGCGTGCCAGGACCCCGACCAGATGCGCCGGCAGGGTCGGTGGCCGCACCGATGGTCGGTGGACCACGAGCCCGAGGTCCTCCGCTCGATCGGTCCAACGCTCGAGTTCCTCGAGCTGGTCCAGGGTGACCGGCAGGCTCGCCTCGACGCCCAGGACGTCGATGCCCTGGAACCGGACCGTGCCACCGGCATCGGCGATGCGTTGCAACCGCAACGCCGCGACGGTCGCGGCCAGCGACGTGATGTCGTAGTGGAGGACGAGCATCGCGGCCAGCTACCTCGGCGCGGAGCCGCGCACGGCAGCGCGTGCCTCGTCCTGGCTCCAAGCGGACCAGGACCCGGGATACAACCGACCCGGTCGACCGAGCTGCTCCAGGACCAGCAGGTCGTGACAAGCGGTGACCCCTGAGCCGCAGTAGGCGATGACCTCGTCGGCATCGAGGGCACCGACAGCGCCGTAACGCTCCCGCAGTTCGGCAGCGGACCGCAACCGTCCATCTGCCTCGAGGTTGTCGGTGAAGGGCAGGTTCGCGGCGCCAGGGATGTGACCGGGACGCGCATCGACCGGCTCGCTCTCGCCGCGATAGCGCTCGGGATCGCGGGCATCCAGCACCACCGCTCCGTCGCGCAGGGCGGAGGCGGCCGTGCGGTCCGCGTCGGCGAGCCGATCCCTCGGCCAGGGCACCGGTGTGCGGGTGACGGCGGTCCGGGTCGCCTCACCGGTCTCCGTGGGGCCAGACCACCCCGCCAGGCCGCCCTCCAGCACGCCGGCCGGTTGCCCGATCGCCCGCAGCATCCAGACCAGCCGGGCAGCGATCGCACCAGGACCCTGGTCGTAGGCGACGACCGGCGCGTCCTCGCCGATTCCGAGCTCGCCCAGTGCCTGCGCGAAGTGTTCGGGATCCGGGAGCGGATGGCGGCCCTCGCTCGCTGTCGGGGGGCCTGCCGCGACGGTGTCCAGATCGACGTAGACCGCTCCCGGCAGGTGACGTTCCCGGTAGGTCGCGGGACCTTCGCTGCCGTCGAGCGACCACCGCAGGTCGGCCACCACCACCTCGTCGAGGTGGGCTTCCAGCCAGCTCGCACTCACGAAAGGGGGAAGCTGTTCGAGCGTTTCCACACCGACCTCCTCGCCCGACCGGGCACCGGCTCCGAAGGGTAGGGGCGCACGTCAAGGGCCCGGTCGTACACCGGCGCGGACCTACCCGACAGACGGTGGTCCCCTAGCCTGGCGACCTCCTCAGCGGACCCGCCTCACCGTGTGGTCCGATCCGACCCCGAACCCGGAGAGACGCCACGTGGACCGTGACGCCACCAGCGCCCAGGTCAGACTGCTGGGTGACCTGCTCGGCAGTACGATCGACGAGATCGAAGGCGAGGACCGTTTCGCCCTGGTCGAACGGGTCCGCGCACTGGCGATCGAGCACCGCGACGGTGACCCCGACGCCGGCCCCGCGCTCAGCGAGCTGCTCCAGGGCATCACCGCGGACGATGCGCTGGTCCTGACCGGGGCCTTCGCCGCCTGGTTCCGGCTGATCAACCTCGCCGAGGACCAGGCCATCGTCCGACAGCTGATCGTGGACCGCCAGGCCGCCGCCGAGCAGGACGAGCCGTTCGCGGACACGATCGTGGAGTCGATGCAACGCCTCGCAGCACGCGGCATCACCGGTGAGCGGATCGGTGAGGTGCTCGCCGGCCTGGCGATCCGGCCGGTGCTCACGGCACATCCGACGGAGTCGAACCGTCGCACGACACTCACCAAGCTCGGTCGGGTGGCAACGGTCCTGCGACGCTTCGACCAGGAGATCCTCTCCCCCGAGGCCCGCGCAGACCTGGAGCGCTACCTCGCCGAGGAGGTGGCCTCTCTCTGGCTGACCGCCGAGACCCGTACCCGGCCACCCACGGTGATCGACGAGGTCCGCAACGGCCTGTACTGGATCGACGCGGTGGTGTTCGACCTGGTCCCCCGGCTGTACCGCGAGTTCCACGATGCGGTCCGGCGGGTCTACCCCGGCACCGAGATCGAGGTCGGCCGGTTCCTGCGGTTCGGCTCCTGGATCGGCGGCGATCGCGACGGCAACCCCAACGTCACCCTCGAGGTGACCGAGCAGACCCTGCGCGAGCACCAGCTCCTGGCGATCAAGCTGCTGCGGCGGAGCATCGGCCAGATGCATGCCCACCTCTCGGTCAGCGCCGAGCGCGGTGCCACCAGGCAGCTGACCGACCGGTTCGAGCAGCTCCGCAGCCTGCTACCCGAGGAGGCCGAGGAGATCCTGGAGCGCTCCCCCGCTCAGCCGCACCGCCAGTTCCTCGCACTCGTGTACCGGGTGCTGCTCGTGACCGGCCAACAGGCCGACCGCCCCTGGCGGGCGGACCGGGTCATCGATCCCCGTAGCTACGGCCACGCTGAGGAGCTCACCGCCGACCTCCAGCTGCTCCGTGACAGCCTGCGCGAGGCCAGGGCCGACCGCATCGCGGACGGACGGGTGCGTGACCTCCAGGTCCAGGCCGAGGTGTTCGGGTTCCACCTGGCGACCCTCGACCTGCGACAGCACGCCGACCGGCACCGCGCGGCGCTCACGGCGGTCTTCCACCGGTACGGCGACACCGACGACTACGCCAACCTGCCGGAGGCCGACAAGCAGGCCCTGCTGGCCCACGAGCTCTCCATCGCGCGCCCGTTGACGCCCGCGGTCCTGGACTTCGACGAGGACACCAACCAGACCCTCGGGCTGTTCCGGCTGGTGCGACGCGCCTACGAGCGGGTCGGTCACGACGCGATCGACACCTACATCATCTCGATGACCAAGGAGGTCTCCGACGTCCTGGCCGTGCTGGTCATGGCGCGCGATGCCGGCTGCGACGAGGGGTTGGACGTCGTCCCGCTGTTCGAGACCGTGGACGACCTCGAACGCGCCCCGCAGGTGCTGGAACGCCTCCTCACCACCCCGGTGTACCGGGATCACGTCCACCGGCGGGGCGATCACCAGCAGGTCATGATCGGCTACAGCGACTCGAACAAGGACAGCGGCTACCTCTCCGCCACCTGGCAGTTGCAGAAGGCACAACGGTCGCTCGCCGCCGTCGCCGACGAGCACGGCGTCGCCCTGACACTCTTCCACGGTCGCGGAGGATCGATCGGTCGTGGTGGTGGTCCCGCAGCAGCGGCGATCCGCGCGCAGCCTCCAGAGTCCGTGCGGGGACGGCTGAAACTGACCGAACAGGGGGAGGTGATCGCGGCCCGCTATCGCGACCGCGCGCTCGCTCACCGCCACCTCGAGCAGCTGATCAGCGCCGTCCTCGTCACCGCTCGGCCCGACCGGCGCAAGAAGACCACCGACCGCGCCGACGAGGTGCTCGACGAGCTCGCCGCACTCTCGCGTGAGGCGTACCAGGACCTGGCACGCGGGACACCGGAACTGATCGACTACCTCAACGAAGCGACCCCCCTGGCCGCGATCGGGGAGCTCAACATCGCGTCGCGGCCGGCGCGTCGCCAACCGGGTCGCGGGATCGATGACCTCCGGGCGATCCCCTGGGTGTTCGCGTGGACGCAGTGCCGGATCCACCTCCCGGCCTGGTACGGGATCGGCCACGCCCTTCACACCTGGGCGGGCGAGGACGAACACCGCTGGGACGAGCTGCGGGAGCTGACGGCCGCCAGTCCCCTGCTCCGGGTCACCTTCGACAACGTCGAGATGACGTTGGCGAAGGCGGACCTGCGCATCGCCGAGGACTACGCGCGCCTCGCCCGGGACGAGGTCCGCTCGTCGATCCTGCCACGGATCGTCTCCGAGCACGACCGGACCGTCTCCGGGCTGCTACGCATCACCGGACACGACGAACTGGTCTCGCACGATCCGGAGCTCCGCGAGGTCCTGCGGCTGCGTGACCCCTACCTCGATCCGCTGCACCTCCTCCAGGTCGCGCTCCTCCAGCGGCTGCGTCAGGAGCCCGACAACGGCGACGCCGGGACCTTGCGGCGAGCGGTCCTGGTCGCGACCAACGGTATCGCGGCAGGCCTGCGCAACACGGGGTAGTTGCCCACGAGCCGTCGCAGACCAGCGACACGTCGGAAGACAGGGCATCGGTCCCGAGGTTCGGGACCTTCCGCCCTGCCGGACACCGCAGCCACGACCGTACGGTCGGGTGGTGTCCAGGAGGTGTCCCGTGGCCCGCAGTATCCGAACCTTCCTCCCCGTCGTCGGAGAGCCAGCGGTCCTCGCCAAGGCCTTCGAAGGCGACCCGTCACGGTGGCTCCCCGCTGCCCGGCAGGAGGGCCCGGATCGCTGGCGCTTCGTCGCGCACGCAGGCACGCTGTCTCGACCGGTCATCGCCTCGGTCGGGTCCCCGTGGCGCGCCGGACGTGCGCGGTGGCGCTCGCTCGCCTGGGAGCCCATCGATGCGGGGGACGGAGCACCAGCGACCCTCGATCGGTTCCTGCCGTCCCTGGACGGTGAACTGGGCATCCACCTACGACGGGGTGGTCCTGCCACCCTGATGCTCGATGCGCGCTACGACCCTCCTGGGGGGGCGCTCGGCGCCGCCGTGGATGCGGTCGCGCTGTCCCGCGTGGCGCGGGGCACGGTGGAGCGCTTCCTCGCGGACGTCGTCGCCCGGCTCTCCGCGGAGGCGGTCCTGCTCGGACCGGTGACCCCGCCGAAGACCACGTCACCGACTGGGGACCTGCCAGACCACGACCGTACCGGAGCCGTCCGCTCCTGACGTGACCTCGCAGGTCCCGCCGAAGGCGGCCGCACGGTCCACGAGGTTGCGCAAGCCGAAGCCGGTCCCACGTGGTGGCTGTGGCAGCCCGTTGCCGTCGTCAGCCACCCGCAAGCGGATCGAGGTGCTGGTGCCGACCAGCTCCACCTCGACGTCCTGCGCCTCCGCGTGCTTGGCGACGTTGGTGAGCGCTTCGCGGACCACGGCGAGGAGCTGCTCACCGAGGTCGGGCCCGACCACGGTGTCAAGGGGACCTTCGAACCTCACCCGGGGCGGGTTGGGCAGCAGGGGAGCCACGTCCTCGATCACCCTCAGCAACGCCGCCCGCACACTGCGCTCGCCGTCTCCCACATCCGACTGCAGGGCGAAGATGGTCGATCGGATCTCCCTGACGGTCATGTCGATCTCGTCCACCGCCCGTTCCAGCCGGCTCGCCGCCTCGGGTTGGTCGTCGACCCGTCGGATCGTGGCCTGCAGCGACAGCCCCGTCGCGAACAGTCGTTGGATGACGGTGTCGTGCAGGTCACGGCCGATCCGCTCGCGCTCCTCGACCAGCGACAAGCCCCGCAGCTCGGACTGTGCCCGTTCGTAGGCCCACAGGAAGCTGGCCTGCTCAGCGAAGCTCGCGAGCTGGGTCTCCTCCGCCGCGGTGAAGGGTCGTTCGCGGCCGACCCCGAGCCCGGCGACCACCTCGTTCCCGTCGATGATGGGTGCCCACAAGACCGCCTGATCGAACAGCAGGCCGTGGTCGTTCCTGACCGGGCGCCCCGAACCGAACATCTGGAACACCGGTGGCCCGGCGCTCTCCGTGAAGCCAGGAGGCGGCCCCGTCCCGGAGCTCGAGAGCACCCACAGTCCGTCTCCGTGGATCTCGACGAGGCAGGCCGCCTCCCCGGCGACCAGCTCCGCAGCGCGAGCGACGATCCGCTCGCGGAGCTCGGTCGTCGCCTCACCGGCGAGTGCCGCGGTGGTCAACTCGAGGATCGCGTCACGCCACACCTCACGTCGCTGCACCTCGTCGACCAGTCGTGCGCTGTCGATCGCGGCACCCGCGACGGCCGCCAGGCCGACCACCAGCTGCTCGTCCTGCTCGGTGAACGGACCCCCGCCCTGCTTCTCGGTGAGGTAGAGGTTGCCGAACGCCTGACCCCGCACGCGGATCGGCGCTCCCAGGAAGGTCCGCATCGGTGGGTGGTGCTCCGGGAATCCGTACGAGTGCGGATGGCTCGACAGTTCGTCGAGACGCAGTGGATGCGGCTCACGGATGAGTTCGCCAAGGACCCCGTGCCCCTCCGGCAGGTGACCGATGCGCTCCGCGATCTGATCGTCGATGCCGTGGTGGACGAACTGGGACAGCCCGTGGCCATCCTCCGCGATGACCCCGAGCGCCCCGTAGGAGGCGTCGACCAACGAACAGGCCGCCTCGACGATGCGCCGGAGGATCGTCTCCAGGTCGAGGTCGCCCGTGACCAACAGCACGGCGTCCAACAGGCGGCTGACGCGCGGATCACTCGCCAAGGACGCTCCAAGGACCACATCGGCGACCCTCACACCCTAGCCTTGACCTCCCCCCTATCTGGAGCGGATCCATGACGACCCGCGTGTTCCTGCTCGACGACCACGAGGTGGTTCGTCGTGGGCTCAAGGATCTCATCGACGCCGCAGACGACCTCGAGGTGGTCGGAGAAGCCGGCACCGCCGGCATGGGACTCGCCAACATCGCGAAGACCGAACCCGACGTCGCCGTGCTGGATGTCCGTCTACCCGACGGCAACGGTGTGGAGGTCTGCCGCGAGGTGCGGGCCCGCGACCCCAAGATCGCCTGCCTGATGCTCACCTCCTTCAGCGACGACGAGGCGCTGTTCGACGCGATCATGGCCGGCGCGGCCGGCTACCTGCTCAAGGACGTCCGTGGCAACGACCTGGTCGACGCGATCCGCCGGGTCGCGGCGGGCGACTCGCTGCTCGACCCTGCTCTCACCGGCAAGGTGCTCGAACGTCTCCGCAAGGGCGACGAGGAGGATCCGCGGCTGGCGTCGCTGTCCGAGCAGGAGCGCCGGATCCTCGAACTCATCTCCGAAGGGCTGACCAACCGGCAGATCGCCGAACGCATGCACCTCGCAGAGAAGACGGTGAAGAACTACGTCTCCAACCTCCTCGCGAAGCTCGGCATGCAGCGCCGCACCGAAGCGGCGGTGTTCTACACGCAACTCGATCATGACGACTGATCCGTGGCACGAGGGACGCTCCGACCCGAGGTGAAGGTCCCGGCGATCGGGGTCCAGAGCCCCTGCCTGGCGGGGGTGGCTCCCACCATCCTCGTAGGACACAAGAGGAGGGACGCCAGATGAACGCACCAGACGAGCCCACGACACCCGCAGACGGGTCGGGTCCGACCGATCGCCATGGTCTCGAGGTCCTCTCGCTGGCCCAGTGTCTGGCGCTGCTGCGGAGCCGTCCGATCGGACGTTTGGCGTACATCGACGCCGGCCAACCGAACGTCGTGCCCGTCAACCACCTGGTCCAGGGCAACAGCATCGTGCTGCGCAGCCTGTCTGGCGGGAAACTGGACGCTGCGATCGTCGGCCACCCCGTCGCCTTCCAGTTGGACGACCACGACCCCGCCCGCGGTACGGGATGGAGCGTCCTCGTGCGCGGGCGCGCCGAACTGCTCGACGACCACGACGAGGTGGTGCGGCTGTCCGCCGAGCTCGACAGCTGGGCCATCGACGACCCCTCCCACGGCACGTGGATCCGCATCGTGGGTGACGAGATCTCCGGTCGACGGATCGCCCGCGAGACCTGACGTCTCGTGCGACCGGGGTCCCGAAACATGGGACCTCTGACCCTCGAACTGGGGTCCCTGCGCCCTTCCGTACGAGGGGACCCCCCGCGAGAGTCATTCGGAACCCAACGGTCCGGGGCACCGAGGCCGTTCCACCACCCTCACCAAGGAGTCGACGTGTCCGAAGCCAACGAGGAACGCACGATGGGAGCGATCGCGACGGCGGTCGTCGCTCTCGTCGCGCTGGTGCTCTCGGGAGGAGCGCTGATCGTCGCGGCCGGTGCGACCACCGGCGCTCCAGCAGCACCCACCGCTGGTAGCTCGACCGCGGCGAAGAACGTCTCGGTCAACCTGAGCGAGTTCGACATCTCCCCCGGCAACATCGAGATCGCGGTCGGCGGCACGCTGTCCGTGACCAACGTCGGCGCGATCGACCACGATCTGGCGATCGCCGGCAGCGGGGTCGGGACACCGATGCTCGCGAACGGCCAGTCCTACGATCTGGACCTCTCCGACCTGGAGCCTGGGGTCTACCAGATGCTCTGCACCATCCCGGGGCACGACTCCGCCGGGATGACGGGAACGCTGACCGTCGTCGGCGAGGACGGTCAGGTCCCGGACGAGCACGCGGACCACGCCGTCGGCGGGGCCGACCAGTACGACTGGGACGCACTGGACGCTGCGATGCACGACAGCATCGTGGCCTTCCCGGCCGAGACCGAGGGCCTCGGGAACCAGCTCCTGGAGCCTGAGGAGGTTCTGGACGACGGCACCAAGGTCTTCCGGCTGGTGGCCAGCATCTTCGACTGGGAGACCGAGCCCGGCAGGGTCGTCGAAGCCTGGGGGTACAACGAGCAGGTCCCCGGCCCGATGATCAAGGTCGACGTCGGTGACAACGTCCGGGTCATCGTGGACAACGAGCTTCCGATGGGCACCGACGTCCACTGGCACGGTGTGCGGGTCCCCAACGACCAGGACGGCGTGGCCCCACTGACGCAGCCCCTGATCGAGTCCGGCGAGTCGTTCATCTACGAGTTCGTGGCGCGCGAGCCGTCCATCGGGATGTACCACGCTCACCACCACGGCCAGATGAAGCTGCCGAACGGGATGTTCGGGGTGTTCCAGATCGGCGACGTCGGTGAGGACATCCCGCTGCCGACCGGCCGCACGATCAGTGGCAAGGACATCCCCGACGAGATCGACATCGTCGCGGAGATCCCGATGGTCCTGAACGATGCCGGCAACATCGGCTACTCGATCAACGGCAAGGGCTGGCCGGCGACCGAACCGATCGTCGTCGATGAGGGCGACTGGTTCGTCGTCCACTACTACAACGAGGGTCTGCAGATCCACCCGATGCACCTGCACCAGATGCCGCAACTGGTCTTCGCCAAGGACGGCTTCGCGCTGGATGCGCCGCAGTGGGAGGACACGGTCAAAGTCGCCCCGGGTGAGCGCTACTCCGTGCTGGTCCAGGCGACCGACCCCGGTGCGTGGGCCTTCCACTGCCACATCCTCACCCACGCCGAACGCCACGAAGGGATGTTCGGGATGGTCACGGCCCTGATCGTCAACGAGGCGTAGTCCGCAACGACACCTCCAGCCGCTCGAGCCTCGTCCGCCCACCCGGACGGGGCTCGAGCACGTTACGCAGGGTGGTGGCATCCCGTTGGCACTCGGTACGCTGATGGGGCGGTGCCGAGCGGCACCGCGTGACACCCGGGGAGCTCGGGACAGCCGGGCTGAGAGGGTGACCACCGCTGGCGGCGTGACCGTCGCAGGCGAGCGTCATCGACCCGTGGAACCTGAGCTGGGTAATGCCAGCGGAGGGAGGTGCCCGATGACCCGCATCCCGACGCGATCGCGTCCCGAGGGACGCGAGGCCATCGTGCTGGCGGGGGGCGACCCCGTCGACGAACGCCTCGCTGCGCTGCTCCCCGCCGACGCCGTGGTCATCGCGGCCGACTCCGGTCTCGCCAGTGCCGAGCCTCTCGGGCTCGACGTGGACGTGATCGTCGGCGACCTGGACTCGGTGGATCCCGACCTGCTCGCCGAAGCACGCGACGCCGGTATCCCGATCGACGCTCACGATCCCGACAAGGACCGCACGGACCTGGCCATCGCGCTGGACACGGCGGTCGAACGAGGTGCGACGCACATCGTGGTCGTCGGTGGCCACGGTGGTCGACTCGATCACCTGATCGCCAACCCCTCCCTGTTGGCGTCGCCGGCGTACCGCCAGGTCGAGATCGTGGCACTGATGGGTCGTGCGCGGGTCACCGTGATCCACGGTGAGCTCGGCGAGGACCGCCACAGGAAGCTTCGAGGTCGGCCAGGGGACCACGTCAGCCTGGTCGCCTACCACGGCTCGGCCCGCGGCATCACGACGACAGGCCTGCGTTTCCCTCTCGACGATGCGGAGCTCGCCGCCGGATCGTCCCTGGGTGTCAGCAACGAGTTCGCTGTTCCCGAGGCCACCGTGGCACTCCAGGACGGCGTACTGCTCGCCATCCAACCCTGAGGAGGACCGATGCGATCCCGAACCATGCTCCTGCTGCTCGGAGCGGCCCTGACCCTCGCCGCCTGCGCTGAGGACGACCCCGTCACGCTCCGACTGCTGACCCACGACTCCTTCGACGTCACCACCGAGGTCCTGGAGGGCTTCACCGCGGAGACCGACATCGAGGTCGAGGTGATCCCGAGCGGTGACGCCGGCACGGTCCTGAACCAGGCGATCCTCACCCAGGACTCCCCGCAGGGAGACCTGCTGTTCGGGGTGGACAACACCTTCCTGTCGCGCGCGCTGGACGCGGAGCTGTTCCAGAGCTACCGCTCCCCACGGCTCGACGTGGTGCCCGAGCGGTTCCAGCTCGATCCCGAACACCGCGTCACCCCTGTCGACGTCGGGGACGTATGCCTGAACTACGACGTCGCCTTCTTCGAGGAGCAGGACCTGCCGGTGCCGGAGGACCTGGAGGACCTCACGGACGAGGTGTACCGCGGCGCGCTGGCCGTACAGAACCCGGCGACCTCCTCCCCCGGTCTCGCCTTCCTCCTGGCGACGATCGAACGCTTCGGCGAGGACGGCTACCTCGACTTCTGGGAGCGACTGCGCGACAACGAGGTCGTGGTCACCGACGGGTGGTCGGAGGCGTACTACGGCGAGTTCTCCGCGGCCAGCGACGGTGACCGGCCGCTGGTCGTCTCGTACGCATCCAGCCCACCTGCCGAGGTCTTCTTCGCCGACCCGCAACCCGACGAGGCCCCCACAGGGGTGATCGAGGGCTCGTGCTTCCGCCAGATCGAGTTCGTCGGCATCCTCGCCACGACCGAGCACCCCGACGCGGCGCAGCGGTTCGTGGACTTCATGCTCTCACCCACGTTCCAGGAGGACATCCCCTTGCAGATGTTCGTGTTCCCGGTGGTCGAGGACGCCGAGCTGCCCGAGGTGTTCGTCGAGCACGCGGAGCTTCCGGAGGAACCCTTCGAGCTGGATCCCTTCGTGATCGGTGAGAACCGCGAGGACTGGATCGACGCCTGGACGCGGACCGTCCTGCGGTGACCACGACGTCAGGAGGGGCCACGCGCATCGGCGGGCTGACGCGTGAGCGTGGCCCGGTCGTGACGGCGGCCCTCCTGGCGATCCCCCTCGTCTTCCTCGGGCTGTTCTTCGTCTGGCCGGTCGCCACCATCGTGCTGACGGGGCTCAGGCCCGAGGGTGTCCTCGACCTCGGAGCACTCTGGCGGGTGCTGCAGGATCCCACGGTGGGAGGGGTCGCGTGGTTCACCCTCTGGCAGGCGGTCGTGTCGACCCTGCTCACCTTGGCGCTCGGCATCCCGGGTGCGTACGCGCTGTCACGGCTCGAGTTCCGCGGGCGTGGCGTGTTGCGGGCCGCGGTGACCGTGCCGTTCGTGCTCCCAACCGTCGTGGTGGCCTCGGCGTTCCTGGCGCTCCTCGGCCCGCCGAGCCCGCTGAACACGCTGCTCGGCGGCCTGTTCGGCGAGGTCGCCCCGACCATCGACCTGCGTCGGACCGTCACTGCGATCCTGATCGCCCACGCCTTCTTCAACTACGCGGTGGTCGTCCGCACCGTCGGCGGCCTGTGGTCCCTGCTGGACCCGCGGCTGGAGGATGCGGCGCGGGTGATGGGAGCCTCTCGCTGGCGCGCGTTCCGTGAGGTCTCGCTCCCCCTGCTCCGCCCGGCGATCGCGTCCGCGGCCGCGATCGTCTTCCTGTTCACCTTCACCTCCTTCGGGGTCGTGTTGATCCTTGGCGGACCGGCCCGCGCCACCATCGAGGTGGAGATCCACCGGGCGACCACGCAGCTGTTGGATCTGCCCCTGGCATCGGTGCTGGCCCTGCTGCAGCTGGTCGCGGTGGTATCGGCGCTGTTCGTGTACGGACGGCTCCAGCGCCGTGCGACCCGCCAACCACTGGTTGCCGGGGACCAGACCGTTCGCCCACCTCGGACCCGGGGAGAGCGCCTCTTCCTGAGCGCCAACCTGACGGTCATGGCGGTGCTGCTGGCGGCACCGCTCCTGGTGCTGGTCGAACGCTCCCTCGACGTTGGTGAGGGCTACGGGTTCGGGCACTACCGCACGCTGTTCGCCACGACGGCGGACACGATCCTGGCCGTTCCCCCGTGGGTGGCGATCCGCAACTCGATCGGCTTCGCGGTCGCGGCGACCGTCGTCGCGGTGGTGGTCGGCGCGCTGGCGGCGACGGCAGCGGTCACCGGTCGGGGACCCCTGGCCCGGGTGGTGGACGGCGCCCTGATGGTGCCCTTGGGGACCTCCGCCGTCACGATCGGGTTCGGGTTCCTCATCACCCTGAACCGACCACCGGTGGACCTGCGCGGATCGCCTCTGCTCATCCCCCTGGCGCAGGCCTTGATCGCCACCCCGTTCGTGGTGCGGACGTTGCTGCCGGTGCTGCGGTCGATCGATGAACGTCTGAGGGAAGCTGCAGCGACACTCGGCGCGACCCCACGACGCATCTGGCAGGAGGTCGATCTCCCGATCGTCGGGCGGGCGCTGCTGGTCGCCGCGGGGTTCTCCTTCGCCATCGCCGTCGGTGAGTTCGGTGCGACGGTGTTCGTCGCTCGCGCCCAGTTCCCGACGATGCCCGTCGCCATCTTCCGCTTCCTGGGACGACCGGGAGCCGCGAACTTCGGGCAGGCGATGGCGATGTCCACCATCCTGATGGTCGTCACCGCCAGCGCGCTGCTGTTGATCGACCGGCTGCGCGTGGGCCAGGTCGGACGGTTCTGAGGGGACGCTGATGCTCGAGGTACGAGGCCTGACGGTCCGGTACGGCGACCATGTCGCCGTCGCCGACCTCGACCTGCAGGCAGACGAGGGCGAGGGGGTGTGCGTCCTCGGTCCGTCCGGGTGCGGGAAGTCCACGCTCCTGCGAGCGATCGCCGGTCTGGTCCTGCCCGACGCGGGCCACGTCACCTTGGACGATCGCGACCTCGGCGGACTGCGTCCGGATCAGCGACGCGTCGGGCTGATGTTCCAGGATCACGCGCTGTTCCCCCACCGCAGCGTCGCCGCGAACGTCGGCTTCGGACCACGCATGCAGGGGCTCACGCGCGATGAGATCGACCAGCGCGTGGAGGACGCCCTCTCGCTGGTGGATCTGGCGGGAACCGGCGAGCGGACGGTCACCTCGCTGTCCGGAGGTGAGCAGCAACGGGTGGCGCTGGCGCGAGCCATCGCCGCCCAGCCGAAGCTGCTGATGCTCGACGAGCCACTGGGATCCCTCGATCGCGCCCTGCGCGATCGGCTCCTCACCGAACTCCCGCGACTCCTCCGGGAACTCGGGACGACCGTGCTCTACGTCACGCACGATCAGGACGAGGCGCTCGCGCTGGCCGATCGCGTCGCGGTGATGCGCTCAGGACGGATCGAGCAGGTCGGCACGCCGGACGCGCTCTGGCGCTCCCCCTCGACCGTCTTCGTCGCCCGGTTCCTCGGCCTGGAGCACATCTACGACGCTCATATCGAGGATGGGATCGCGACGACACCTCTGGGAGCCCTCCCGGTAGCAGAGCGGACCGCGGGGGGGAAGGCGACGCTGGTGCTGCTCCTGGACGCGCTCCGGATCGTCGACCCAGAGCTTCCGCGCCGTCCGGACGAGATCGAACTGTCTGGCGAGGTGGTCGGCCACCGGTTCGCTGGAGACCACCTCCGCGTCCGGGTGCGCACCTCGACGGACGTCGAGGTGACCGTGCCGATCTGGCGTCGCGACGCCCCCCGCCTGGGTGACGGCGTCACCCTCGCCGTCGATCCGGATGCCATCCGCATCCTGCCTGCGGAGCCGGCAGCCACTCCGCAGGCTCCCGTCTCACCCACACCAACGCGTCAGTAGCTGGAGCCACGGACGTAGTTCGCGAGCTGCTCTGCCTCGGTAGTCAGCTCTTCGAGCTGCCACTTGACCACGTCGCCGATCGAGACGATCCCGATGAGACAGCGGTCCACATCCACGACCGGGACGTGTCGGATCCGCTCCTCGGTCATGATCCGCATCAGCTCATCGGTGTTGGTCCCAGGCGTGCAGGTGCGTGCCTCCGCACTCATGACCCGCGTCACGGAGACCTCGAGGGCCTCCGGGCCGGTCGCCGCCAGCTCCCGCACGATGTCGCGTTCGGAGAGGATGCCGGCCAGCTTGCCCTCAGCATCGGTGATCAACACCGAACCGATGTTGCGGGCGGTGAGACGTTCGACCGCATCGCGCAGGGTGGCGTCGAGCGGCAGCGTCTCCAACGCCGATCCCTTGCCGTCCAGCAGGACCGAGACGGGGACTCCCACGGTGGCCTCCTCGCTCACCCCCATGATGACACGTGTGGAGCACCGCCGCTAGGGCTCGGCGTGCCGAGCCGTGTCAACGTTCCTGTGCGTGGGAGGCTGGCTGGCGGACGAGGTCACCCACGATGTCGACGGCCCGCTCGACCGCGCGACCGGCGGCAGGTGACAGGCGGGTCCCGAGCCCCAGGTCCGTCGCCGGCACGTGAACCGTGAGCGCCGCGGCAGGCAGCGAACCGAGTCGCTCCGCGAGGGCGAGGAGGGTGGGAGGGTCGAGGTGGTGGCTGAACGCCGCATCGGCGGCAGAGCCGTGCACCTCAACCACCGTGACCTCCTCCACCTCGACGGATGCATCGACGAAGACGACCAGCGTGCGACCCACCAGATCCGCAGCCAGCTCGGGCATGAGCTGCATCAGCGACATCGCCTCGACGTCCGGGAGCTCCCGCGCGGAGACCCGCTCCGCGACCCGCCGACCCGCCGCATCGTCCCGACGCAGCTCGGAGCCCACCCCGATGACCAGCACCGGGGCCCGGCTCCGGTCAGGTACGCCGTCGTTCATCGATCGTCACTCCCTCCTGATCGACCAGTTCGACCACCATCGGCATCTGTCCGAGCGCGTGGGTGGAGCACGACAGGCACGGGTCGTAGCTGCGGATGCCAGCCTCGATGCGGTTGAGCATCCCGTCCGTGAGCTCCGGGCCGGTCACGTACCGGGCCGCGATGTCCCGGATCGTGCGGTTCATGGCGAGTTCGTTCTGGCCGGTCGCGATCACGAGGTTGACCCCCGTCACCACCCCGTTGGCATCCACCTCGTAGTCGTGGAACAGCGTGCCGCGCGGCGCCTCCGACGCTCCGACACCGCGCCGGAGGTTCGGTTCCGCGTGCGCGCGGACGTGGGTATCGGTGATCTCCGGGTGGTCGAGGAGTTCCCCGATCAGCTCCAGGCCCGCCAGCACCTCGAGCACCCGGGCGTGGTGGTACAGGAACGAGGACGACGCGATGCGTCCCACCCGCTCACGCAGCGCCGCCAGGCCGGCGTCCGCGAGCGGGGTACCGAACCGCTCGGCGATGTTGATGCGCGCGAGCGGACCGACGCGGTACATGGCCGTCCGCGGGTCGTCGTCTCGCAGGGCGGCCTTCCAGTACGGGACCTTCAGGTAGGAGTCGGACGAGGCCGCCTCACCCAGGACCTCGCGGTAGTCGGCGGGGTCCAGGCCCGCAGCGATCACGCCGCCGTCGGCGTCGATCACGGTCAAGGTGCCGTCGTAGTGCTCCCAGAGCCCATCCGGACGGCCGTGCGCGAGGTACATGCTGGGGAACGTGCCGAAGGTCTCCAGCTCCTCCGCGAACCGGTCCAGCAGACCGAAGGACAGCTCGAGGGTGTTGCGGGCGGCTGCCAGCGCCTCGTCGAGCCCGGCTCGCAGCGTGTCGCGCGCATCGGTCGTGAGCGGCTCGGCGACGCCCCCGGCGACGATCCCGGTCCCGTGGATGCGCTGTCCGGTGACCGCCGCGATCACCTCCTGGCCGTAGCGGCGCAGGCCGATCCCCTGACGGACGACGTCCGGTTCCGCCTGCATCAGTCCGAAGACGTTGCGTCGTGCCGGGTCGGACTCCATCCCGAGCAGCAGATCGGGCGCCGACAGGTGGAAGAAGCTCAGCGAGTGGGACTGCACGATCTGACCGAGGTTGGCCATCCGACGCAGCCGGGTCGCCGCCGGCGGGATCCGGACGGCCATGACCTGCTCGGTGGCCTTCGCCGAGGCCAGCAGGTGGCTGACGGGGCAGATCCCACAGGTCCGCGCCGTCAATCCCGGCATCTCCGCGAGGAGCCGACCACGGCAGAACTCCTCGAACCCCCGGAACTCCGTGATGTGGAAGCGGGCGTCCTCGACCTGCCCTTCGCCGTCGAGGTGGAGGGTGATCTTGGCGTGGCCCTCGATCCGGCTGACCGGATCGATCACGTGGATGTCGTGCATCGTCGTCCCTTCCCGCTCAACCGAAGCGGAGATCGTCCGGCCCGCGGCCGGTCAGGTCGGGGAGGCCCTCCCCAGCTTCGAGAGCATCGAGCAGCAGCTCGAGCGCGCGGCCGATGCGCTCGGCCGACGGGGGGCACCCTGGTAGGTACACGTCGATGGGGATGACCTCGTGGAGCGGCTGCACCGTGGGCAGCAGCGCCGGTACGACCGAACGGGGCACCTGGCCGGCCAGATCCGGAGCGTCCCCGTACACCCGCTGCAGGAGCTCGTCCGGCTCACCCAGGCGGTTGCGCAACGAGGTCACGTTGCCGGTGACCGCACAGTCGCCGAAGGACACCACCACCCGGCTGTTCGCCCGCAGCTGGTGCGCGAGCTCCAGGTTGTCCTCGTTGGCGACCGCCCCCTCGACCAGGGTGAGGTCCACGTCCTCCGGGAAGACCTTGACATCGGTGAGCGGACCGAAGACCACGTCGACCCGCTCCGCCAGGCCGAAGAGCTTCTCGTCGAGGTCCAGGAAGGACATGTGGCAGCCGGAACAGCCCCCGAGCCACACGGTTGCCAATCGGAGCTTGTCGTCGGTTGACCCGCTCATGACGGCACCTCCTCGTCCGTACGGTTGACCCACTCCCCTTCGTTCCGTGCGCGCGAGAGGAACGCGACCACCTCGGCATCGTGGCGCATCTCCCCCACCCCACGTCCCTTGAAGGACAGCGCGCCCGTCGGGCACACCAGCACGCACTTGCCGCACCAGGTGCAGGAACTGGCCTCCCCCCACGGGACATCCATCTCGGCCACCAGCCTCGAGCCACCACCGCGTTCGGCGATCTCCCACACGGAGGCGCCTTCGACCTCGGCGCAGACCCGCACACAGCGGGTGCACTTCACGCACCGGTCACGATCGAGCACGTACTTCGGGTGCGACGCGTCGACCCCCTCGTCGGCGTAGCTCAGCTCGTAGTGGATGTGATCGACCCGGTTGGTGGCCGCAAGGTCCTGGAGCTCGCAGGCACCGCTGGAGACGCACGTCGCGCAGATGTGGTTGCCCTCGGCGAAGAGCAGTTCGATGATGCGCCGGCGGTGCTCCTGGAGATCCCAGGTGCTGGTGCGGATGTCCATGTCCTGCCAGACGGGCGTGGCGCAGGCCAGTCTCAGGCGCGGGTCCCCGTCGACCTCGACGGAACACAGCCGGCAACCGCCGTGGACCGACAGACCGTCGAGGTAACACAGGGTCGGGATCGGCACGCCGACCCGTCGGGCGAGCGACAGGATGGTCTCACCCTCGACCGCATCGACCTCCTGCCCGTCGATCGTGACCGGGACGGTGGCACGTGGTTCACGCGGGCTCATGAGCGACCTCCTCGGAGCGGTTGCCGGCGTCCGGCTCCTCCAGATCCACCAGCAGCGCCTCGTACTCGTCACGGAAGTGCTCGAGGGTGGAGAACACCGGGTTCGGTGCGCTCTGCCCCAGGCCACAGAGGCTGGTTGCCCGGACCGTGCGCGCCAGGCTCTCGAGGTGCTGCAGGTCCCGGCGTCGACCGGTGCCCTCACAGATCCGGTCGAGGAAGGCGTGCATCTTCTCGGTCCCCACCCGACAGGGCACACACTTCCCACAGCTCTCGTCCCGGCAGAAGGCGAGGTAGAAGCGGGCCACCTCGGGCATGCTGACGCTGTCGTCCATCACGACCAGACCGCCGGAGCCCATCATCGACCCGAGGTCGCGCAGGTGCTCGTAGTCGACCGGGGTGTCCAGGTACTGCGCCGGGATACACCCGCCGGACGGCCCGCCGGTCTGGGCGGCCTTGAAGGTCCGACCGTTCGGGATCCCGCCCGCCATGTCGAACACGATCTCCCGCAGGCTGATCCCCATGGGGACCTCGATCAGGCCGGTGTCGGCCACCGAACCGGCCAGAGCGAACACCTTGGTGCCTGGGCTCGACTCCGTGCCGAGGGAAGCGAACCAGTCCGGCCCTCGGGCGATGATGGCTGGGACGTTGGCGAGGGTCTCGACGTTGTTGATCATCGTGGGCTGTCCCCACAGCCCCTTCTCGGTCGGGTACGGGGGACGCAGCACCGGCAGTCCGCGACGCCCCTCGATGGACGCCATCAGCGCGGTCTCCTCACCGCACACGAAGGCGCCCGCGCCAACGCGGACATCCAGGTCGAAGGCGAAGGACGAGCCGAGGACGTTGCGCCCGATGAGCTTCGCGCGCTTCGCCGCGCGGATGGCACGTTCCATCCGCTCGATCGCCAGGGGGTACTCCGCGCGCACGTAGACGAAGCCCTTCGTCGCGCCGGTGGCGTAGGCGGCGATCGCCAGACCCTCGATCACCCGGTGGGGATCGGAGTCCATGATGGTCCGATCCATGTACGCACCGGGGTCGCCCTCGTCCCCGTTGGCGACGACGTACTTGGTGTCGGCCTCCGCCTCCGCCAGCAGCGCCCACTTACGACCCGTCGGGTAGCCGGCACCACCGCGGCCACGCAGGCCGCTGCGTGTGATGGCGTCGACCACCTCCGCGGGCTCCATCAGGGTGATCACCTTCGCCAACGCGTGGTAGCCGCCCTCGCCGACGTAGTCCTCCAACCGTTCGGGGTCGATCCGTCCCGCGGTCTCCAGCACGACCCGCTCCTGACGGGCGAAGAAGGGCAGGTCGGGGGGCATCGTCGTCGCGCCGTCGGTCGGCTGCCCACCGAGCAGGTGCTCGTCGGCGATCGCCCCGGCACCCTCCGTATCGACGTGCGTGTAGATCGTGGTCTGCTCGGCCCGGTCCTCGACCCGGACGAGCGGGCCCCGACTGCAGAGTCCCGGACACCCCGTCGACACGACGCCGATGTCGGTCCGCTCGGCCTCGTCGAGCGCGGCCGTCAGGCGGTCGCGCACCGGCAGGGCCCCCGCGGTGACGCACGCGGTGGAGGTACAGACCAGGGCGCGGCGGACGAACCGTGCCCGTTCCTCGCGCTCGAAGCGGACGACGTCGTCGAGGTCGATCGGTGCAGCCATCAGGACACCTCCACCGGTTGCTCGGACGCGGCGTCCTGGGCCGCCGCCAGCCGGTCCACCACCATCTGTAGCGCCTCCTCAGCGGTGAGGTGACCCCGTACGTCGTCGTCGACCACGGTGACGGGCGCGAGGCTGCACGAGCCGATGCACCGGGTCGTCGTCAGCGTGAGGGTCCCGTCCTCGGTGGTCTCGCCGGGTTGGATCCCGTACTCGCTCACCATCGCGTCGACGATCGCGTCCGCGCCCTTGACGAAGCACGCCGTCCCGGTGCACACCGAGCAGATGTGCTCGCCCATCGGCTCGCGCGTGAACAGGTGGTAGAAGGTGGCGACGCCGTAGACGCGGGACCGTGGCAGCCGCAGCGCCTGCGCGACGTAGAGCAGGACGTCGTCGGCGAGGTAGCCGAACACCTCCTGCGCCGCGTGCAGGACCTCGATGAGCTGATCCTGCCGGTAACGGGCCTTGCGCAGGCTCTTGTCGAGCAGCGCGAATCGCTCGTCGCCCGACGGGTGCGGCTCCTGCGGTGGGGGAGGAACCATCGATCACCTCCTGGTTGACCAACGTGGCCCCAGCCTGTCGGTAGGACGTGTCGAGCGTTAGGGCAGGAGGTCACGACGGGAGGTGACCCTCGCCAGGCCGGACGGCGACATGGGTGTGCTCCGGGAACGTGGAGCAGCCATGTTCCACGCGAACGCGCCCGGCCACGAAGGCCGGGCGCGTCGGTGATGGAACGGGTTCAGTAGGTGGGGATGCTCGGGTCGACCTGCTTCGCGTAGAGGTTGATGCCGCCCCGCATCGACCGGGCCTTGAAGCCGGCTCCGCGGAGCAACTGCGCCGACTCGAGCGACCGCGCCCCCGAGAGGCACTGCAGGATGTACTCCTTGGTCGGATCGAGCTCCTGCAGCTTGCCTGGCAGTTGGTCCTTCGGGATGAGCACGGAACCGGGGATCCGGTTGATCTCGTACTCGTGGGGCTCGCGGACGTCGATCAGTTCAACATCGGGCTTCTCGGCGATCTCCACGTACTCCGTGGGCAGGATCTCGAGGTCCGCCATCGACAGGTCGGCTTCGACGATCCGGTCGTGGGCGGGCACGCCACAGAACTCCTCGTAGTCGATCAGTTCGGTGACGGTCGGCTCTGGGCCACACACGGGGCAGTCCGGGTCCTTGTTGACCTTCACGTAGGTCCACCGCTGGTCGAGCGCGTCGTAGAGCCCCAACCGTCCGATCATCGGCTCACCGATGCCAGCCAGGACCTTGATGCCCTCGATGCCCTGCGAGGTGCCGATGTGGCCGGCCATGATGCCGAGCACGCCGCCTTCGGCGCAGTTGGGGACCATGCCCGGCGGGGGTGGTTCCGGGAACATGCAGCGGTAGCAGGGCCCCTCCTCCGCCCAGAACACCGACAGCTGCCCCTCGAAGCGGAAGATCGAGCCGTAGACGTTGGGCTTGCCGAGCAGCACGCACGCGTCGTTGACGAGGTAGCGCGTCGGGAAGTTGTCGGTGCCGTCGATCA
The DNA here is from genome assembly GCA_003563915.1 of Nitriliruptoraceae bacterium. Lineage (GTDB taxonomy): Bacteria > Actinomycetota > Nitriliruptoria > Nitriliruptorales > Nitriliruptoraceae > CSSed11-175R1. The sequence continues at coordinate 26,468 of PWTE01000240.1, forward strand.
CCAGGTCGTAGGGCTCGATGATCTCCAGGGCGTTGTCGGACGTCAGGAAGGTGGGGTGCTTGACGACCTCGACGAAGGGGTTGATCTCCCGGATCGACGCCTCGGCCGAGTCGAGCTTCGGGGTCCCGATATCGGAGGTTCCGTGGATGATCTGACGCTGCAGGTTCGACGCATCGACGACGTCGTCATCGACCAGCCCGATGGTCCCGACACCGGCCGCGGCCAGGTAGAGCGCCAGGGGCGAACCCAGGCCTCCGGTACCAACGAGCAGCACCCGGGCGGCCTTGAGGCGCTCCTGGCCCTCCATCCCGACGTCCGGGATGATGAGGTGACGGCTGTAGCGGGCGATCTCCTCGGCGGTGAGAGGTTCGCGTCGGTCGACGGCAGCACGGACCACGGCGGCTGGCTCCTAGCGTTCGGGGGAGGTTCTCGACTCGAGAGGTTCTCGAGAGGTTCTCGAGAGGTTCGAGGCCAGGCGGGCCACGGGTGGCGGCCCGTGAGGGCCATCGGCCCGGACCTGGCTACTAGTGTCAACGTCGATGGGCCTCGATCCCCTTCCATACCAGTGGAAACCGTGCGAACCCGTCGATCCCCGCTCGGACCGGACAGGAGACGCGATGAACGAGGCAGTGATCTGCGCGCCCGTACGTACGCCCGTCGGACGGTTCGGTGGGGTCCTGAAGGACGTTCCGGCCGCCGCTCTGGCGGCGGGGGTGCTCCAGACGCTGGTTGAACGGACCGGACTGGACGGCGACGACGTCGACGAGGTGATCCTGGGCCAGGCCTACCCGAACGGCGAGGAACCGGCGATCGGCCGGGTCGCTGCCTTGGATGCGGGCCTCCCCATCGAGGTGACCGGGCTCCAGGTCGACCGTCGCTGCGGCTCGGGCCTGCAGGCGGTGCTGGATGCGGCGATGCGGGTGCAGACCGGGGTCGCCGAGGTGGTGATCGCTGGCGGAGCGGAGTCGATGAGCCAGGTCGAGCACTACGCCCTCGGGCTGCGTTGGGGCGGTCACGCCGACGTGACCCTGCACGACCGTCTCGGCCGCGGCCGCGTGACCGCCGGTGGGCGTCACCACCCCGTGGAGGGCGGCATGCTGGAGACCGCCGAGAACCTGAGGCGCGAGCTGACGATCTCCCGCGAGGACCAGGACGATCTCGCGCTGCGTTCCCACCAGCGGGCCGTCGCGGCGCAGCAGGACGGCCGCTTCGACGCCGAACTCGCCCCGGTCACCGTGCCGTCTCGCCGCGGCGCCCCGGTGGTGGTCGACACCGACGAGCATCCGCGCGCCGAGACGTCGCTGGAGGCGCTCGCCAAGCTCCGACCGGTGCGCAGCCACCTCGACCCCGAAGCGACGGTCACCGCGGGCAACGCGTCGGGCCAGAACGACGGTGCCGCGGCCTGCCTGGTGACGTCACCGGAGGCGGCCGACCGTCTCGGTCTACGGCCGCTGGCCCGGCTGGTCTCGTGGGCGGTGGCCGGTGTCGAACCGGCCCGCATGGGGATCGGCCCGGTGCCGGCCACCGACGTCGCGCTCGAGCGTGCCGCCCTGCGCCTGCAGGATGTCGACCTGATCGAGCTGAACGAGGCCTTCGCCGCCCAGGTGTTGGCGGTCACCCGGACCTGGGGCTTCGGGGAGGCGGACCACGAACGACTGAACGTCAACGGCTCCGGGATCTCGTTGGGCCATCCCGTCGGCGCCACGGGTGTCCGGATCCTCGCGACGTTGCTCCACGAGATGGACCGCCGTGAGGCGCGCTACGGCCTGGAGACGATGTGCATCGGGGGCGGGCAGGGCATCGCGGCCGTCTTCGAACGTCTCGTCGCCTGACCCGCGAACCTCAGACGTTCATGCCCATCGCCCGCAGCTCCTCGCGGACGTAGTCGGCGATCATGTCCGTGGACCAGGGTGGCGTGAAGGTGAACTCCACCTCGACGTGGTCGACGCCCGGCATCGCGCCCAGGATGACCGAACACTGCTGGTGGATCACCTCGGTCAGGGGGCACCCCATCGAGGTCAGGGTCATGAGCACGTGGGCGTGGCCACGCCGGGGCTTGGTGACCTCGTAGACCAGCCCGAGATCGACGATGTTGTAGCCGATCTCCGGGTCGACGACGGCCCGCAACCCGTTCTTGAGGTCCTCGGAGGACGGCATGCCGTCCTCCTCGACCGGGAGGTCGGCGAAGGGGTGGCGCTGCTCCGCCGGCGCACCCGTGTCCTGTCCCGTCGGCGTGTCGGCCGCGGGGACGTCGTCGACGTCGGTGGACGTGTCGGTCATCGTCTGGTCGCTCACGTCGGATCCTTCAGTCGTCGTAGGTCACGGAGTGGGCGGAGGCGCCCCGTTCGTAGGTCTCGATCGCGTCGCGCAGGGCCATCCAACCGAGCAGCGCACACTTGACGCGGACCGGGAACCGAGCGACGCCCTGGAAGGCGATCCCATCCTGCAGGTCATCCAGGCGCGTGGGCTCCTCGCCGTGCATCATCAGGCGGAAGTCCTCCGCGAGCTCCAGGGCATCCTTGAGTTCGCGGCCCGCGACGGCGATGGTCATCGCGGACGCCGAGGCCTGGCTGATCGAGCAGCCCTCGCCGTCGAACACCACCTGGTCGAGGGTCCCGTCGTCGTCGACCCGGATACGCAGGTCCATCTCGTCGCCACACAACGGGTTCGAGTGGTGGACGTGGACGTCCTCGTCGTCCAGCGTCGGCGCCCGGTTGTGGGGCTTGCGGTAGTGGTCCAGGATGATCTCCTGGTACAGGTCCTCCATGCTCACGACGGGGCTCCTGGCTCAGCGGGCGAAGAAGGACCGCGCCTCGGCGATGCCGTCGAGCAGCGGGGCGAGGTCGTCGGTGTCGTTGTACAGGTAGAGCGAGGCACGCGCGGTGGCGTTGACCCCCAGGGTACGCATCAGCGGTTTCGCGCAGTGGTGGCCCACACGGATGCAGACGCCGTAGCCGTCGAGCATCGCGCCGAGGTCGTGGGGGTGGACCCCGTCAACGGCGAACGAGATCGCCCCGGACCGCTTGGACGGGTCGGTCGGACCGTAGACGGTGACGCCCTCGGCCGCGGTCAACGCCTCGACGAAGGTGCCGACGAGCGCCTCCTCGTGCGCGCGGACGTTCGCCATCCCCAGTTCGTCGAGGAAGTCGCAGGCCGCCTCCAAGCCGAAGGCCTCAGCGATCGGTGGGGTGCCCGCCTCGAACCGGTGGGGTGCGTGGTTCCAGGTCACCTGATCGAGCGAGACGTCCAGGATCATCGACCCACCGGTCAGGAACGGCGGCATCGCCTCGAGCTGCTCGGGCTTCGCGATCAGGGCCCCGAGGCCGGTCGGTCCGCACATCTTGTGGACCGTCACGCCGTAGAAGTCGCAGTCCAGCCCGGCCACGTCCACCGGGAGGTGGGGCACGGCTTGGGCTCCGTCGACCGTGACGACCACCTCGGGATTCGCCTCCCGGGCCATCGCGATCAGGTCCTCGAGCGGGTTGATCGTGCCCAGGACGTTGCTGACGTGGGTGACGGCGAGGAACCGCACGTTGCCGTCGGCCATCAGCTCTCGGGCGGCGTCGAGGTCCAGCTCGAACGCGTCCGTGATCGGGATGGACCGAAGCTCGAAGCCGACCTCCTGGGCGGCGTGCCACCACGGTACGAAGTTCGCGTGGTGCTCCATCTCGGTGGTGAGCAGCGCATCACCGGGACCGAGCTGGCGCCGCACCCAGCTGTAGGCCACCAGGTTCATCGCCTCGGTCACGTTCTTCGTGAAGACCACCCCGTCGGGCGAGGGCGCACCGACGAAGTCGGCGAGCCGGGTGCGGGCGCGCTCGTAACGAGCGGTGGCCTGCTCCGAGATGCGATAGACGCCGCGCTCCACGTTGGCCCGCAGATGCTCGTAGTACTCGTCCATCGCGTCCAGGACCCGGCGCGGGGTCTGCGACGACGCGGCCGAGTCGAGGTAGACCAGCCGGCGGCCGTCGACCTCCTGCTGCAAGGTGGGGAACTCCTTGCGCAGCGTGGCGACGTCGAACGACATCTCGGCCTCGTCTCGTCCTGGGGGTGGAGGCTGACGGTGGCCATCGTGCCCGGTCCGCAGCCCGACGGCTACCCCCGGGCCTGATGGCCCGGATCAGGTGGCAGCGCCAGCCTTCAGGTTCTCGTAGCCCTTGTCCTCGAGTTCATCGGCGAGTTCGGGGCCACCCGACGCCACCAGCCGGCCTTCGAACATCACGTGGACCTCGTCCGGGTCGATGTAGCGCAGGATGCGGGTGTAGTGGGTGATGATGAGCACACCAAGGTCCGGACCCCGGAGGCGGTTGACACCTTCGGCGACGGTCTTCAGCGCGTCGACGTCCAGTCCGGAGTCGGTCTCGTCGAGCACCGCCAACTGAGGGCGCAGCAACGCGGCCTGCAGGATCTCGAAGCGCTTCTTCTCACCCCCGGAGAAGCCCTCGTTGACCGACCGCTGCAGGAACGACTCGTCGACGCCCAGCTCGGACATCTCGGTGCGCAGGCGCGTCATGAACTCGCGGACCGGCACCTCCTCGTCACTGACGGCGTTGACCGCCGTACGCAGGAAGTTGGTCAACGAGACGCCGGGCACCTCGACCGGGTACTGCATCGCGAGGAAGACGCCCAGCCGGGCGCGCTCGTCGGGGGTGAGGTCGTTGAGTTCGGTGCCCTGCCAGGTGATGGTCCCGCCGGTCACGTCGTACGCCGGGTGACCGGCGATCGCGTAGGCGAGGGTCGACTTGCCCGACCCGTTGGGGCCCATCAGGGCGATCGTCTTGCCCTTGTCCAGGTCGAGGGTGACGCCGCGGAGGATCTCCGCACCGTCGGCCTCGACCGTGAGGTCGCGGATCTCGAGGTCAGCCATGATCTTCGGTCTCTCGTCGGTTGAGGTCGGAGGTTCAGGTCGGAGCTTCAGGTCCGGCGCAGGCTCGTCGCACCGGGTACTACGGGTCTGGTCGGTCGTCGGGAAGAGGGTCTGGTCGGTCGTCGGGAAGAGGGTCTGGTCGGACGTCGGGAAGAGGGTCTGGTCGGTCGTCGGGAGGAGGGTCTGGTCAGTGATCCGGGAAGGGCGCGTCGTTGGTGGCCGCGCTGACGTCGACGTTGACCTCGTCGCCGTCGATCTGGACCGCGAAGGTCGGGATCGGTTGGTTCGCCGGTAGCGATGCCGGTTCCCCCGAATCCAGGTCGAAGGTCGAGCCGTGCAGCGAGCACTCGACGCCGTTGCCCCACACCATGCCGTCGTCCGCCAGGGACCACTGCTGGTGCGAGCAGGTGTCGTGTACCGCCTTGACCTGCTCACCCAGGCGGACGAGGCAGACGGGCACCCCGTCGACATCGACCCGTACCGGTTCGGTGTCGGGCAGGTCCGACAGCTTGGCGACGTTACGCATCGACGTGGTCCTTCAGTCCGGCGTCGTTGACCTGGAACGCCGACAGGTCGGCGGACTCGACCCGCGCTTCGATCGCGGCCAGCGCCGCCTCCTCGAGCCCCGGCAGGTTCAACTCGGTGAGCACCTCGCGGAAGAAGCCGAAGACGATCAGCCGCAACGCCTCCTCGCGCGGGATGCCGCGGGATTCGAGGTAGAACAGGTGCAGGGCGTCGATCTGGCCCGTCGCCGAGCCGTGGCCGGCGGTGATGTCGGCGCACTCGATCTCGAGGAAGGGGGTCGAGTCGGCGTGCGCGCCCTCGGTCAGGATGAGGCTCTTGTTGTTCTCGTCGGTGCTGGTGCCCACCGCGTCACGGGCCACGAAGATGTTCCCGCGGAAGACCGTCTGGCTGCGCCCCTGGAGCGCGCCCTTGAAGAGGATGTCCGAGGAGGCCTGCGGAGCGATGTGCCGGACGTAGGGCTGCAGGTCGAACCACTGGCCGTCATCGGCGAAGTAGACACCCAGCGGACGCACCTCCGCTCCTGGCCCGACCAGGTCGCACTCCGGACGCAGCCGCACGGTCGCACCGCCGGTCGTCACCGACAGGGTCCGCACGGTGGCGTCGCGATGCGCCTGGACCTTCTGCAACGACAGGTGCTGGACCTCGTTCGCCCAGCTCTGCAAGGTCGCCAGCTGCACCTCGGATCCATCGTGCGCGACGACCTCGACGACCTCGTCGACCAGCGCATCCACGCCGTCGACCGAGGTGTGCTCGAGGTAGAGGGTGGCTTTGGCATGCCGCTCGACCACCATCAGGACACGCGGCAGGTGTGCACCCGGTCGGGTCGCGTGGATGTGGACACCGATCGGGGCGTCGACCTCCAGCTCGGCGGGGACGTGGATGAACACACCCGCCGTCCAGGCGGCATCGTTCACCGCGATGGTGCGGTCCTCGTTCGCGCCCGTACCGTCGGGGTCGCCCGTCGTCAGTGACCCCAGCGCCTTCGCGACGGTCTCCTCGTGCTCGGCGGCGGCGGTCGCGAGGTCGGCCACGACCAGCCCCTGCTCCGCAAGGCTGGTCGGGACGGTGATGTCGGTCACGACGCCGTCGACGAACCGCGCCTGCGCCACCTCGACCTCGAGGTCGTCGGTCAGGGACCGCGGCGCCGTCACGGTCGAGGCGTCGTCGACGAGCTCGCGGTCGGTCGTGAACCGACGATCGAAGGGGGTCGAGCGCCAGAACTCGTCAGCACGACTGTTCGGCCACCCCTGGTCGAGGTAACGCTTGAAGGCCGCTAGGCGGTGGTCACGGAGCCAGGACGGTTCACCGGCCGCATCGCTGCGGTCGGTGAGTTCGTCCTCGGTGAGGGCATCGAGGTTCACGGTCAGCTCTTCGTCGTCGGCGGGCGGGTTCGGAACGAGACAGGGGTCGAGCGCAGTCGTGGGCGTGGACCCGCCGCAGCGGGTCCAGCGGAGCGCGCAGGATCGGCGTCAGCCGATCGCGCCCTCCATCTCCAGGGCGATCAGGCGGTTGAGCTCGACGGAGTACTCCATCGGCAGCTCGCGGGCGATCGGCTCGATGAAGCCGCGGACGATCATCGCCGTGGCCTCGTCCTCGTCGATCCCGCGCGACTGCATGTAGAACAGCTGGTCGTCGGAGACCTTCGAGACCGTGGCCTCGTGCTCGATCGTGGCGTCCTCCTGATCGATCTCCATGTACGGGTAGGTGTCGGTGCGCGCGGTGTCGTCGAGCATCAGCGCGTCACACTTGACCGCCGAGCGGGCGTGGTGGGCGCCCTCCTGGATCGCGACCAGGCCGCGGTAGGAGGTACGTCCGATCCCCTTGGAGATCGACTTCGAGAGGATGTTCGAGGTGGTGTAGGGCGCGGCGTGCACCATCTTGGCACCGGCGTCCTGGTGCTGGCCGTCGTTGGCGTAGGCGACGGACAGGACCTCACCCTTGGCGCCTTCGCCGGTCAGCCAGACCGCCGGGTACTTCATCGTGACCTTGGAGCCGATGTTGCCGTCGATCCACTCCATGGTGGCGTTCTTCTCGGCCACGGCCCGCTTGGTGACCAGGTTGTAGACGTTGTTCGACCAGTTCTGGATCGTCGTGTAGCGGACGCGCGCCCCCTCCTTCACGATGATCTCGACCACGGCCGAGTGCAGCGAGTCCGACGAGTAGATCGGCGCGGTGCAGCCCTCGACGTAGTGCACGTAGGAGCCGGGCTCCGCGATGATCAGGGTGCGCTCGAACTGGCCCATGTTCTGCTTGTTGATGCGGAAGTAGGCCTGCAGCGGGATGTCGACCTCGACGCCCTCCGGGATCACGATGAACGAGCCGCCGGACCACACCGCGGTGTTGAGCGCCGCGAACTTGTTGTCGTTCGGCGGGATCACCGTGGCGAAGTGCTCACGGAAGATGTCCTCGTGCTCCTGCAACCCGGCGTCGGTGTCGAGGAAGATGACCCCCTGCTGCTCCAGGTCCTCACGGACCTTGTGGTACAGGACGGTCGACTCGTACTGGGCGGCGACGCCGGCGATCAGTCGTTCTCGCTCGGCCTGCGGGATCCCGAGCTTCTCGTAGGTCTCGAGGATCTCGGGCGGGAGCTCCTCCCACGAGTTCGCCTGCTTCTCGGACGCCTCGACGTAGTAGAAGATGTTGTCGAAGTCGATGCCGGACAGGTCGGCGCCCCACGTGGGCATCGGCCGACGCATGTAGGCCTCGTACGCACGCAGACGCAGGTCACGCATCCACGAGGGCTCGTTCTTGCGCTCGCTGATCGCCGCGACCTGTTCGCGGCTCAGCCCACGCTCCGAGGTGTAGGAGTACGCGTCGTCACGGTCGGCCCAGCCGAACTTGTACTCGGCGAGGTCCTTCGCGACGTCCTCCTGGTTGCGGCGGGCGTCGGTGACCGGGAGGTCGATCTCGGTCTGGCTCACGGTGTTCTCCTGCTCGGTCGGTGCGGTCAGATGTTCCAGTGACGTGTCACTCAGGCTTCGTCGTCGGGCGTTGCGGTGGACGTGGAGGATCCGGTCGTGTCGGGCTTGGCGGCGACGCTGCAGACACAGGCGGGGGCGCCGGTCGCCAGGGTGTCGCGGCGGGAGAGGGTCACGTCACGACCGAGGACCTGCGAGAAGGCGGCGGCCTCGTAGGCACAGACCTCGGGGTGTTCCTTCGCCACGTCGGCGATGGTGCAGTGGTTCTGCACGAGGCGGAAACCATCCTCGGAGGGCTCGACCGTCGCGGCGAACCCCGCGTCGGAGAGCGCCTCAGCGAGTTGATCCAGGCGTTCGTGCAGGTCCTCGGCGGTGACCGCCTCGGAGAGCTCGGCCGCTTCCCGTGCCAGCCGCCAACGTAGGAACGCTCGCAGCCCGGATCGGCCATGCTCCTCGGTGAGGAAGTCGAGCACCTCGGACGCCAGGCGATCGTAGCGGTGCGGGAACAGGGCCTGAGCATCGTCGGTCAACGTGTAGTGCGACGCCGGCCGTCCACGCCCCGCCTGCTTCACCGTCTGCGAGGCGACGAAACCGTCCTCCTCGAGCACCACGAGGTGACGACGGGCCGCGACCTCGGAGACCCCCAGATGCTCGGCGAGTTCCGCGACGGTGCCGGTGCCGTGGTCACGGAGGAACAGCACGACCCGAGCTCGCGCCGTCCCCAGGAGTCGCACCAGCGACTCGCTCGGGCCGGCAGGCGCGGTTGCGCTCGGGCCAGCGGGCATCGGAACCTCGGTCATCGTGCCTGGAGCTATTTACAGAACCTTCCTGTTTGTAAATAGTAGGGGGTCGACCCGGTCGCCGCAAACGTGTCGTTGTCGCCGCTACGACGTCCACCAAGCGACCGGGACGGCGCACCCCGCGCACCAGCCCTCGACCGCCGTCAGCGAGGGGCGTACGATGCTCAGTCGCACCGTGAAGCGAGCGCTCGGCTCGCCCCGGTGCGTCAGGTCGCCCACCGGGCATGCGACCCGGCTCCGCCCAACGGCGTCGAGCCGACCGGTGGACGGCAGGCCCCGTACGGACGCGCAGATCAGCTCGGGTGACCCGGGCTGACGAGAACCACAGGCCGCGCCGTGCGGGGCCGCTTCGTGCTCGGAGCCTCAACCCGCCGTACGGCTCCACCAACCCGCTTCAGGGCCCCATCAACCCGCTTTAGGGCCCCATCAACACGCTGCACCTGCCCCGGAAGCGGAGAACGTCAGACCCAACGGGGAGAGACAGGTGCAACGGAGACCCCCAGGCGCAGCCCCGCGCTCCCTGCTCTCCACTCCCTCGTTGCCTCTAGGCTCGGCGGCTCCTTGAGGAGGGAGCCGCCCGTGCCACCGTTGCCACCACTCGCACTCAGCCTGCCGATCGCGGGGGTCGATGCCCGTACCGGCGTCGACCTTGCCCGCGCCGCCGCATCCGAGGGCTACAGCGCGGTCTGGACCTCCGAGGTCCAGGGGCCGGACGCCTTCACGACGCTCGGTGCGCTGGCCGTCGCCACGGATCTCGACCTGGGCGTCGCCGTGGTCCCCGCCCAGACCCGCAGTGCGTTCGTCCTGGGCATGACCGCCGTGTCGCTCGCCGAACTGAGTGGCGGGCGGTTCACGCTGGGCATCGGGGCGTCGTCCGAACTGATCGTCGCTCGCTGGGGCCAGCTGTCGTACGACCGACCGCTGACCGCCGTCACCGACACCGTCGCCGCGATCCGTCCGATCCTCGCGGGCGAACGGGCGGATCACGACGGCGAGGTGGTCGCGATCGACGGCTA
>PWTE01000085.1 GCA_003563915.1 Nitriliruptoraceae bacterium
CTGGCCCAACGCGGGCAGCTTCTCCAACGCCGCCGCGACCAGCCCATCGAAGGTGTCACCGTCGTCCGTGCTGTGCACGACGGTGTGGTCGTGCGTGTCGGTCGTCGGTGCCAGCGCTGGTTTGCTCCGTGCACGGGCGGCGGCCGCCAGCGACGGCGGTGACGGGAACGGGGCGAGGTTCGAACTCATGTTCGACAGTATGCCGGCTGGTTGCGACATCCGACCGGCCGATCGCCCGGCTGTGGACGACCCCGACCACCACCCGCGCGGGCACCGCACAACGGGGCGAGGCTCCACCCACGCGTCGCCCCTCCCTACGCTGCCCGCGGTCCGCCGCAGGTGGGCTACCGATCCCCGTAGCGGAGGATGTCGATGGTGGTTCGTTCCGTGGCGCTGCTCGCGCTGTACGGGTTCCTGCACGCTCTCCAGCCGATCACCGAGTTCGGCCGGGTGCTCGCCGCTTACGGCGGCGTCTTCATCATCGCGTCGATGCTCTGGGGCATGGTGATGGATGGGTTCCGTCCGGACCGGTACGACCTGGTGGGGGCGGGACTCTGCCTCGTCGGCATCGCGGTGATCATGTACGGGCCGCGCGGATGACGCGTCCAACGCCCAGCAGCCTCACGCCATCGGATCGCTGACATCGTCGACCTGGAGATCGCACTCGTCGGTGATGAGCGCGGTGATCGCCGGGTCCAGGAGATCCGCGGCCGCTTGGGTCGGGTCCGGTGCAGGCGGTGGGCCGACCTCGAAGCGGTCGGGTGCCGCTTGCCGGACCGCCTCAGGGGCTGGCTCCGCCCAGAGCCGCGCGTGTGCCTCGGCGATGTAGCGATCCTGCGCGTCACGCTCGAGGCCGAGCGCCTCCCTGGTCTCGGCGTCGTACCCGACGACGGCGTAGAGCCAGATCTCGGCGCGCTCACACCAGGCGTCGAGGAGTCGGTCCTCCTCAGCGGGGGTGCAACCTGCGGCGACGGCCAGGACGGCAGCGATGGCCAGGGCGGCCAGGATGGCCTGGTCGACGCCAGTACCTCTGCGAGGTCGTCGAGCCACGCCGATCCGGCGATCCGACCCGCTGCGCACCGCCGTCACGCCGAGCGCCTCCCTCGTCGCCGTTCGACCGTACCGAGCGCCCGCCGGGCCCGTCCGACCCACATCCACGGGGCGCGGTAGCTCGGGGTGTCGGAGCCACCCTGGGTACGCTCGAGCAGCCGGCAGCACCGGTTGGGCAACCGCCCGCTGCTCCGCACCCTCCTTCGAGCCTCACCCCCGGGAAGATCACCGCTATGGCCCGCCTGACCGTGCTCGACCTCCGCGGCGACCGCAGCGATCCGCGTGAGCGGCTCCCGCGTCCCCGCATCGACCTCGCCGTCGCCCGTGACGGCGTCGACCGGTCCCTCGCGGCTGTCCGCGACCGCGGCGACGACGCGCTGCGGGAGTTGACCGCGACCTTCGACCAGGTCGACATCGACGACCTGATCGTCCCCGACGAGGTCCTGGAGGACGCGGTCGCCCACCTGGACCCCGACCTGCGTGGCGTCCTGGAGCGCAGCATCGACCGGGTCCGCTGGTTCCACGAGCGCGCGAAGCCAGAGCCCTGGGAGGACGAGCACGACGGCCTGAAGATGGGGGTGTGGTTCAACCCGATCCAGCGCGCCGGCGTGTACGTCCCCGGCGGGGTGTCGCCGCTGCCCTCGACCGTGATCATGACGGTGGTGCCGGCCCAGATCGCCGGGGTCGAGGAGATCGTGCTGTGCACGCCGCCGACCGGCACCGACGCCGACGGCAACCGCACGGGCTGGCCGAACACCACGATCCTGGCGACCGCCAAGCTGCTCGGCGTCGACCGGGTCGTGCGGGTCGGGGGTGCGCAGGCGATCGCTGCGATGGCCTACGGGACCGACAGCGTGCCGGTCTGCGACAAGGTCGTCGGGCCGGGCAACCTCTACGTCGCCCTCGCGAAGCAGCAGCTGGCCGCCGAGGGCCGCATCGGCATCGAGGGCTACGCCGGGCCGACCGAGGTCGCGATCGTCGCCGACCACACGGCGGACCCCGCCTACCTCGCCGCGGATCTGATCGGCCAGGCCGAGCACGACGAGCTGGTGACCTCGCTGCTCATCACCGCGAACGAGGAGTTGATCGCGCCGGTCGAGGCGGCGATCGAGGACCAACTGACGCGCACCAAGCACCTCAAGCGCATCACCACGGCGTTGGACGGCCAGGGCACGGTCGCGCTCGTCGACGACATCGATCACGCCATCGAGGTCGCGGAAGCCTTCGGCGCCGAGCACCTCGAGGTCCACACCGACGACGCCCGGAAGGTGGCGGAGTCGATCCGGTACGCCGGGACGACCTTCGTGGGGCCGCACGCGCCGGTGTCGATCGGCGACTACGCGGCCGGTCCGAACCACACCCTGCCGACCAGCGGCACGGCGCGGTTCAACGGTGGGCTCACGACGTCGTCGTTCCTGGTCGCGGTCAACTTCCTGGAGTGCGACGAGGACGCCCTGCGCGGCATAGCGGACGACGTCAACCGGTTCGCCGATGCCGAGGACCTCCCGGCCCACCGCGCCGCGGTCGAGGTCCGCCTGGACCCGGACGCGTGAGTACCGCGGACCGCGTCCCCGTCCGCGACGATCTCGCCGAGGTGGAGCCCTACGGGGCGCCCCAGCTGGACGTCCCCGTCCGGCTCAACACCAACGAGACCGCGGAGCCACCGCCCGCGGGCTACCTCGCCGAGGTCGGTCGGCGCATCCAGAGCCTGGAGCTCAACCGCTACCCGGACCGGCCCGCGACCGAGCTGCGCGAAGCCCTGGCACGTCGGCTCGACCTCACGCAAGACCGGGTGTGGGCCGCCAACGGGTCCAACGAGGTCCTCCAGCAGCTCCTGCAGGCCTACGGCGGGCCGGGCCGCACCGCGCTGTACGTCCGGCCCGGCTACTCGATGTACCCGGAGCTGTGCCGCACGGCGCTGACCAGCAGCATCGAGGTGGATCTGGACGAGCGGTTCGAGCTGAGCGCCGCCGTCGCCACGGAGGCGGTGCAGCGCCACGACCCGGACCTGGTCCTGATCCCGAGCCCGAACAACCCCGTCGGTACGCCGGTCGACCGCGACGCCATCCGGGCACTGCACGATGGGTCCCGCGCGCTGATCGTCGTCGACGAGGCCTACATCGAGTTCGCCGACGACGACGTGACCGCACTGCCGCTGCTGGAGGAGCTGCCGCGGCTGGTGATCGTGCGGACCCTGTCGAAGGCATTCCGCCTGGCGGGGCTGCGGCTGGGTTACCTGCTCGGGCCGCCCTGGGTGGTGGACGACGTGCAGAAGGTCCGGCTGCCCTACCACCTCGACGCCATCACGCA
>PWTE01000086.1 GCA_003563915.1 Nitriliruptoraceae bacterium
CTCGAGCTCGACGTCAACCTCCGCAATGGTGTCCTCGACCGCAGCGGCCGTCAGCGCGAAGCGGTGGGAGGCACCGTCGAGCACCGCCCGGGAGCGCCGTGCCGCTGCGTGTTCGCGTGCCTCACGAGCGATCATCTCGGTGAGCTCGTCGAGCCGGCCGGCTCCGGCCAGCTCCTGCGCACCACGGGCGACCTCGAGCGTGGCCAGCGCATGGAGGTGGAGCACCCTGGGGTGTGGGATCCCGAGCCGCTGCCGTGCCTGGTCTTCGATGTCCGCCCGGAGTTCGTCGACCGCATGGTCCGCGAAGCAGCCGTCGGCATCAGCGCTCCACAGCGCCCGGTCAGCGGTGGGCTCGATGTCGTCCTTGATGTTCAGCACGAACAACGTTGGGGTGCCGGTGTCGCGGACCAGGGCCAGCTCCTCGAAGACCGCCGCTGGCAGGCCGTCGTCGGTGAGGACGAACACGACGACGTCGGCGTGCTGGAGCTGTGCTCTGGCCGTGGCCGCATCTTCCTCGCCGTCATGGGCTCCGATACCGGGGGCGTCGACCAGCCGCACCTGACCCTCGTGATACGCGCGAGCGCGCCGCGTCGTGCGTTGGCGACCATCACCGATGCTGCTGCCATCACCACCTGTCAGAGCCTCCGCCAAGGTGCTCTTGCCGGCCTTCGTGCGCCCGTACAGCACGACGTTGAACAGTTCGGACTGGCCCTCCTGCTCGACAAGCCACCCGCGCAGGGCACGACTGGCTCCGTCATCACTCTCTGCCGCAGCGATGCGGTCGATGTGAGTCCGGACGAGATCGAGATCCTCCCATGTTGACAGCTGTGTTCGCGCTGCTGCGCTCTCCAGCGACCCCATCGATCCCCCGTACTGTCAGAGTCCGTCCATCGGCAGGAGATAAGCGTAGGTTGAACGAGTGACGTCCCGTGTCGGACTCCTTGCAATCGGCGTGGCCTTCTGGCCGCAGCTGGCGAGGTAGGACCACCCCTGCGGTGAAGTGCCCGCCAACCAGCTTTTGGCGACTTCGACGGATGCCGCTGGACGTCACGTTCTTGGCCGACACGCACGAGGGGGCGCGTGCGTGTTCAGCGACGAAGCCCTCTTGTTTCCGGAGTTGCGTGAGGACCGCCGTGGAGCCACGGTTGAGGTACGCGTGTCGCGGCGACGTGCCCGAATGCCGGTCGACGCGCGTCAGATCGGATGGACATCGTCGCAGCTCAGATTCGGGTTCCGCTGGACCTCCGGGCCGACGGTGGATGTTCTCGCAAGCCGCCTTCGGCCTTGCCGAGGTTGGCGGCACGACGGGCGCTGTCATCAGTCGCCCCCGGAGCTTCCCGCAGGTCAGCAAACCATCGCGCCTGACCCCTCGAGCCGTGCTCGTGGTGCTCTTCCTCAGCTCGTGACGTCCTCGACCGGCTGTGGTTCGCCGTTCAGGATCGCCGAGATCGTTGCCAGCGAGAAGACCGACAGGGCGGGGAGGTACCGCTTCACCGGGTCGCCGACCTTGATGTGCATGCCGATGGCGCCGAGCATGAACGCGGCGAGACCGATGGAAGCGGGCCGGACGACTCGGGGCGCTGCGTGCCCCACCAGCATCAGGCCCGCCAGGCTCACCTTCGCGGCACCGACCGCGTACATCGTGTTCTCGGAGAGCCCGTACTGCTCGAACTCCTCCTTCATGTTCGTGGCACCCCCGCCTCGATAGCCGGTGTCCTTGTTGAACCGGTTGAACCAGACGTTCAGGATCCAGAGCGCAGCTGCGGTCTGTGCCAGTTTGCCGATCACGTTCATGCTGGGCCCTTCGGTGGACGGTCACCTTCGATACTACGCAGCTTGCTGGTTGAGAACGGCGCCGCCCCGGCGGCAGCGGTGAGTACGACGCCCTGCTCGCGCTGCTCTTCCGCGGCTGCCGCCGACCGAGCTCCCGAGCCGGAGGCCGGTGACGGAGGACTAGCCCCGATGTTTCATCTGGCTGGGGTCGGGGCCCGGATGCTGGTGTCGGGGCGGTCGGCGTGGGGTCGGGGCGGTTGGTGGTGCCGGTGATGGCTGATGGTGGCGCTAGGCGGGCAGGGGTGGCCGCGACGTCGTTGACGTCGTGACGGGTGGGCTGCAGATGTCAAGGAGCGCGGTGGCGGTGCCTGGTCAGCCGGCGGGGGCGGGTAGGGCGCGGAGCCGTCGGAATGCGGCGGTGAGGACATCGACCCAGGGCCAGTCGGCTTGGGGCCGGAGCACCTTCTGCCGTGCGGTGTACACGATCCGTCCCGAATGTCACGCTTGGCGCGGTGAGCCTGGCCGGGGTTGCAGATTGTTCGTGCGAGCGGGGGGACTCGAACCCCCAAGGGCGTGTAAGCCCACTGGGACCTGAACCCGTTCCACCCATGACAGGGCCTTTGGCATCGTTCCAGGACACCAACTCTGGCCAGCGGCTTCTCGCTGGATGGCGGTTCCCCCGAGCATCGGAGTCCGAGTCCGTTGTCAGGAGTTCGTTCGCGGTCCGTGTTCAGCGCGCTTGACCGGGAGGCTCGCTCAGGCCCGGCCCAGCACGGACGACGGAGTCGCAGAACACTCGGGCCGCCTCGCACGTCCGTGCATCACCAGGACGACCGGCCGTGGCGCACCGTCGACGATGTCGGCGCCCTGCGCGAGCCATCTCCGTAGCTGTGTCCCGTCGACGGCCGGGAACGCCACGTCGTCGGCGGTGAGGTCGAGCTCAGTCGGTGTGCGGTGGTCCGACCGCTCGGGAAGGCGGTAGCGACGCAGTAGGAGGGTGCGAAGGAGCATACGGATGTGGGTGGGCACGAACCCGAATCTCGCTGCTCAGGCGGCCGGCGGTGCCGTGAGGTGGCGGACGATCCACCACTGGAGGAGGCCGGCGGCCACCGTGATCGCAGCGAGGATGGCGATCGTCGTGACCAGCGACAGCACACCGGTCGCGGCCAGCGACGTGATCGCGATGCCGCCGAGCACGACCGGGGTCGACACGACGACCGCTGCGCCGAGCTCGGTGGCGGCCGAGGACTCCATCTCGGGGTCGACCATGGTGATCAGTGCCAGCCCCGACGCGGCGGTGCCGGTGACGGTGCCGAACAGCGCCAGCTGCCGTTCGAGCCGCACCGACGGCAGTCGCCGCCCCATGACCCAGATCGCCACCGCGGTCGCGGCCACGGCGAGCCCGACAACCGCCACCAGCGGCCCGATGACGTCGCTGACGTGTCCCCAGGCCAGCGACCCGAGGATCGCGATGGTCAGCCCGTCGACCGCCCACACCGTGACCGTGCGCAGCGCCTCGCCGTCGAGCGCGACCCCGCGACGGCTGAGCAGCGCGCGGACCGCCGTGCCGACGAGCAGGCAGAC
>PWTE01000012.1 GCA_003563915.1 Nitriliruptoraceae bacterium
ACAGGGCAGCCGCCGCCCGGCTGGAAGCGCCGATCTTCCGGTAGATGTTCTGCACATGGTCCTCGGCCGTGCGCCGGGAGATGACGAGCCGCTCAGCGATCTGCGGGTTGGAGCAGCCCTCGGCCACAAGACGAAGCACCTCGAGCTCCCGCGCGGTGATGCCCGCAGGCAGCTGGCGACGAGCGGTCCTCGTCGCGCGTCCGGCCACGGCCAGGACCGCGTTGACCGCCTCCGCGTCGAGGCGGCCGCGCCGAACGTCATCGAGCAGATGCTGTTCGGCCTCGTCCTCGATGAGCGCCGCACGGTGTGGACGCCGCTGGCACATCGCCTGGAACGCGTCGGCCACCGCAAGGACGCGAGCGGTCATCGGCAGGTCGCCTCGTCCGCAACCCCGGTGGTAGCCGCTGCCATCGACACGTTCGTGGTGCAGACCGACCAGGCGTGCAAGTGGGGCAAGCCGTGGCGAACCCGCCAGGACCCGCTCCGAGTGGTAGGCGTGCAGCCGTACCTGCTCCCACTCGTAGGCACCGAGTCGACCTGGCTTGTCCCACACGGCGCTCGAGACTGCGACCCTGCCAACGTCGTGCAACAGTGCCGCGAGCTCGATGTCATGGACCTCGGCAGCAGGCATGCCGAGGCGCTGGGCGGCGTCGCTGGCCAGCGACGCAACGCCACGGGAGTGGCCGTGCGTATAGGGCGACTTGAGGTCGGCGATGTCCCCGAACACCGTCGCGACGGCAACCAGCTCCGGATCGAGCACGGAGACTACCGGCCGAGGCTCGAGCTCCAGCAGCATCCGATGCGGGTCATCGGTACCGGCCTCGGCGACGAGCTCACCAAAGCTGGCAGCGAACCTCTCGGCCAGATCTGGATCGAGCACCGTTCCTCCCTGGCGACGTAGACCGGCAGCGGCCAGCTCGAATCCTCCCACGTTCTCGAGCGTCACGGCCACGGTTGCCGCCACCGCCAGGCGGGAACCGAACGGGATGTCCTCACCGGCAAGACCGTCGGGGACGCCCTTGCCGTTCCACCACTCGTAGGCGTGGTAGACGCTTCGCTGCACCTGCTCGTCGAGCCCGAGACGCCGTGCGACGTCGCGGCCGACCTCGCACGCCACCGTCGTGTACGCCTCGCCATGCCGCTTCCCTCGCATGATCGCAACGAACGTGAGGCGAACCCGATCCAACGGTGACCTGCCCCGCACAAGCATTGGCACGAACGTCTTGATCCCATCCCGTGGGTCTGCCGGGTTGGTTCGCGCCGCGGCTGCGCTCATCACCAGTTCGTCCCCGTAGAGACGCGCGGTCTCATGCGCGTATCCGACACACCCCACATGCAGGAGTAACGCCGTGTACAAACCGGCCCGAACATCCTCCTGCGGCAACCCCATCGACCGACCCAGCGTCGCAGCCAGAACAGCCGAACGCACAGCCTCGCCCGAGGGAAGCCCGAAACCCAGATCGGCCACCCGGGACAACCCCGCCAGTAGATCTGCCAGCCGTACCCCCATGCACGACCATTCTCTCGACGATCGGGCGCGATGCCACCGCGGAGCGCAACCCTGCTCCAGGCAGCCGTCCGCTACAACAGGTTAGAAGGCACCATAGGTGTCACCGCGAGCACCCCGGACCTCGCGAAGGACCGCGTTGGCGGAGTCCCAGATCAACTACGTGTCGACCACGCCCTCATCCGCCCGCAGGCCAGCTGCTGCCATCAAGACCCTGGTGCAGGCGCCCCTCGAGCACCCCTGCGCACCTGTCGTGTAGCCCCTACCTCAGGCAAACGCCTGACCCCATCAGCGTGGCGAGCGACCACGGCGTCGATGAGTGGCGGTCAGGTCGGAGCAGACGTCGAACAGTGGTGTGGGATCTCGTGTGGGATGAGAAAGCTCCCGACGCCATGGGCGCCGGGAGCCAATCTGGCTCAGATCGCCCCAAATCTGAAAGATCTGGGACTTCTCATCGGGTGGACCGGATGGGATTTGAACCCACGACCCCCTCCATGCCATGGAGGTGCGCTGCCGGACTGCGCTACCGGCCCGAGACACGCGGGGGAGACCTCCGCGCGGTCGCGAAGCGTACCCCGCCCCCTTGGGCCACGCGAACCTGTGCGGCACCGCACGTCCGCGTGGCCTGCAGGTCGACGGGACCCGACCGCTACCCTCCGCGTCTCTACGCAGACGAGGCTTGTGACCACCATGACCGACACGTCCGCGCCCCGGGTCGACCAGGATCGGTACGACCCGCAGGCCATCGAACCGCCCATCGCCCAGCGGTGGTACGACGAGCGCACCTACTCCCTGTCGCCGCCGCCGAGCGCCGACCGCTCCGGCGACGACACGTTCTACGCGCTCACGATGTTCCCGTACCCCTCGGGTGACCTCCACATGGGCCACGCGGAGATCTTCACGATCCACGACGCGCTGGTCCGTCACCTGCGTATGACCGGCAAGCGCGTGCTCAACCCCTTCGGGTGGGACGCGTTCGGACTCCCTGCGGAGAACGCGGCGCGCAACCGCGGTGCCGACCCCAGTCGCTGGACCTACGACAACATCGAGGAACAGCGCTCCACGATCGTGCGACTGGGCTACTCCTTCGACTGGGACACCGTCCTGTACACCTGCGACCCGGACTACTACCGCTGGACGCAGTGGTTGTTCCTCGAGTTGCTCGACGCCGACCTCGCCTACCGCAAGGAGGCGCTGGTCAACTGGGACCCGGTGGACCAGACCGTGCTCGCCAACGAACAGGTCGTCGACGGTCGCGGGGAGCGGTCCGGTGCGGTCGTCCAGCGCATCCCCCGCACGCAGTGGTTCTTCCGCATCACCGAGTACGCCGACGAGCTGCTCGACGACCTCGACACGATCGACTGGCCCGAACGGGTCAAGACGCTGCAGCGCAACTGGATCGGACGGTCCGAAGGTGCGGAGATCGCCTTCCCGACCGCCGACCGGGGCAAGCGGGGCAAGCCTGACGAGGTGGTGGTCTACACGACGCGGCCCGACACCATCTTCGGTGCGACCTACTTCGTCTTCGCCCCGGAGCACCCGCTCGTGGCCGAGCGCATGGGCGACGATCCGGCGTTCGCGGCCTACCTCGAGGAGGTCTCGCGCCGTTCGGAGCTCGAGCGCATCTCGTCGATGGAGGACGACCGCGGCAAACGCGGGTTCCGCCTCAACTTCGATATGGTCAACCCGTTCACCGGTGAGGACATCCCGGCCTACGCCGCCGACTACGTCCTGATGGACTACGGGACCGGCGCGATCATGGCCGTCCCCGTCGGCGATCAGCGCGACTTCGACTTCGCCCGGCAGGAGGGCCTGGAGATCCGGGTCATCATCCGGCCAACGACGCCGGACGGTGAGCTGCTCGACGAGCTCGATCCCGACACGATGACCGAGGCCTACCTCGGCCCCGGCGTGATGGTGAACTCCGGCGACTACGACGGGCTGCCCTGGGAGGACGCCAAGGAACGCATCATCGCCGACGTCGAGGCGAAGGGGTGGGGCCACGCCCGCGTCAACTTCCGCCTCCGCGACTGGCTCATCTCGCGGCAGCGCTCCTGGGGCCCGCCGGTCCCGATCATCCACTGCGACACGTGTGGTGAGGTTCCGGTCCCGTTCGAGGATCTACCGGTCACCCTGCCGGAGGACCTGGACTTCCAGGTCCAGGGGTCCCCGCTCGACCAGCACCCGACGTGGAAGCACGTCCTCTGTCCGCAGTGCGGCAACGAGGACGCCACCCGCGACGTCGACACGCTGGACACCTTCGTCGACTCGTCGTGGTACTTCCTGCGGTACCTGTCCCCGAACAGCGAGGAGTTCGCCTGGCCCAAGGAGGCTGCGGACGCGTGGCTGCCGGTCGACCAGTACACCGGCGGGGTCGAGCACGCCGTGCTGCACCTGCTCTACAGCCGGTTCGTCGTCAAGGCGATGCGTGACCGCGGCTACCTCTCCGCCGACGAGCCCTTCCAGCGACTGCTCAACCAGGGGCAGGTCGTCATGGACGGCGCAGCGATGTCCAAGTCCAAGGGCAACCTCGTCGTCCCTGGTGAGGTCTACGACGAGTTCGGTGCCGACACGCTGCGCGGCACGATGCTGTTCGCCTCGGCACCCGAGGACGACATCGACTGGGCCGACGTCTCCCCGACGGGGATGCACAAGTGGTTGTCGAGGGTGTGGCGTCTGACCCTGGAACACGTCGCCCGCGAGGATGCGGGCGACGCTGAGGACGGTCGCAGCGTGGACGAACTCCGCAAGGCCACCGCAGCCGCCATCATCGGCGTCAGCGAGGACCTCGACGCGAAGAAGTACAACACCGGTATCGCGAAGCTGATGACGCTGACCAACGCGGTGCTGGATGCCACCCGCGACGGCAGCGGCGGACCGGTCGTCCGCGAGGCGCTCGAGTCGCTCCTGACCCTGCTCGCGCCGATCTGTCCGTTCATCACCGAGGAGCTGTGGCACCGGCTCGGCCATGAGGGTTCCGTCCACGACCAGCCGTGGCCGACCGCCGACGCCTCGCTGCTCGAGGAGGACGAGGTCGAGATCGTCGTCCAGGTCAACGGCAAGGTGCGCGGCCGCGTGACCGTGCCGTCCGGTGCGGAGCAGGCCGTCGTCGAGGAGGCTGCGAGAGCTGACGAGACCGTGGCCAGCCACCTCGCCGGCGAGCCGGTGAAGACCATCTTCGTGCCGGACAAGCTGGTCAACCTCGTCGTGAAGGGGTGAGCCGACGTGGTCGCACCGGTCGCCGTCGTCACCGACTCCACGGCTGACCTGCCGCGAGATCTGGTCGAGGAACTCGGTCTGCGTGTGGTCCCGCTGTCGGTGACCTTCGGGGACGAGACCTTCATCTCCGGGGTCACGCTCCAGCCCGAGGACTTCTACCGGAGACTGGCCGCGTCGCCGCGGATGCCGACCACCTCGCAGCCCTCGCCGGCCTGGTTCGACGAGGCGTACGCCGACGCGGCGGACGATGGCCACCGGGCGATCGTGTCCGTGCACTGCTCGGCAGCGCTCTCGGGGACGGTGTCCCTGGCCCGTGATCGCGCCAAGGACGCGCAGCTGCCGGTCGAGGTGATCGACACGAAGCTGGTCGGCGGCGCACTCGGCCTCGCGGCGCTCGCAGCGCATCGGGCAGCCGCCCGCGGGGCAACCGTCGCCGAGGTGGTCCACTCCGTCGATCGGGTTCGTCAACGAGCGGTCGGGTTGCTGGTCGTCGACACCCTCGAGTACCTGAAACGTGGTGGCCGGCTGACGGGGGCGCAGGCGGCGGTCGGGACCGCCCTCAAGGTCAAACCCATCCTGCACCTGACCCCGGATGGTCGCGTCGAGGTCCACGAGCGCACCCGCACCTGGACCAAGGCGATGGACCGCGTGACCGACCTGGTCGCCGAGGTCGCTGCCGGGGGCTCGGTGGACGCGATGGTGGTCCACGCGCTGGCTCCCGAACGTGCCGCCGAGATGTGGGATCGGCTGTCGTCGCGCGTCGAGGTGGCCGAGCGCCACGAGGCCCTGGTGGGTCCGATCGTGGGCACGCACGTCGGGCCGGGAGCGATCGGGGTCGCGGCTACCCCGGCACGCCGCTGAACGCCGCTGAACCCTGCTGAACGCCGCAGCGTCGCTGGCCACCACTGCGGCGGTCGGGCGCGTTATCCCCAGGACCACCGCGATCCATCGCTGAGGTCGGCCATCCAGCGGGCAGGCTCACGGTATGGACGACCGTCTGCGCGAGTCCGTCCCGCACCGCTCCGAGGCTCGAGAGCGGCTGCAGGGGTGGTTCCAGGCGAGCCCCGTGGAGCTCGCCGGGCTCTGCCTGCTGCTCCTGGGAGCGATCGTGGCCACGGCGATCGTGCTCTGGGACGTCCGGCAGCGTCCCGACGAGCTGCCTCCTGCCGGTGGGGTGGGTGAGGCGGTCCACCTCGATGAGCACGGTCGGGCGATGCCGATCCCGGTTCCGCCCGACGAGCCGGACCTGCGGTCGGTGGCTCCGACGGTGCACGTCTCGGGAGCCGTCCGTGCACCGGGCGTGGTGACGTTGGCTGTGGGTTCACGGGTACACGACGCGATCGCCGCTGCTGGTGGTCTGAGCAGCACGGCCGACCCCGCACAACTGAACCTGGCACGACCGGTAGGGGATGGGGAACAGATCCACGTCCCCGCCGTGGGCGAGGTCACGACCGGGCCGTCGACTGCCCCCTCGACGGGTACCTCGTCCGGGATGACGAGCGATGGCCGGGTCGACCTCAACCGGGCGACCATCGAGGAGCTGGAGACCCTCCCCGGTATCGGACCGGCGAAGGCTGCCGCGATCGTGACGCATCGTGAGACCGAAGGTCCCTTCACGGCGCCAGGCGATCTTCGAGCGGTCCCGGGTATCGGCGAGCGGACCTTCCAACAGCTCGCTGAGCTGGTGACCGTCGGGTGATACAACGCCGGCCCGATGGTCGTGAGGGTCCCGACGACCCCGCTATCGGTGCCTCGGTGACGCCGCCGGGAGACGAGCCGGAGGACGATGCGCCACTCGGCGATGTCCTGGGTCCGCTGCCTCTCTGGGCGGTGCTCGCGGTGCTCGCCGGGTTGGCCGGGGAACGGGTGGGGGAGTGGCTCCTGCCGGCGTGGCCGTCCATCCTCCAGGGCACCGCACTGCCGGCCATCCTGGTCGGCACCTGGTCCCTGGTCGTGCTCGTGGCGGTGGCGGCACGGCGAGCGCGATGGACCGTCTCCGCCGGTGGCTGCGGGTCGAAGCTGTCGGCGGTCGGCGGGCTGCTGGTGGTGGTCGTCGTCGGGGTGGCCGCGACCTGCCGCGTCCTCGCACTGGGACCCGGGATCCTGAGCCAGTTGGCCGAGCAGGGTGGAACCCGTCGGCTCGAGGCGGTCGTCGTCCACGAACCGCGACCCATCGCCTCCGGGTGGCATGTGCTGGTCAGGGTCACCGCGGTCGAAGGCCGTGCGACCCGCGAGCGCGCTGCACTGACCCTGGAGGCACACGACCCACCGCCGGGATTGGGCACCCGCTGGGACGTCCACGCAAGCGCCCGGCCCCTGCCCGATGGCGGGTACGGCCGATGGCTGTCACGGCAACATGCCAGCGTCGTCCTGGACGCCGACCGTATCGAGGTGGTCGGCTCGCCCGGAGCGCTGG
This sequence comes from Nitriliruptoraceae bacterium, assembly GCA_003563915.1. GTDB lineage: Bacteria > Actinomycetota > Nitriliruptoria > Nitriliruptorales > Nitriliruptoraceae > CSSed11-175R1. The sequence continues at coordinate 7,143 of PWTE01000012.1, forward strand.
CAGCCGCCAGCGAGCACGCCCGGGCGCGGATCCGCGGCGCGGCGACGCGCTACCTCGACGACCGGGAGGGCGGGCTGCTCGTCGGCTTCGTGTCCGGTGACACCCGGCTGCTGCCGGAGGCCGATGCGGAGGCGATGCGGGCGACCTCGTTGACACATCTGACCGCCGTCTCCGGGGCCAACGTGGCGATCGTCGCCGGGGGGATGCTGCTCCTGTTGACCGTCCTGCGTGCCGGGGCACGGCTCAGGCGGTGGACACTCGGACTCACGGTCATCGGCTTCGCCTTCCTGACACGGTTCGAGCCGAGTGTGCTGCGAGCCGGCAGCATGGCGCTGCTCGTGCTGCTCGTCGCGGCACGAGGGATGCCCCGGGATGCCCGCCATGCCCTGGCGGGTGCGGTGCTGCTGCTCATCCTGCTCGATCCTCGACTCGCCGGGTCGCTGGGGCTGCTGCTGTCCGCCACCGCGACGGCGGGGGTGCTGGTGCTGGCGCCGATCGTGTCGCAGCGGCTCGTCAGGGTCCCGCGGCGCCTCCGATCGGTCGTCGCGATCACCCTGGGCGCCCAGATCGCCGTGGTCCCGCTGCTGCTCGGGACGTTCGGCGAGGTCCCCTTGGCGTCGCTCCCGGCGAACGTGGTGGCCGTGCCGGCTGCCGCGGTCGCCGCCACGTTGTCGTTCCTCGGGTCGGTCCTCGCGGTCGGTCACCTGGAGCTCGGTGCGCCGCTGTTCTGGCTGGCGGGCTGGCCTGCGCGCATCGTCCTGGCCGCGGCCCACGGGTTCGCGGGTATCGGTGGCGTCGCCGAGGTTGCCCGACCCATCACGGTGACCGCGCTCGTCGCCGGTTGCCTCTGGCTGCTGGCGCCGCGTGGCAGCGGGCGGGCGAGGGGTGCGGCAACCATCGCGATGCTCGCCATGGTCGTTGCGACGGTCGGCCCGTACGTCAGCGCGGTGCCGCCCCGGCAGCTCACCGTCACGGCCATCGATGTCGGCCAGGGCGATGCGTTCCTCGTGGAGTCGCCGAGGGCCCGTGTGCTGATCGATGCGGGAGGCGACGACACGGCTGCACGCTGGCTGCGGCGCCACGGACGTCGCCACCTCGACCTCGTCATCGTCACGCACCCGCACCTCGACCACGTCGGCGGGGTCCCCGAGGTGTTGCGTCGACTGCGGGTCGACGCCGTCTGGTACCGACCTGTGCCGACCGAACTGCCCGAGGCCGCAGAGGTGCTCACCGTCGCGGATGCTCGCCAGGTTCCCGTCCGGGGCCCGTTCCCCGGAGATCAGGCCCGGGTCGGCGACCTCGACGTCGAGGTGCTCCACCCGCCACCGGGACGCCCGTACCGGTGGTCTCGGAGCGAAGCGAACGACACGTCCATCGTGGTGAGGATCTCCCACGACGACCGCAGGATGCTGGCCCCGGGTGACGTCGAGCAGCCCGCACAACGGGATCTGCTGGCCACGATGGAGAACCATCTGGCCGCAGAGTTGCTGCTCGTACCCCACCACGGCGCGGCGACCACTGAGTCCGCGTTCCTCGCGGCCGTCGGACCACGGGTCGCGGTGATCAGCGCAGGTCGGGAGAACCCATACGGCCATCCCTCCCCGGAGACCGTCGGGTACCTGCAGGCCCTCGGCGTGGAGGTCCGTCGGACGGACCTGGAGGGCACCGTGCGGGTGACGGTCCCACGGTCCCGCGACCCGGGGCTCCGTGTCCCCCGAGCCGCCGACTGCATCGCCCAGGGTTGCTCTCCGGTTCCGGCGCGGTAGGGTTCGGCGCGCCTGTCGCAGGGGCTGCAGGCCTAGACCGCCGGGGGCCGGGCATGCCTCCGAGACCCGGGAGGGGCAACCATGGGCGAGTTCCTGACGTTCCGCAAGATGGTCACACCGATCTTCATCCAGCTGCTGTTCTGGCTGGGCGTCCTCGGCGCGATCGGTACCGGCATCTTCATGATGACCCTGGGCGACAACCTCATCCTCGGGGTGGCGGTCCTCTTCCTCGGGCCGATCGCGGTCCGCATCTACGCGGAGCTGCTCATCGTCATCTTCCGTATCCAGAGCTCGCTGAACGAACTGGTGAAGCTCCAGAAGGAGGCGCGAGGAGGCCTGACGGGACAACCTGCGGCCTCGTCGCCGAGCGGTGGGTGGCAGACGAGTCACGCGGCCAACCCCGCACCGGCACCCAGTGGGCCGCCATCTGGACCACCGCCGTCCGGCCCTCCGTCGGCCTGATCTCGGTAGCACCCGACGGCTTCGACGGAAGCGGGCAGGCCGATCGGGCTGGCCGGTCGGTCACATCAGAGCAGTAGGCTTCGATCATGACCCCGGTCCTCCTGCTCGCCGGTGACGACGAACTGCTGCTCCAGCGCGAACTGGAACAGCAGCTCGATCGACTGCGCTCGCAGCAGGCCGATCTCCAGGTGGAGGTGCAGGACGTCGCCGAGCTCGAGCACCTCCCTGAGCTGCGGACCACCTCGCTCTTCGGTGGGTGCACCTGTGTCGTGCTCCGTGGCGTCGAAGCCGTCAGCGGCGATCTCAAGGTCGAGATCGAGACCTACCTCGACGCCCCGTCCGACGAGGCGGTGTTGGTGCTGGTCGCTCGCGGCACCGGTCGGATCCAGCGGATCGCGAAGACAGCGAAGCAGCACGGTGAGCGCATCGACGTGAAGGCGCCGGCCGATTGGGACGATCGGGGCTGGGACCGCCTGATCGGGGAGGAGTTCCGACGTCGCGCGCGCAAGGCCGATGCGACCGCGATCGCGGCGATCCGGTCCCACGCTGGGAACCAGCCGTCGACGATCGCCTCCCAGGTGGCGTCGGTCTGCGCGGCTGCGTCCGAGGTTGCCACCCTCACCGCCGAGCACGTCGAAGCCGTGATCGAGGGCCACGGGAAGGCGTCGGGCTTCGCGATCGCCGACGCCATCGCTGAACGGGATCCGGCAACCGCGCTGGTCGCGCTGCGGGGGGCGCTCGATGGCGGCGACGCACCGCTGGCTCTCCTCGGTGCCATCGCCTTCCGGACCCGCCAGCTCCTGCGGGTGCGGTCCGGCGCCAGCCCGAAGGAGGCGGGCATGTCACCGGGGCAGCATCGGCGACTCCAGGGTCTGGCGACGCGTTTCCATCCCGGCGAGCTTGCGTGGTGCCACGATCGGGTCGCCGAACTCGACCTCGAGCTCAAGGGCTCCGATCTCCCGGACGAGTTGCTGCTCGAGGTCGGCGTGATCGAACTGGCCACCTCGCGGGAGGTGGGCGCGCCGTTCAACCCCCTGGCCGTGAGGTGAGGGCTCGACCACCGGCCCGACGACCGGAGTGACGACCGCTCGGCGAGGCTAGTGCGGACCCGGGCCCTCGAGCGCCTGCCTCATGGCGCGCACCGCGACGGCGATCGCATCCAGCCGGTGGTCGTCAGCGCTCCTGACCTGACCTGCGATCCGTCGGGCTCGCGCGATGCCCTGACGGTGGGTCGTGATCTCCGCGGCGACGGCCGATGGTTCGTCGAGGTCGGGATGGGACTGTAGCGCTGCCAGGGTGGCGTCACGCCGGATCCGGCGCAGGTCGGCCGCGATGCCGTCCCGCTGTCGATGGCTCCACGGATCGGTGATGTCGACCCGAGCGAGGAGTTCCTCGAGCTGATCGAGGCCCAACTCGTCGCCGAACCGGAGGAACGCGTCCATGATCTCCGGCGCCGATCGGGGTCGATCCAGGAGGTCGCGGACGTGGCGGACGTCGACCAACAGCCCCAGATCCCGGGAGCTCGCGAGCAGCCGTGCGAACCCCTCGTCGATCAGGTCGTCGGTCAGCCACCTCGCGTGTGCCGCGCGGGCTCGTCGCTGGGTGGCGGTTCCGAGTCTGGCGAGCTCCCCCTCGAGCGCCGCCATGATCCCCCGAAGCTCGTCGCGCAGCCGGCTCGGAGCACGCAGCAGCATCTCGGACGTACTGAGGGTCGTGGTCAGGGTCGTGATGAGGCGGGCGACATCCGCGTCCAGTTCGAGGATCCGTTCGGGATCGTGGAGCGGTTCGAGTGCCGCAAGGTGGCTCCACCAGCGCGGAGCGTCGATCGCTTCACAGACGACGCGGTAGGCCAGCAGGATCTCACCAGGGGGGACGCCGGTGGCGTCGGCGAGCTCACCGACGAAGGTGATACCCATGTGGTCGACGACGTCGTTGGCCAGCGATGTCGCGATCAGTTCCCGGCGCAGCCGGTGGCGCGGCACGAGGTCACCGAAGCGCTCGGTAGCGGACGGGGGGAACTGCGCATGGGCCGCAGGCGCGAGTACGTCCAGGTCCAGGAGGTCCGATCCGAGGAGCTGCTCCTTCAGTTCGCGTTTCGCCCACGCGAGGAGGGTCGCCAGCGAGGGGCGCGTGAGCCCTGCCCCCGCTTCTGCGCGCTCGGCGAGATCCTCGCTGGTGGGCAGCACCTCGACCTCCCTGTCCAGGTCGTGGCTGGCGGTGAGCCGCTCCATCATCCGGTCGTACGCGTCGAGCCGACGAGGACTCGCAGGCAGCTCCCGGGACAACGCGGCGGTCTGCAGGTCCACTCCCTGCATCACCCGGTCCACCAGTTCGTCGGCGAGTCCGGCGAGGAGCTGATCGCGTTCGCGACGGTCGATGCGGCCCTCCTCCTGGGCCACGGAGAGCAGGATCTTGAGGTTGACCTCGTGGTCGGAGGTCGAAACCCCCGCGGCGTTGTCGATGGCGTCCTGGTTCATGCGTCCGCCACGGCGGGCGTACTCGAGCCGGCCCCTCTGGGTGATGAACAGGTTCGCTCCCTCGCCGATGACGCGGGCACGGAGGTCCCGGGCGTCGACCCGGAGTTCGTCGTTCGCGCGGTCACCGACGTCCTCGTGCCGTTCGGAGGACGCTTTGACGTAGTTGCCGACCCCGCCGGCGAACAGCAGGTCGACCGGCGCTTGCAGGATCGCTCGGATCAGGTCCGGTGGTGGTAGCTCGCTGGCGTCGATGCGGAGCAGCTCCTGGACCTCCTTCGAGAGCTCGACCGTGCGTGCGGAGCGGGGGAAGACGCCGCCCCCGTGGCTGATCTTCGCGCGGTCGTAGTCCTGCCACGAGCTGCGAGGCAGCTCGAACAGGCGCAGGCGTTCATCGAAGGCGATCTCCGGATCGGGGTCGGGATCGATGAAGATGTCACGGTGGTCGAAGGAGGCGACCAGGCGGACGCTGCGTGAGCGGAGCAAGCCGTTGCCGAACACGTCACCGGACATGTCGCCCACCCCGGCGACCGTGATCGGATCTGTCTGGACGTCGACACCCAGCTCGCGGAAGTGACGGGCGACGGCGATCCACGCGCCCTTCGCGGTCACGCCCAGGGCCTTGTGGTCGTAGCCGTTGCTACCCCCGGACGCGAACGCGTCGTCCAACCAGAAGCCGTAGCGTGCCGCCAGGGAGTTGGCGGTGTCCGAGAACGTGGCGGTTCCACGGTCGGCGGCGACGACCAGGTAGGGGTCGTCCCCGTCATGGCGCACGACCCGCGGTGGTGGCACGACCCGGTCGCCATCCAGATCGTCGGTCAGATCGAGCAGTCCTCGCACGAAGGTCAGGTACTGACGCTGGACCTCGTCGCGCAGGGCTTCTGGATGTGTGGGCTCGTGGGTGATCACGAAGCCACCCTTGGCGCCGGTGGGCACGATCAGCGCGTTCTTGAGCACCTGCGCTTTCACCAGATCGTTGACCTCGGCTCTGACGTCGTCGCGGCGATCGGACCACCGTAGACCGCCGCGAGCGACGGGACCGCCGCGCAGGTGGACACCCTCGACCCGCGGTGAGTGGACGAAGACCTCGCGGTACGGCCTTGGTCGCGGCAGGTCCGCAACCCGCTCGGGGTCAAGCTTGAACGAGAGGTACGGCTCGCCCGTGCCGTCTGCGACGGCGTCCTTCCGGTAGGCGTTGGTCCGTAGTGTGGCGTCGATCAGCTCGAGCAGGCCTCGCAGGATGCGATCGTGATCCAACCGGGTGAGCGCGTCGCAGGTGGCCACGACGTTGTCCCGCGCCAGCACCGCTCCGGCCGGGTCGTCGAGGAGATCGGGATCGAACCGAGCGGCGAAGTGGTCGATCAGTGCCCGAGCGACCTCAGGGTGCGCGACCATGGTGTCGTTGACGTATTCGGGGGTGAAAGCGGTCCCGAGCTGGCGTCGTAGCCGCCGGTAGGCGCGCAGGACGCTCACCTCACGCCAGGTCAGCCCGGCCACGACGACGAGTGCGTTGAGGGCGTCCACCACGAGGTGACCCGACCAGGCCGCGAGCACGGTCCGTGCCACCCGGTCGCCGTCGCGGTCGGGGTCGACACCTGAGGCGCGGATCCCGAAGTCGTGGAGGTAGAGGGGCTCGTCGCCCAGGAGTCGATGCGGCACCTCCTCGACGACCGTCAGCCCGAGCGACTCGAGGATCGGGAGGAACCCCGAGAGCTCGAGGACCGGACCGAGCTTCGCAGCGCGCAGCCGCACCATGTCCGTACCGGTGCTCCGTCGCAGGGCCACGGCCAGACCCCTGGTGGGGGCGGACACGACCTGATCGAGCAGCGCCAGATCGGCGACGGCGTCGTCCACCGCGATCGTGTCCTGGTAGGACCGGGGAAGGCGCTCGCCCAGGTCCCTGAAGCGGTCTCGTACCGCCGCCTGGTCCTCCGGAACCGCGGCATCGATCAGGTCGAACAGATCGTCGAGCCACGAGCGGGTCAGGTCGGAGATCTCGCGCTGGAGGTCGGGCAGGGAGACGTCGGGGCCATCGGGGTCCACGTGGAGCAGGAACCGGACCAGGGCTTCCTGCCGCTCACCGAGGGAGAGCTCGACATCGACCCGAGAGGCGGCGAAGCGCGATACGAGGTGCGCTTGGAGCCGTTGGCGTAGCTGTGGTCCGTACCGATCCCGGGGTACGGCGACGACGACCGACACCAGCGAGGTGTGCTCGTCACGTCGCATCAGGGCACGGACGCTGCCGTGGGTCTCCGCGTGCAGCAGGTCGACCAGCATGGACTGCAACGTGTCGACGTCCGCTTGGAAGAGCTCGTCCTTCGGTAGTGCCTGGAACAGTGCGATGAGGTTGCCCTCGTCGTGCGACCCCGGGACGACGTCCTCGCGGTCCAGGATCGCCCGGAGCTTCTGGCGCAGTACCGGGGTGGAACGAGCGGGCTGAGCCAACGCGGAGCGGGTGAACAACCCCAACAGCCGGATCTCGCGGACCGGACGTCCGTCATCGTCGCGTCGGAGGATCGAGAAGTGTTCCATCCGGACCCGCCGCTGGACGGTGGATGGCCGGCTGCTGCGTGTGACGGTGAGCAGCGGAGCCTGGTCCAAGCGCTCGCGGAGGTGGGGCGGGATCTCGGCGAGCGCGAGCGGTTCGGCGACCCGGGAGGTGGACTCGTCGCGGAGCAACCCGAGCCCCGACCCTTCCACCACCTGGACGGTGCGGTACTCCTCAGGCCCCTCGAACCGGTACTCGCGTATACCCAGCAGCACGAGGTTGCCTGCGAGGAGCCAGTCGACCAGATCGGCGGCCTCCTCTGCCTCGCCGGGTTGCGCCGTCGGCCACGTCCCGTCGCGCAACTCACCGGCCAGGCTCCGGAGCCGCTCCTGCATGGCTGGGAAATCGTCCGTCGCCTTGAAGACGTCGATGACCAGGTCCCGTAGACGGTCGGTGAGTTCGGCATCCTCCGACGGATCCAACGGGTGCTCGAGCTCGAGTTGGACGAGCGATTCCCGCCGTTCCGCGGTCCGCGCCGGGACGATCGCGCTGAGTCGCCCGGAGGCATCGCGTTCCACGCCGACGATCGGATGCCAGGTCCGTCGTACCCGGTGCCCGGATCGCTCCAACTCGTCGGTGAGGGTGGACAGCAGGAAGGGTCGGTCCTCGCAGCCCACCTCGATGATCGTGGCGCCGGGGTGGCGTCCGTCCAGGCCCGAGGAGGGCCGCAGGACAGCGACGTGGATCTCACCCGGACCGCGGGCATCGATGCTCTCGAAGATGTCTCGGATCCGTCGTGCCACGGCGATGGGGTCCGCGGTCCGCAGCTCCTCGGGATCCAGCCGACGCAGCACGGACCTGGCGAGCTCGACGACCAAGCCAGGCCGCTCGTGGGTCATCGCCGTCAGGGCATCGATGACCCGCTGCTGCGCTGCAGCCTCGCTCACCCGCTCCAACCTGGAAGCCTCCGCCGGTCAGCTCGCGTCCGAGGCTAGCGCTGCGTTGCTCGGCGACCGTGGTTGTGTGACCGGATCGACGAAGGACACCCCTCGGGGTGTCCTTCGTCGATCTCAGCGAGGTCGATCAGAGCGCGTTCAGCCGCTTCGCCATGCCCGATTTGCGGTTCGCGGCCGTATTGCGGTGCAGCACGCCCTTGCTGGCGGCCTTGTCGAGTTCCCGAGCGACGACCTGGTAGGCCTCGGTGGCCGCTTCGCGGTCACCGGCGTCGACCGCCTCGCGGAACCGACGGGCACGCGTGCGCAGGAGCGAGCGGACCTTGCGGTTGCGGTCGCGCCGGTCCTCGTTCTGGCGGTTGCGCTTGATCTGGGACTTGATGTTCGCCATACGGCAGGCTCGTCTCGTGCTCGGGGTCGTCGTGGGCAGGTCGGCGGTGTGCCGGACGTCCTGCAGGTGCCGCGGCTGTCCTCGTGACGGGAAGTGGGAACAGCACGCTGACGACCGGTGACGGTCGGCACGAACGATACCAGCGGGACGGACGTGGCGACAACCGGCTGCCGGGTCCAACCCTCCTCGCGGTCGCCGTGGCGGACGTGCGCGTCGGTACGCTGGCGGACCGTCAGCGCTGGCGTCGCGCCCTGGTCTCCGCCGAGCGGTTCCGTCCCCCAGCGCGGTCCGGCGTCCCAGCTCCCATTGCAACGAAGGGTCGAACCCCCGTCGTGACCTATCCCGTCGAACGCATCCGCAACTTCTGCATCGTGGCGCACGTCGACCACGGCAAGTCGACGTTGGCCGACCGGATGTTGCAGCTCACCGAGCTGATCGATCCGCGGAAGATGCGCGAGCAGTACCTCGACAAGATGGACATCGAACGTGAGCGGGGCATCACGATCAAGGCACAGACCGCACGGCTGCCGTACAAGCCGCTCGGCGACGCTGCGGACGAGTACCTGCTCAACCTCATCGACACGCCCGGACACGTCGACTTCTCCTACGAGGTGTCCCGTGCCCTCAACGCCTGTGAGGGAGCGGTGCTGCTCGTCGACGCCGCGCAGGGCATGGAAGCGCAGACGATCGCGAACCTCTACCTCGCGCTGGAGGCTGACCTGGAGATCATCCCGGTCCTGAACAAGATCGACCTCCCGGCAGCCCGGCCCGACGAGATCGCTCGCGAGATCGCGGCGATCATCGGCGGGGAACCCGACGACATCCTGAGGATCTCGGCCAAGACCGGCGACGGGGTCGCCGCCGTGATGGACGCCATCGTGGACCGGGTCCCGCCGCCCTCGGGTGACCCCGGCGGTCCGACCCGGGCGCTGATCTTCGACTCGGTCTACGACACCTACCGGGGCACGCTCGTGTACTTCCGGGTCGTCGACGGTGAACTCGAACCCGGCAGCCGCATCCGCCTGCTGGCGACCGGCTTCGAGGGCGAGGTCGACGACCTGGGCGTGCACGCCCCCGAGGAGACGCCGATCGACGCGCTCGGGGTCGGCGAGGTCGGGGTGCTGTCCGCCGCCATCAAGGAGGTCAGCCAGGCCAAGGTGGGTGACACCATCACCCTGGCGGGCAAGGGCGCGAAGGACGTCCCGCCGCTGCCCGGCTACCGCGAGCCGCTGCCGATGGTGTTCTCCGGGCTGTACCCGGTCGACTCGGACGACTTCCCGATGCTGCGCGATGCGCTGGACCGGCTGCGGCTCAACGACGCGTCGTTCACCTTCGAACCCGAGACCTCCGCGGCGCTCGGCTTCGGGTTCCGCTGCGGGTTCCTGGGCCTGCTCCACCTCGAGATCATCACCGAGCGGCTCGATCGCGAGTTCGACATCCCGCTGGTGACCACGGCCCCGTCGGTCCGCTACCAGGTGACCCTGGAGGACGCCACGGAGGAGGACGGCAGCGCGAAGATCGTCGAGGTATCGAACCCGCAGGACCTCCCGGAACCCGGCCGCATCGCGGAGATCCGGGAGCCGACGGTCAAGGCCATGATCCTCACGCCCGCCGCCTACGTCGGGCCCGTCATGCAGCTGTGCGAGGGGCGACGTGGCACGATGCTGGCGATGGACTACCTCACCGAGGAACGGGTCGAGTTGCGCTACCAGCTGCCGTTGGCCGGGATCATCACCGACTTCTTCGACCAGCTGAAGTCGCGGACCCGCGGGTACGCCTCGCTCGACTACGAGGTCGGGGACTACGCCGCCGCGGACCTGGTCCGCGTCGACCTGCTGCTCAACGGCGAGCCGGTCGATGCCTTCAGCTCGATCGTCCATCGCGACGAGGCCTACCCCTTCGGCAAGCAGATGACCGAGAAGCTGAAGGAGCTGATCCCGCGGCAGATGTTCGACGTGCCGGTGCAGGCCGCGATCGGCGCGAAGATCATCGCCCGCGAGACGATCAAGGCCAAACGCAAGGACGTGCTCGCCAAGTGCTACGGCGGTGACGTGTCCCGCAAGCGCAAGCTGCTCGAGAAGCAGAAGGAAGGGAAGAAGAAGATGAAGGCCGTCGGGTCCGTCGAGGTCCCGCAGGAGGCCTTCGTCTCCGCCCTGCGTAGCGGTAGCCCGAAGAGCGACTGATCCGCCGGAGCCGGTTCGTGTCGCTGAGCGAAGGCGTAGCCTGTCCCTCGAGTGCTGCCAGGAGATCGCCGTGAGCGAGCTGCCCGAACAACCGAGCCGTGAGAGCGATCCGACCGCGGCTGCCGTCCGCGACGGTCACATCCCACCTCCGCCCGGAGCGGTAGCCGAGCCGTCCGAGGACACGGACCCGCCGGCGCGGCAGGAGCCCCCGGCGGACCTGTCGTCGCCGGAAGCGCTCGAGCTGCTCACCGATGATGAGCGGGCGGTCCTCGAGCAGTCGAAAGCGATCCCGGACGGTTCGGATGCGGATCTGTGGGCGTTCGCCTTCGATTCCTCCCTTCGAGCACAGGAAGCTCTGCTGGCGTCGATGCGGATGGTCGGGAAGAAGCAGCTGACGATCGAGGACGCCGCCATCGTCGCCCGTGTCCGAGGCAGGGTCCGCATCACCCAGACGAAGGACCTCAACCCGACCCAGGGCGCCGTCGGGGGGGCCTGGCTGGGCATCTTGGCTGGCCTGTTCCTCGGGCCCGCTGGGCCACTGGTGGGGGGCGCGTTGGGTGCGGCTGCCGGTGGACTCTTCGCCAAGCTGCGTGACATCGGGATCGATGACGACCAGATGAAGCGCATGGGCGAGGAACTCGCCGACGGGGAAGCCGCGCTGTTCCTCCTCGTCGAGGACTGCCACAAGGTGCGTGCGTTGCACGAGGTCTCGCGCTTCCCGGGCCGGATCCTGGCCTCGACGGCAGACCCGGACCTGGTGGCCGAGGTCCGTGAGCGTCTCGCCACGGATCCGTGGGGCTGAGATCGGGATGACCGTCGCCACACGTGCCTGGCTGACCGATCCGGTCGAGTCCGGAGCAGCCGCCGGCTTCGGGCTCTACCTGCACGTGCCGTTCTGTCACCACCGCTGCGGCTACTGCGACTTCGCCACCTCGGCGGTCGGCGATCGTGCCGCGGACGACCAGGAGGCGCTGTTCGACCGCTACCTCGCCGCGCTCATCCACGACCTCCACCAGCAGGTCGGGGCAGGTCCGATCGCCCACGGCCCCGAGGGCGAGGTAGCGCCTGGGACACCGTGGCCGCAGGTCACCTCCGTGTTCGTGGGTGGCGGGACGCCGACGCTCCTGGGAGGGCAGCGTCTGAGCCGCCTGTTCGCGGCGATCCGTTCCGACCTCGATGTCGCGCCGGATGCGGAGGTCACCGTCGAGTGCAACCCGGAGACCGCGTCGGGGGAGCTGTTCGGCTACCTGGTGGCGGCGGGTGTCGATCGGGTGTCGATGGGTGCGCAGTCCTTCGCGCCCCACGTGCTGGCGACGCTCGAACGCGGCCACACGCCGGATCGGCCCCTCCACGCGGCCGCGCAGGCGCGTGCAGCCGGGATCGCCGAGATCAACCTCGACCTGATCTTCGGGACTCCCGGAGAGACCGACCAGGACTGGCAGGACACGCTCGCGCAGGTCCTCACCGCGGATATCGATCACGTCTCGGCCTACGCGCTGACCATCCACGACAACACCGCGTTCGGTCGGGCCGTGCGTGACGGGGTGATGCCCGACGTCGACGAGGACCTCCAGCGAGACCGCTTCGACCTCGCCAGCGAGGTCCTGCGGGCCGGCGGGTTCGAGCACTACGAGGTCTCGAACTTCGCCCGCGGCTCCGCCCGACGATCCCGTCACAACCTGCTGTACTGGCGGCACGGCGACTACCTCGCCGTCGGGGTCGGAGCTCACGGTCACCTCGCCGGCCGGCGCTGGTGGACGACCCGGTCCACGACCCGTTACCTCGACGCGATCGAGGCCGGCGCCAGCCCGGTCGCCGGTGACGAGGTCCTCAGCGACGATGAGCGCGCAGAGGAGCGCCTGCTGCTGGGGCTACGGGTCCGGGAGGGCCTACACCCCAACGACCTCCCGCCGATCGAGCCGCTCGCGCTGGAAGACGCGTTGGGCGCCGGGCTGGTGGAGACCGCCTGCGGCCGGCTGCGCTGCACCGACGACGGCTGGTTCCTCCTCGACGAGGCGGTCGCGCGCCTGCGCTGAGTGATCCGTCGTGGATGCCCTTCGGATCCGTGTCAACCGGACGGTCCCGTCCCACGTTCCTTGGGTCGCGGTCGCCGGCACCGGTTCCGCGTGCCGGCGTGGTGTCCTGTCGAGCAGCAGGTGGACCCGGAGGATGGTGGATGGTGTCGCACAGGCCCTGGCTCGTGGTCGCAGCTTGGGGGGTGGGATCACCTCTCCGTCGTGCTGGCGTAGCCGGTCACCCGATCGTCGGGCGCGGCTGATCCTCGATCAGGGGTCGCGCGATGTGACGTGTCAACCCGGAGATGCGTTGCAGGTGGCTGACGACCTCGACCTCCCGCTCGTAGGAGCGGACGCGGTTCGGCGCATCGGCCCGGAGCCGATCGACGAGGTGGCTGCCGACGACCTGGCGCATGTCCTCGACGTCCGGCTTCGTGTCGAACACCTCCTGGGCGGGTTCCAGATCGTCCTCGGCGATGGCATCGACGACCTGCTGCAGTCGATCCGTGATCAGGCGGTGGAAGTCCTCGACCGTCTCGGTCGTCGGTTGGCTCGGCACCACTCCGTCACGTAGGCGGCGGTAGCCGACGTCGGCGAGGTTGTTGGCGACGATGTCCCCGATCGATTCCAGATCGTTGGCGATGGCGAGGATGCGCAGGAGTTCGTCGCTCTGCTCGTCGGAGATCTCGCCTCGACCGATGTCGTGCAGGTAGTGGAGGAGGTCCTCGTGGATCGCATCCACCCGCTGGTCGCGCCGCGACAGCTCCGCCAACTGCTCCTCCGAGCCGTGCAGGGCGGTGGGCATCGTCGCCTCGACCGCTGCGACCGCCTCCTCTCCGAGGTGGGCCAGCTCGCGGCGCGACAGTTCGAGGGCGACATCCGGGGTGTCGAGCACGTCATCGTCGAGGTAGCGGGCCCCTGGCTGGTCATCGTCATCGCGATCCGGGACCAGCCGCTCGGTGAGCTTCGCGATCCGTCGGTGCAGTGGCAGGAACACGACCAGCATCCCGAGCTTGAACACGGTGTAGCCGTTCGCGAGCTGCCTTGGCAGCTCCGCCCGCTCTCGGTCCATCCCGGCGAGCTCGGTCCGTTCCGGGGACATCCAGGCCGCCAGGTCCGCGAGCTGAGGGATCAGCCAGATCGCGAGGGCGACCCCGGCCGTGTTGACCACGGCGTGGATCACGGCCACGCGCAGCCCAGGTCGCGCGGTGCCGAACCCGGCGATCAACGGGGTCACGCAGTGCCCGATCGACGCGCCCATCAGCACGGCGAGACCGACCTCGAGGTCGACGAGCCCCTGGGAGCCGAGCACGACGACGATCCCCGCGGTCGCCGAGGAGGACTGGACGATCGCGGTCAGCGCCGCGCCGGCGAGCAAGCCAACCCAGATCGTGGAGGCCTGTACGAGCACCTCCCGGAACGCGGGATCGTCCTGCAGTGGCGCCACCGCACCGGCCATGACGTCCATCCCGAAGAACACCAGGCCGAGTGCCATGAGCATGCGGCCGGGGATCTCCAGGATCTCCCAGCGCTTGAGCGAGCTGAGCGCGAAGCCGGCCGCGATCATCACCAGCGAGAACCGGGTGATGTCGAACGCGATCAGCTGGATCGTCAGGGTGGTGCCGAGGTTGGCGCCCAGGATCACCGGGACCGACTGGACCAGCGTCATCGCTCCCGCGACGACGAACCCCAGGATGAGGACGACGGTCGCGGTGGAGGACTGGATCAGACCGGCGGTCAGCGTGCCACTGACCGCTCCCCGCAAGGGGGTCCCCGAGACGCGGACGAGCAGTTCACGTAGTCGGTTGCTGGCGACGTTCTGCATCGCTCGGGTGAGCTGCTGGATACCGAGCAGGAACAGGGCAAGCCCACCGACCACACCGGCGGAGAGGTCGAGGAGTGAGATGTCCTCCACGCGCGACCTCCGATCTCGTTCGGGACCGAACGGTATGCTCTGAGGTGTTCGGCTCTCTCCTGTTCCGGCTGCCCGGAGTGCGCACCATGCCACCGAGGATCGCCATCACCAGCTGGCGCCGGGCGTTACCCACGTTCCTGGGCGAGCGTACGTGGCTGTACACCCTGGCTGACGAGTACGTCGCCTCGGTCGCAGCGCCAGGCACGATCCCGCTCCTGGTGCCTCACGTGGACCCGGATGCGGTCGATCACGTACTCGACGCTGTGGATGGCTTGGTCATCGCCGGAGGTGGGGACGTCGCCCCCTCCAGCTACGGCGCCAAGGACGCCGGGAGCAAGGACACCGACCCGCATGCGGATGCGACCGAACTCGCGTTGGCTCGCCGGGCGCGTGAACGGGGCGTGCCGACGCTGGCGATCTGCCGTGGCATGCAGATCGTGAACGTCGCGCACGGTGGCACCCTGCAACAGGACATCGGGCGGTCCGGGACGCCCCACCCCCCGATCTCCGACGATCCTGACGAGGCGGTTGCTGCGCGTCACGCGGTCGTCATCGACGAGGGCTCGATGCTGGCCGAGGTCCTGGGTGCCGGCACACGGCGGGTGAACATGATCCACCACCAGGCCGTCGACAGGTTGGCTGACGGGTTCCAGGTCACAGCCCGCGCCGAGGACGGTGTGATCGAGGCGATCGAGTCCGACGACGGCTGGCCCTTCCTGGGGGTCCAGTGGCATCCCGAGAAGCTCGACGGCGCAGACGCCCCGCTGTTCGCGTGGCTCGCCGAGGTCGCCGGACACGGGCGGGGGCACAGCTAGTCTCGCTGCGCCTGCGACGGACAAGGGCCACGGACCAGGGCCCCGGACAAGGGACGGGATGGACGCCCACACGGACAAGCGCACCACCCGTCTGGACGATCTGATCCAGGCGGAGCGGGACATGCTGGCGAGGGTCGGAGACCTTCCGCTCGACCTCGAAGCGCTCGTCCTGGTCTCGAACCTGCACCGGGCGGTCGCGGCGATCCGCCGCGAGTTCGAGCAGACCGTGCTCGCCGAGGTGCGCCTGTCGTGGACCGCCTTCACCGTGCTGTGGGTGTTGTGGATCTGGGGAGAGACCGAGACCCGCGAGCTGGCGAACGAGGCCAACGTGACCAAGGGGACCCTGACGGGGGTCGTCGACACGCTGCAGAAGCGGGGTCTGGTCGAGCGGCGCCGTCGGACCAGCGATCGTCGGCTGATGGCCGTGCGGCTGACCGATACGGGCACCCTCCTGATCTCCGAGGTCTTCCCCCGGTTCAACGCCGAGGAGCGCCGCATGGCCCAGCTGCTGACCGGTTCCCAACGCACCGCGATGATCGACGGGCTCCGACGGATCCTGCGGGAACTCGACGGCTAGGCCGCGCGCGGTCACTCGCCCGGCAGCAGGAAGGGACGGCGGATCACCTCGTCCAGGACGAGCAGCGTCAGCGTGCCGCGCATACCGGAGATGGCGGTGAGCTCGTCGAGCAGGAAACGTCGGAGCTGGTCGAGGTCCGCGACGCGGACCAGCAGCAGGACGTCGTGGTCGCCGGTCACCAGCGCGGCGTACTCGACGTGGGGAAGTCCGAGGAGCTGGTCGACCAGGGGCTCCATCTCCAGGCGGCTACCCGGGCCGGCCGATACGAGAACGAAGGCGGCCACCCCCACCCCGAGCCTGGCCGGGTCGACGATCGGGGTGAAGCCGAGCAGGGCGCGTGACTCGACCAGGGCGTTCAGTCGCTGATGCACGGCCGAGCGTGACAGGCTGAGCTCCCGCGCCAACGCCGAGATCGACGCACGTCCGTCGTCACGCAGCGCCCGCAGGAGGGCTCCGTCGACCTCGTCGATATCCTGCGACATGTTGTTCCCTCGACGCACGTATACAGGACAGTATGTCGTTCCAACCGGAGGGAGAAGCGATGATCGTCGCGATCTTGCCGTGGTCGAGCGCCGAACCGTCGTAGGCAGCTACGGTTCCAGTCGTAAGACGCGCGCGTATGAGCGCTGAACGCGCGCCTGGATCGATCCCGGATCACGTGAGGAGGCACCGAGGTGGCGCAGCGGCTCGAGGGTTTCGACCCGCCCGAGGAACAGACCCAGGCGCTCATCGCGCAGGTCGGTGAGCTCGTCGGGCAGCTCGTGACCACGGCAGGGCAGCGAGCGGTCCTCGGTAACGACCGCGGCGATGGCCTCGTGCCCGGCCTGCTCGCGCAGCGCCCGGGTGAGGAGCCGGCCGAGATCGCCCCGGTGGTGGAGCAGATCCGGGAGGTCCTGGCGACCGGTGTGGACAACGCGGCCGCGGGGGAGATGGCCTACATCCCCGGCTCGGGCCTGTTGACCGCCGCGCTTGGCGACCTGATCGCGAGCGTCGCGAACCGCTACACCGGGCTCTCTGGCTTCTCTCCCGCGGCCGTCGCCCTGGAGCTCGGGGTCCTGCGGTGGATGACCGAGCTCTTCGGCATGCCCGAACGGTCCCAGGGTCTGCTGCTGTCCGGTGGGTCCGCGGCGAACCTGACCGCCATCGTCACGGCGCGAGAGATCCACGCACCCGATCAGGCGCACCGGGCCGCGATCTACACGGGCCTGCACGCCCACGCATCGGTACGCAAGGCCGCACGGATCGCTGGTATCCCGGCCGAACAGATCCGCGTCTGCGACTCCACCGACGGAGTACGGCTCGACCCACACGCGGTGGCGGTGCGGATCAAGGAGGATCTCGCTGATGGGATCATCCCGGTAGCGATCGTCGGAGCCGCGGGCACGACCAACACCGGTGCGATCGACCCGTTGGACACACTGGCCGACCTCGCCGCTGAGCTCGGGGTCTGGTTCCACGTCGACGCGGCCTACGGAGGGTTCTTCCAGCTCACCGAGCGGGGACGCCAGCGACTGCAGGGCATCGAACGGGCCGACTCCATCACCCTGGATCCGCACAAGTCGCTCTTCCTGCCCTTCGGCACCGGCGCGCTGCTCGTCGCCGAGCGCAACCACCTCGCCCATGCCTTCGCCGAGGATGCGGACTACCTGCGCGACCGCAGCCTGGACCTGGACGCGCTGCCCGACTTCAGCTCCGTCACGACCGAGTTGACCCGCGAGTGGCGCGGCCTGCGGCTGTGGCTGCCCCTGCAACTCCACGGCGAGGCAGCCTTCCGCGACACCCTCGACGAGAAGCTCACCCTGGCGCACGAGGCCTGGGAGACGCTGGATGCGGACCCCAACCTGGAGACGCTCGGTCCTCCCGACCTGTCCGTGGTGACCTTCCGCGCGCGTGGCGACGACGATCTGCAGGACGCGCTGCTCCAGCGGGTGCACCAGGACGGACGCGTCCGGCTGTCGACCACCGTGATCGATGGGCGGGTCGTGCTCCGACTGGTGGTCCTGTCGCACCGCACCACCCAGGAGACCGTCGACCTCGCGGTCGAGCTCATCCGCACCGCCGCCGAGGAGCTCGCCTCCACCTGACCGGAGCTGCGGCATCCCGTCGGGTCCTGGCTGAAGCGCGACCCTACGCGTTCGAGGGCTTGTAGGCGGTGAGGGTCACGGCGGTCGCGACCTCGTCCTGCTGCTGCACCGGGATCAGTTCGTACATGAGCTCTATCAGGTCCGGGGTGAACAGTGGGATGTTGGCCACGTCCTCGATCCCGAAGGCGCGACGCTCGTGGACGTGCAGGTCGATGAAACCGACCTTCCCGATCTTCTCGACGAAGACACGCTCCGCCAGGGCCCCGGACACTCACCCGGCCCACGCGGACGGGTGGGTGATCACCTCCGACGGGAGCTCCTCCTCACGGATCGTGAGGTCCGCCACGGTCAGGCGCCCGCCCGGCCGCAGGACGCGGTAAGCCTCGGACAGCACGCGGCTCTTGCGGGCACAGAGGTTGATCGAGCCGTTGCTGAGGGCGACGTCGGCACGGTCGTCGTCCAGCGGGAGATCCTCGATCTCGCCCTGCTCGAACGCGACGTTCTCGGTCCCGGCTTCGGCAGCCGCTGCTCTGGCTCGCGCGACCATCTCGGGGAGCAGGTCGATCCCGGTTGCCTGCCCTGAAGGTCCGACCTCCTGCGCCGCGAGCAGCACGTCAGCCCCGGATCCGCAGCCCAGGTCGACCACCTGCTCCCCGGGACGCAGCTCGGCGTAAGCGACCGGGTTGCCGACGCCCAGCATCCACGGGCGTGTGGCGTCGGGCAACCGGGCTAGCTGCTCCTCGGCGTAGAACATCGTGCCGAAGCCGTCGGGATCGTCGAGTTGCAGGTAGGCCTCGGCGACGAGCTGCTGGATCTCGTCCTTGTACATCAGGTCGCGCGTCACGCATCTCCTCCTCAACCGCGAGGCTCAACCGAAGGGTTCGGTCAGGTCGCGGAGTCGGGATCGAGTTCGTCGAGGGTGGCGGTCAGGCGGGCCTCGACCGTTGGTGGGAGCTCGATGTCTGCTGCGGCGGCGAGCAGGCCGCGCAGCTCCTGCGCGAACTCCACCTCGCCGCAGCAGCGCCGGCAGAACGCCAGGTGCTCCTCGACCGCCGCGCGGTCGCGTTCGACCACCTCGTCCTCGAGGTAGTCCCAGAGCTGTCGCACCGCGTCAGAGCACGAGATCATGGCAGCGCCTCCTCGGTCTCCCGCAACAGGTCGTTCTGCTCGGCGTACTCCCAGAGCGCCTGCTCGAAGCGCTTCCGGCCCCGATGCAGCTGGGAGAGCAGCGTCCCCTGCGGGATGTCGAGCGCCTGCGCGACCTCGGCGGTCGGAACCCCGTACATGTGCACGAGCACGAGTGGGGTGCGGTAGTGGGACGGCAGCTCGTCCAGTACCGCCCACACGTCGGGGATGGAGAAGCACGACAGGAAGTCGAGGTGGAGCGTGTCCGAGTAGGGCAGCGGGTCCTCGTCGGCGATCTTGCGGTAGAGCGAGTAGCTCTCGTCGACCTGCTCGACCGGGATCTCGTCAGCTGAACGTTCCTGGCTGCGTGCTGCATCACGGACCAGGTTGAGCAGGATCGTGCGGAGCCACCCGCCAGCCGCATCCCGGTCGTGGAGCTGGTCGAAGTTGCGGAAGGCCTTGACCAGACAGTCCTGGACGACGTCCTCGGCGCGATCGCCGACCAGCCGGCAGGCCAGCCCATAGAGCCGCGGGAGGTGGGGGCGTACCACCTCCCGGAACTCCGTCTTGGTCGATGTCACCACACGCACTCCAAGCCTGGTGCGGTCGCGTTCGAGGCTCGGCCACACACTCCCCGGTGGGCACTCCTCGACCGGGCGACAGGATGCGGGACCGCGCCGACGACGTCTACCCCCACCAGCGATCTCGGTAGCCGGTGGGCGCGTCGCCGCCGCGGTCGCGCCCTGCTCAGGCGTACGTGGAGCACACCGGACGCAGGTTGAGGTACCGAGGATCGCCGCCGGCCATCGCGCGCACCTTGGTCGCCCACTCGTTGGTCTCGGGGCGGTCGTTGTTGCGCTTCGCCTCCTCTTCGGAGGAGAAGTCGACCTCGACCAGGTAGCGCCCCGGGGTCTCCTTGTCCGCCAGGACGCGACAGCCCTGGTAGCCCGGTGCGACGCCGGCCTGGTCGCGATCCCAGTCGACCATCAACTGGTGGAGCGCGTCCTCGTCCTTGACGTCGGTCAGGTCGATGATCTGCGTGTACGTCATCGGGTGTTCCTCCCTCTCGGTATCCCCCGTGTCGACGAAGACGACGGTGGGCCGGCCCGGATTGCATGGCCCCGTTCTGGCCGCACACGGTCGAGCGGTGGGCGCGCGTGGGACCGATGGCTGCGACGCGACAACCCACCGCTACGGTCCTGAGTGGGCCAGGGCCACGATCGGTGACCGAGAGCCCCGGTGTCCGTCACGTCCACCTGCAAGGACCCGCATGTCCCCTTCCGACGGTACGTCCTCATCCCCGGTCGGTGCGTTGGACGTCGCCACGGTGCGGTCGCGGTTCGCGCCGGACGGCGTCTACCTCGATACCCCCACCTACGGGCTGCCGCCGGACACGGTGGTCGCGGCGATGCACGACGGGGTTGCCCGGTGGCAGCGCGGCGTGGCGACGCCGTACGAGTACGACGATGCCTTGAACCGGGCACGCGAGCTGTTCGCGCGACTCGTGGGGTCCCCACCCGAGGACGTCGCGTGCGCGAACCAGGTGTCCGTGCTCGTCGGGACCGTCGCCGCATCCCTGCCGGACGGTGCGCACGTCGTTGCCGCGGACGGGGACTTCACCTCGTTGCTCTACCCACTCCTCGTCGAGGAGCGCCGAGATATCACGGTCCGGACCGTCCCGCTGGAGGCCGTGCCTGACGCGATGGACGACCGCACCGACGTGGTCGCCGTCAGCCTGGTGCAGTCCTCGGACGGTCGGATCGCCGACCTTGCGGCCATCCGTGAGGCGGCGGATCGCCACGACGTGCGGACGCTGATCGACGCGACCCATGCGGTCGGCTGGCTCCCCGTCGCAGCCAGCGGGATCGACTACCTCGTGGTCGGCGCCTACAAGTGGCTGCTGAGCCCCCGCGGCACCGCCTTCCTGGTGGTGGCGCGGGAGCGTCAGGACGAGCTGCACCCCGTCGCGGCTGGTTGGTACGCCGGCGAGGACGTGTGGGGATCGATCTACGGCTCGGACATGCAGCTCGCACGCTCCGCCCGGCGGGCCGATGTCTCACCCGCGTGGTTGTGCTGGGTCGGCACCGTGCCTGCGCTCGAGCTGATCACCGAGCTCGGCGTGGACGCCATCCACGCCCATGATGTAGCCCTGGCCGACCGGGTCCGCGGGGAGCTCGGACTGCCGGCCTCAGGCTCGGCGATCGTCGCGATCACGACCGATCAACCGGTCGACCTCGCCCCGCACGGCATCCACGCCTCGGTCCGTGCCGGGTCGCTCCGCGTCGGATGTCACCTCTACAACGACGCCTCCGACATCGACGCCCTCGTCCGCGCGGTCGGTCCGGCGGTGCGGCGCCAGCACTGAGCGACGCCGGGCTGCCCCGTACCACAGCATCCCCGGGGGAGGGGGTGGATCACTCGCCGTCGAGGATCGTGGCCATCAGCGCCGTGTCGACCAGCGCGGCCTCACCGAACCGCTGGCCAGCTGCGGTCAGCGCGGGAGCCACCTCGCGTAGCCGGCTGCCGATCGTGTGGGCGTCGGATGTCCGGCCGGCGCGGGCCAGCACCACGGCCTGCCAGAGCGCCAGCTCAGGCTCCGTCTCAACGTCGATGTCGATGCCATCGAGGTGGCGGAGAGCGGTCTGTGCGTCCCCGTCGAGTGCCAGCTCGAAGGCTTCGACGACCTGGTGGTAGCGGGCGCTGTAGGCGACCATGCCCGCGAGCCGCTCGACCGGTTCCGGGTCGTCGTCGACACGCAGGTCGACGAGACGGTCGTGCCAGGGCCGACCGCTCGCCTCGGCCCGGACGACCTCGATGGCGGCGGAGCGCCGCCCCCGGACGTCGCCGCCGTGCTCCTCCGCAGCCTCGAGCGCAGCCACCAGGCGCGACGGGAACCACGACCCGGCAGCGTCCTCGTAGGCAGCGATCATCGCGTCCCACACACCGTCCTCGGCCATCATGTTCGCCAGGGCGATGCAGCCGTCGCCACGGGCATGGCCTGCGGCGGTGACGCACGCTTCGCCGGTGTAGACCGCGCTCCGGCCGCGGCCGTCGACCATGCCGACCTGGCGACGCTCAGGGTGTGGGTCCACGCTGCGCAGCGCGGTGAGGGCTTCCTCGGCGGTCAGGCCCGAGCGCAGCACGTCCAAGCCGAGTTCGCCGTACATCGGCTCGCCCATCGACTGCGTGGCGATCACGCCGTGACCCGGGAGGGCCCAGGACACGCTGGACCCCACCGCGAAGGCCTGTGACTGGGTCGCGACCCCCATGTGGCCGCTGTCGGGATCGCGGGCGATGATCGAGTAGGTCATGCCCGCAACCTACGCGAGGAGGTGGCGCCGGGTCGGGTCACACCAGCTGGGCGACGTCACCGAGGAACCGGTCGACCAGGCGACGCACGTCGGCTGCGGCGCGTTCGCGGTGGGAGCGGGCATCCGCCAGCACGCGCTCGGCGGTCGTACCTGCTTCGGCGAGGGCGGCCTCCGAGGCCTCACCGCCCATCTCGATCCAGGAGGCGATCGTCGCTTCGTCCACCTCGGGGTGGAACTGGACGGCGAGGTTGCGGCGGAGCACGAACGCCTGCGGGCCGACCTCGTTGTGGGCCAGCTCGGCGGCGCCGGGCGGGCTCACCCAGCGGTCGCTGTGCCACTGCATCCACGGACCGGGCGGGACCAGCTCAGGGTCGATCGAGTCCACGGTGCTCCAGCCGATCTCCGGGCGGGAGGAGGCCACCACCTCGCCGCCGTGGGCCGCGGCCAGTGCCTGCCCACCGAAGCAGATGCCGAGCACCGGGATGCCCTGTTCGTCGGCGTCGCGTAGCAACCGCAGCTCGTCGTCGATCCAACTGCCGACCTGGTCCCGGTCGTACAGGGACCAGATCGCGCCGAGCGGCACGATCAGGTCGAAGTCGGACGCGGGAGGCAGCTCGCCGTGCCAGGTGCCGTCGGTGACGTCCTCTGCCATCGGCAGGTTCGCGATCTCGATGCCGCGCTCGACGAGCGCTGCACCGACCAAGCCGGGCTGCGATCCCGGGTCGTGCTGGAGGAAGAGGGCGCGCACAGCGACTCCCTGTGGGGTAGGGGAACGGCAGGGACCGGGCCGGGGAACCGGTCGTCAGTCTAACTGTTCGGTCCCGAACGAGTCTGGTAGCGTCCGCGCATGGGAGGTGGTCAGAGATGACGACGGCGGCGTTGCAGGCGACGCAACCGACAGGTGACCGGTGGCTGGACATCACCGACCCGGACGTCTACCGGGCCGGGGTACCGCACGCGACCTTCAAGCGTCTGCGTGACGAGGATCCGGTGTCCTGGACCGAGGAGCGTGACGGGCGCGGTTTCTGGTCCATCACCCGCTACCAGGACATCATCGCGCTCAACCGCGACTTCAGGACCTTCACTTCTGAGGCCGGGATCCGCCTGGAGGAGATGGACGCCGAGGAGCTCGAAGCACGCAAGACGATGATGGAGATGGATCCGCCCGAGCACACGCGGCTGCGCCGCCTGGTGCAGGGCGGGTTCACCCGCCGCACGGTGCAGACCTACGAGGACGGGATCCGGACCCTGGCCCGTGCCGTCCTCGACGAGGCGCTGCCGAAGGGGCGGTTCGACCTGGTCACCGACGTGGCCCGGCAGCTGCCGATGCGGATGCTGGGTCGGCTGCTCGGTGCGCCGGAGGAGGACTACGGCTACCTCGTCGACCGTGGCGACGCCATGATCGGCAACACCGATCCCGAGTTCACCGAGCATGTCGTCGACCAGACCGACACGGCCGAGTTCCGCCTCATGCCCTTCCGCAGCCCTGCCGGGGTGGAACTGTTCGAGTACGCC
Organism: Nitriliruptoraceae bacterium; assembly: GCA_003563915.1. Lineage (GTDB taxonomy): Bacteria > Actinomycetota > Nitriliruptoria > Nitriliruptorales > Nitriliruptoraceae > CSSed11-175R1. Next base: position 31,217 of record PWTE01000012.1, read on the forward strand.
CAGCGGATGGCGGACGATCGTCGGGAGAACCCGAAGGACGACGTCATCACCAAGATGCTCGCGCCCACGATGGATGGCGAACCGCTCACCGACCTGGAGTTCAAGAACTTCTTCGCACTCATGGTGGCTGCCGGCAACGACACCACGCGGTACTCGATGGTCGGCGGGCTGGTGGCGCTGCTCGACCACCCGGATCAGCTGCAGCTGCTGCTCGAACGGCCGGAACTGACGCAGAGCGCCGTCGAGGAGATGCTGCGCTGGACCTCGGTCACGATGCACTTCCGTCGCACCGCGACCAAGGAGGTCGAGGTGCACGGGCGCACGATCCGTGAGGGGGACAAGGTCGTGTTGTGGTGGATCTCGGGGGACCACGACGAACGGCAGTTCCCGGATCCCTTCCGGTTCGACATCACCCGTGACCCGAACGAGCACCTCGCCTTCGGGCGTGGCGGCCCGCACCGCTGCATCGGCGAGTGGCTCGCACGCGTCGAGATCAAGGTGTTGCTCGAGGAGCTCCGACCGCAGCTCGACCGCTTGCGTATCGTTGGGCCGGCGCAACGACTCCGGTCGAACTTCATCAGCGGGATCAAGCATCTACCCGTCGAGGTGAGCTGATCACCTCGCTCGGGTTCGTGGGTGGCCGCACCGGCCTGACCGACTACGCCGTCTGCGCGCGGCGGGAGGAGAGACGACATGGGCAAGCCCGACTACGACCGGATCCGGGTGCTGTGGCCCGACCATCTCGGCCTGGCTCGCGGTAAGTACCTGCCGATCCGCTACGCGGAGCGCGGCGCGTTCCACTGCATGGCGCTGTTCGCCCTCGGCTACGACCGTGAGATGACGCCGACGCCGGCGAGCAAGATGCTCGAAGGGCTGCCTGACCTGCATGCGACGTTCGACATGGACGACGTCCGAGCGGGGTGGGAACCCAACACCGGTGTCGCGGTCGCCGACATCTCGTTCCAGGGCGAGCCGGTCGATGTCTCCTCCCGGCACGCCCTGCGACGGGCGGCCGCTGACTGGGATGCGCTGGGCTACACCGCCAAGATCGGCATCGAGTTGGAGGCCTACATCCTGCAGCGGGGCGACGACGGGTCGTGGGTGCCCTGGGAGACGCCGGGCGGCTACGTGTACGGCACAGGTACGGCGGTGGATCCGATCGGCCTGCTCGACGAGATCATGACGGAAGCCGAGGACGCCGGCCTGCCGCTCGAGTCCATCAACTCCGAGTACGACATCCCCCAGTTCGAGTTGACCCTGCATTACGACGACGCGCTGAAGGCCGTGGACGACGCGTTCCTCTTCAAGGTCCTGGCGCGGGAGATCGCACACCGGCATGGCCTGCTGCTCACCTTCCTCGGCAAGCCGCTCGGGGACCGCGGCGGCTCCGGCCTGCACGTGAACGTCAGTGTGTCCGACGCCGATGGCAACAACGTGTTGAACGACGAGACCGCGGAGGACGGCCTGTCCGAGCTCGCGCGGCAGATGACCGCCGGGATGCTCGAGCACCACCGCGGGATGACGGGGCTGCTCGCGCCGACGGTCAACGCCTACAAGCGGCTCGGGCCGGGCACGCTGACCGGGTACTGGGCGAACTGGGGCTACGACCACCGTGGGGTGACCGTCCGGGTCAGCCCTGAGCGGGGGAGTGCGCTGCGGCTCGAGCACCGCATGGCCGATGGGTCAGCGAACATCTACACCGCCGCCGCGACGGTCCTGCAAGCCGCACGACTGGGCGTGGAGAAACAGCTGGAGCTGCAGCCCGCCGAGACCCAGGACTGCCTGCTTGGCGCGGACGCGACCGTCACGTGTCCGCCGACGCTGCGCGATGCGCTGGACGTGCTGGAAGCGGATACCGAGCTGGTCGAGGCGGTCGGCCCCGAGCTGATCGAGCACCACGTCATCATCAAGCGGGCCGAGTGGGATCGCTTCTCCGGTTTCGTGACCGACTGGGAGCTCGCGGAGTACCTGCCCTTCCACTGACCGTCGGTCGGAGTCGGTCACCGGCTCGCTGACGGAGCCCGCTTCGGCTAGCGCGGCGTCTGCCCCGGCCGCAGCGTCCGCCAGGCGACCTTCGGGCGGAACAGGGAGGTCGGCGGCTGCCGCATCACCACGACCTCGTTGAACGCGTCGGCGAGTTCCCCATCCGTGTGGGCCTTCCGGTGTAAGCGGTTGATGTACCGGTTGACGACGTCGGTGCCGGGTGGCTTGCTCCCCTCCGTCTGCGGGAACTGGAAGTCCCCACCGGCGGCCAGGTTCCAGGCGCCTTCGACGACCTTGCCGACCCGCCGGTACAGGTTGGGCGCCAGGTTCTCCGTCCCGTCGTCCGCGAGGGTGTGATGCAGGCTCAGGGCCTGTAGTGCTGACACCGACATGCCCTGGCCGTAGATCGGGTTGAAGTTGGCGACCGCGTCTCCGAGGACGATCATGCCCCGGGGATGCTCCTCGAGCGTGTCGAAGCGACGTCGGGTCTGGGTTGGGTAGCGGTAACGGGCAACCTTCGGGGTCACGACCTCTCGCTCCTCCAGCAGCTCTCGGACCATCGGTACCGGGAGGGAGCCCGCGAAGTCCCGCAGCTCATCGAGCTCATCGGGAGGATGCTGGCCGTGCATCCCGACGAGGGTGACGAACCACCGGTCACCCTCGACGGGCAGCACCGCAGCACCGCGGGCACGAGGGGGTGCTGGCATCACGAGCAGCGCGCGGAGGTCGTCCGGTGGCCGCCGCAGTTGACACGTCCGGTAGGCGAGATCGACGTGGACCTCCTCGGCAGACGGGCGGGGGTAGCCGAGCCGGTCGAGCCACGCCGTGGCACGCGACGACCGTCCGGACGCGTCGACGACGAGGTCCGCCGTCACCTCGTGTGTGTCACCCTCCTGGTGCACGACGACGCCTCGGATCGTCTCCCGAGCGTCGGTCACGACCGGCTCGATGACCTGGCAGGCCGACCTCAGCGTGATGCGACCGTGCGCCGCGATACGCGCGCGCAGCACCCGCTCGACCAGAGGCCGGCTCGCGAGGTAGATGGGGATCGGTGTCGTCCCAGGACTGATGAGATCGCCGGCGGCGTGGACGTGGAACTCGCGACTGAGATCACAGACGACGGCCCCAGCGTCGACCAGGTCGTCCGAGAAGCCTGGAGCGAGATCCTCCATGATCTCCTGGCCGGCAGACAGCAGGACGTGGACGTGTTCGGCCTGCGGGACACCTCGTCGCGGCTCGGTGCCGCCGTCGAGTGGGTCGCGTTCGATGATGGTGACATGCTCGAACGCGTCGGCGAGGACCCGAGCCGCGAGCAGTCCCGCGATGCTCGCTCCGACCACGATCGCGTGATCCCCGTGCCGGCTCACGCGGTCAGGGTCGTACCGGTCGATGGTCGCCAGACTCACAGCAGCGCCCTCCCGGTGCTCCCAACCCTCCACCTCTGGGGCACCTGAACGCCGCCGCTCCCACCGTGACCTTCGACCCTCCGTCGTAGCCGGTGCGATGTCAACCCCCGCTGTCGCCCGCAGCGGCGCAAGCAGGGCGATGATCGACGGTCAGGAGCGCGCGACTGGCCGGCCCGCTCCTCGCCCGGGTGGTACGGCATGGCCAGCGTGATCCCCGCCGAGGAGGCTACCTTTCGGTACCGAACGGATGCGGGGATCACGCGCCCGTGCGGCGCCGACCCACCGGTCACCCACGCGTCCCCGACGACAGCGAGGCACCCATGACGGACGGCCGCACGGACGTCGCAGGCGTCGACGTCTCGACCGAGCACTACCTCGGGGGACGGCGCGTCGGCTCGCCGTCGACCTTCGAGGATCGCTCGCCGCTCGACTGGTCGTGGAAGCTCGCGGACGTCGCGCGCGGTGACGGCGACACGGCGGCGGCTGCCGTCGCTGCGGCCGAAGCGGCCTTCCCCGACTGGGCGGCGCTCGGGCCGCAGGGCCGCGCGGAGCACCTCCACCGCCTGGCCGACCTGATCGATGCCAACGCGGAGCGCATCGCGCAGGTCGAGTGCGCCGACATGGCGATGCTGCTCGAGAGCCTCCAGGCCCGCGTCATCCCGCGTGGGGCGGCGAACCTGCGCAACTACGCCGACCTGGCCGTCGCCCACGAGGAACGGGTGTGGGCGTCCAAGGGGACGCAGAACCGCGTCATCCGTATGCCGGCCGGTCCGGCCGTGATCATCACCCCGTGGAACGCGCCGTGGCTGCTGTCGACCTGGAAGCTCGCGCCCGCCCTGGCCGCCGGCAACCCGGTGATCCTGAAGCCGGCCGAGTGGTCGCCGTTGTCCGCGTCCCTGCTCGCGGACCTCGCCGACGAGGCCGGGCTGCTGCCGGGGGTCCTCAACGTCGTGCAGGGCATCGGCGAGGAGGTCGGCGCCGCGCTGGTCAGTGATCCGCGGGTGGCGCGGATCTCCTTCACCGGCTCACCGGAGGCGGCCCGCCACATCGGCGTCGCCGCCGCCCGCAACATCGTCCCGTTCACCGCGGAACTCGGCGGCAAGGGGCCGCTGATCGTGTTCGAGGACGCCGACCTCGACGCCGCCGCGAAGAAGGCGGCGGGGCAGTACGACGACAGCGGGCAGGTCTGCCTCGCCGGCACCCGTCTGCTGGTCCACGCCTCGCTACGCGACGACTTCCTCGAACGCTTCCACACCCACGTCGACGCCGAGGTGCTGGGCGACAGCCGGGACCCGGCCACCACGATCAGCCCGCTGATCCACCCGGAGCACCTGGACCGGGTCGACGGGTTCGTGCAGCGGGCCCGCGAGGCGGGCGACCAGGTGGTCCGCGGTGGTCAGCGGGCCGAGGTCAACGGTAACCGGGACGGCCTGTGGTACGAGCCGACCCTGATCGAGCCCGCCTCGAACGAGCACGAGATCGTCCAGCGCGAGGTCTTCGGCCCGGTCCTGACCTTCCAGACCTTCGAGACCGAGGATGAGGCGATCGCCCTGGCCAACTCCACCGAGTACGGCCTCTCCGGCATCGTCTACACCACGGACCGCGAGCGCGCCGAGCGCGTCGGCCGTGCCGTGCGTGCCGGCACCGTGTGGGTCAACACCTTCCTGGTCCGGGACCTCACCGCCCCCTTCGGCGGCTGCGGCATCTCCGGCATCGGACGCGAGGGCGGGGACTACGCCCTGGAGTTCCACGCCGACCTCAAGACCCTGCAGATCCTCGAGGACTCGAC
>PWTE01000369.1 GCA_003563915.1 Nitriliruptoraceae bacterium
CACCTGCTCCATCCCTTCCCGGAGGAGCTGATCCGCGTCGTGGTGATGCGCCTGGCTCACCTGCTGTTCGCCCCCGACGACGAGGCGGTCGCCAACCTCGGCCGCATGCGGGTCCGCGGCCGCGTCGTCCCGCTGCCCGGCAACACCGTCGTCGAGGCCCTCCACCACGAGCTCGCCCACCGCGGCCCTCCCACCGACGGCCCGGTTGTGGTCACGATGCACCGTGTCGAGAACCTCAACCGCCGGGAGCGGGTCGAGCAGCTCGTGTCGCTGGTCGAGCGGATCGCCAGGGAGCAGCCGGTGCGCTTCGTCCAGCACGGCCCGACGATCGACACGCTGCGGCGGCGTGGCGCCGAGCGCCACCTGCGCCGTGCCGGCGTCGAACTCCTTCCCCTGGCGCCCCACGGCGAGTTCGTCGCGATGCTCGCCTCCGCCCCCTTCGTCATCACCGACGGTGGGTCGATCCAGGAGGAGTGCGCACTGCTGGGAACGCCGACGCTGCTGTGGCGAGCCGCGACCGAACGGGCTGACGGGGTCGGTCGCAACGTCGTCGTCAGCGGCTACGACCGCGCCACGATCGAGGCGTTCCTCGCCGACCCGCAGGCCTACCGCCACCCTCCGGAGGACACCGGCGCCACACCGTCACGGGTCGTGCTCGACCACCTCGAACCATCTCGCTGAGCGCGCCGGCCGTGATCCGCTCCGGACCGCTCGGGGCCCCGCGACATCATCACCGTCATGCGGCGGCCTCGAGGTGGTCGACGAGCCGGCTGATGAAGCTCGCCATCTGGGCCCGGGTGATGTCCTGGCCGGGGCGGAAGGTGCCGTCGTCGTACCCGGCGGCGATGCCAGCCGCCGCCACGGCGTTGATCCGCCCGGCGTGGGTGGTCCCGTCCACGTCGCTGAAGGGGCCGTCGGCGACCTCGGCGAGGCCCGCACCGTTGGCGAGGAACGTCGCCATCTGCCCCCGGATCACGGCCGCGCTCGGACGGTAGGTGCCGTCGGGGAACCCGCCGGCGATCTCTGCCTCGGCGATCGCGCCGATCGCGAGCTCGTGGGCGGTGCCCTCGATGTCGGGGAACGCGCCCGGGTCGCCGGGGTCCAGGCCGAGGGCCCGCTGCAGGAACGTGGCCATCTGCCCGCGGGTCACCACCTCCGAAGGACGGTAGGTGCCATCATCGAACCCGGTGACGATGCCGAACCGCGCCAGCCGCAGGATCTGCTCACCGTGGGTGCTGGCCGGATCCACGTCGGGGAAGCTCACGTCGTCGACGACCTGCACGCCGAGGTTGAGCGTCACCGACCGGCCGTCGTCGAGGACCCCGTTCAACTGGACCGTGTGCTCGCCGACCGGGACATCGTCCGGGATCTCGAGGGAGGCGGCGAGCGTGCCGGTCGAGGATGCGGTCAGACTGCCGAGCAACAGCGGGTCGGAGAACAACCAGCCGTGGAGCGTGGAGCTGCCTTCGAGCCCGTCGACGTCGATCTGCAGCCCGCCGCCGGTGGTCAGGCTCAGCGTGCTGCCCTCGATGGTCCCGAGCGATGCGCCCGTCGACGAGGTCGGGTGCAACGTCAGGGTCAACGATCCGGCGGAGAAGGTCAGCGACGTCGAGGTGGAGGTGACGCTGACGGCGATGCTGGTGCCGTCCACCAGGAGCTCGGAGGTGCCGGGGGACAGGCTCGGGAGTGCACCATCGTCGTCGAGGGCCGGCTCGGGCTCACCGTCGTCCCCGTCGTCCGGGTCGTCCTCGGGCGGCGGGAGGCCGCCACCTCCTCCGCCTCCACCGCTGGAGGCCTCGGGCGTGAAGGGATCGGAGGGCGCCGACGCATCGCTGTCGCCGCGGGCGTTGGTCGCGACGACGGTGAAGGTGTACTCCTGCCCCCCGGTGAGCCCCGTCACGGTGCAGGTTGTGGTCTCCCCATCCGCGGCGCAGGTGCGTCCGTGCGGGTCGGAGGTCACCGTGGAGCTGGTGATCGTCGATCCACCATCGTCGGTCGGCGCCGTCCAGCTCACCACCGCGGTCTCCGGGTCGCCGGCAGCGACCTCGACGTCGGTCGGCGGATCGGGGACGGTCGACGGTGCGATCTCGGGCGTGGGGTCCGAGGGTGGACTCTCGCCATGCTCGTTCGTCGCGGTCACGGTGAACGTGTAGCCCGTCCCGTTGGTCAGGCCGGTGACGGCGCAGGTCAGCTCGGTCGGGTCCTCGGGCGAGCAGGTGTGGCCCCCGGGTGACGTGGTGACCTGGTAGCCGGTGATGTCGGCGTCGCCGTCCCAGTCGGGCGGCTGCCAGGTGACGGTGACGCGCGCGTCACCCGAGCTGGCCTGGACGTCGACGGGCGGTCCAGGGCGACCGTCAGCGATCACCGGAGCGGTCGCCGGCGCTGGATCGCCCCAGCCGTCGTCCTGGTTCTTGGCGCTGACGAGGAAGCTGTACGCCGTCTCCTTGTCCAGATGATCGAACGTGCAGGTGCGCGGCTCATCCGCCTTGAGGGTGCAGGCGGTCAGATCCCCTTCAGTGTCTTCGACCTTGTAGTCGACGAGTGGGGAGCCGCCGTCGTCGGCCGGGGCCTCCCAGGTGACCTCGATCTCGCCGAGCGAGGGGCGGACGACCACGTTCTGCGGAGGGCCGGGCGGTCCGGACGGTGTGACCGGAAGACTGGCCGTCGACGAGGGACCGGGGCCCTCGAGGTTGCGGGCGATCACCGTGAAGGTGTGTTCGATGCCGTTGGTCAGCTCCGTCACGATGCAGGACGTGGGCACACCCGCGTCCGTGTCCTTGGACGTGCAGGTCCTGCCGCCGGGACGTGACACGATGTGGTAGGCGCTGATCGCCGAGTCGCCGGTCGTCTCAGGGGCGGTCCACGTCACCTCCGCCTGCCCGCTCGAGGCGTCGACCACGGTGACGTCCGTCGGAGCGCCCGGACTGCCCTGCGCGCCCGGCAGGGCGGTCAAGGCCTGGGGAAGGTCGAGGAGCGGCAGGCCGGTGACGGTCCCATCGGTCCGCTGATCGTCCACCGGTGTGAGCGAACTGCGGAGCGCATCGCCGAGATCCTCCGCGGCCGCCCATGCCGCCGCATGCCGCAGCAGGGCGGCGGCGCCAGCCGCGTGCGGTGCTGCCATCGAGGTCCCGCTCATCTTGCCGAACCCACCGACCACGAGCGCCGAGGTGATCCCGACGCCGGGAGCGACCAGGTCGGTGTCCTCGCTGAGGTTGCTGAACGACGCGATGTCGCCGGCGCCGTCCGTCGCGCCGACGCTGACGACCTCGGGGAAGCAGGCCGGCTGGCTCATCGCCTGTCGATCGCCGTCGTTGCC
>PWTE01000188.1 GCA_003563915.1 Nitriliruptoraceae bacterium
CGGCGCTGACCCGGGAGGGAGACCTCGATGCCCACTGCCGCGACCGCGACCCGTACCTACGTGCTGGACACCTGCGTCCTGCTGGCCGACCCGAACGCGCTGACCCGTTTCGACGAGCACCACCTCGTCATCCCGCTGGTGGTGATCGAGGAGCTCGACCGCAAGAAGACCGCCCTGGACGACGTCGGCCGCAACGCCCGGTTGGCGCTGCGGGCGATCGAGGAGTTCCGCACCCGGTCCGGTGGGGGGCTGACCGACCCGCTGGCGCTGCCCGGTGGCGGCACGATCCGCATCGAGTCGAACCACGTCGACGTCCCGCTCCCGCCCTACCTCGACCCGTTGAAGGCCGACCACCGGATCCTGTGTGTCGCGATCGGGCTGCAGGGCACGCTCGTGACCAAGGACGCGGCGCTGCGTATCAAGGGCAGCCAGCTGGGCGTCGACGTCGAGGACTACCGCGGGGACACGGCCCGGACCGAGGAGCACGTCAGCGGCATCCTGGACATCGAGGTGGATCCGCAGGTCATGGACGACCTGCACCGTGACGGCAAGGTGCAGCTGGACGCGAGCGTGGCCGACCTCACGGCACTGGACGACGGGCTGTGGCCGAACGCCTGCCTGGTGCTGAGAGCAGGACGGTCGGCGTCCGGGCTCGGACGGGTGCTGGAGGTCGCCGACGACGGCACCGCCACGATCCACCGGGTGCAGGGGCACCGGCCGGTGTTCGGCATGACGCCGCGCGACGTCCGCCAGACCTTCGCGATCGACCTGCTGCTGGATCCCGACGTGCCGTGTGTGTCGTTGATGGGCATGGCCGGGACGGGCAAGACGTTCCTGGCGCTGGCCGCCGGCCTCGAGCAGGTCGTCGAGGCCACCGCCTACCGCCGCTTGTCGGTCTACCGGCCGCTGATCGCGGTCGGCCGGCAGGAGATCGGCTACCTCCCCGGCGACCTGGACGAGAAGCTCGCGCCCTGGATGGCGGCGGTGCACGACAACCTGTACGCGCTGCTGCGCCGTGACGACCACCCGGCCAGCCGCGGTTCACGGGAGCACCGACAGGTGCAGTCCACGATCGAGTCGCTGGTGGATCGCGGCCAGTTGGAACTGGCGGCGATCACCTACCTGCGGGGTCGATCCATCACCGACGAGTTCGTCGTGGTCGACGAGGCCCAGAACATCGAGTTGTCCGCCCTGAAGGTCGTGCTGACCCGGATGGCATCGGGCTCCAAGGTCGTGTTCTGTGGCGACCTGGGCCAGGTCGACAACCCCTACATCTCCCCGTACGGCGGGATGGCGGCACTGATCGAGAAGATGAAGGGCAGCCCGCTGTTCGGCCACGTCACGCTCAGCAAGGGGGTACGCAGCCCACTGGCTGAGCATGCCGCCACGATCTTCTGACCCAGCTGCGTCGATCGTGCAGCCAGGTGGCTCGAACCAGGCCGCGTCGCTGCACGATCGGCGTCAGTTCAGGCGGGCCTTGACGCGGATCGCGGCGCGCCGCACGTCCTCGTCGTCCGGCGCCTGCCCACCGGTGAGCTCGAGGTAGGTCTCGTAGGCCTGCGCCGCGTCATCGAACCGGCCGACCTGCTCGAGCACGTCCCCGTGCGTGCGGTGGTCCGAGGGCACGCGGTTCGGGAGCAGCAGCTTCAGTTCGACGGTCCATAGGGCGCTGGCCGCATCCCGGTCGGCCAGGAAATCGCGGGTGAGGTTGTTGAGCAGGCGACGCACCACCTCGACCGTCGGGCTCGGCCGCAGCATGGCGCGGTGGAACGCGACCCGGCCGGCGGACAGGTCCGCGAGCCGCTGTGCCAATGCGTCGTCGCTCAGGACCTCGCCGCCGTGGAAGGGATCGACCACGACGGGACGTTCGGGCCCCGCGACCGCGGCGACGACGTGCCCGGGCAGGTTCACCGGGAAGGCGGGCACCGACAGCCGGCGCGCGATGGCCACGTACAGGATCGACAGCGTGATCGGCAGGCCCCGCTTGCGGTCCAGGACCCGCGTCAGCAGGGCGTTGTCCGGGTGGTAGTAGGTCTCCTGGTCTCCGGTGAACCCCAGTTCGACGGCGAGGTAGTGCCCGATCGTACGGGCGTCACGGTCCGGATCCCCCGGGGTGAAGCCGGAACTCGCGAGCCCGTCGGCCAGCGCATCGATGCGCAGCAGGGCGACGTCGACGTCCAGTCCGGGTTCGGCTTCGGCGCAGCACAGGAGCGCGGCCTCGGCGAGGTCCGCATCGGCACGCCGGACCAGACGGACGAGGCGGTCGCGATGATCCATGGGGTGACCGTACCCGTGAGGTCGTGACAGGTCGGTCCGGCGGGGGCGTCAGCACGACCGGGATAGGCTCCGCCGGCGACCTGCGAGGTGATGGTGGCCGTCCGAACCGAGATCCGTGACCTGCCCCACGGGAGGCTCCGCCTGCTGATCCTCGATCGTCCCGAGGCTCGCAACGCCCTGGACACGGCCTCGCTGGCCGGGTTGCTCGACGCGGTCGACGAGGCCGACCGTGATCCGGACCTCCGGGGCGTGCTCCTCACCGGGGCGGGTGGGACCTTCAGCGCCGGCGCGGACGTGCGCGAACCCCTCGACGATGGGGGGCGCCGGCGTACCGAGCTCCTCACCACGCTGTTCACGCACCTCACGCACCTGCGGGTCCCCACGGCCGCCGCGATCGAAGGGGCAGCGGTCGGTGGCGGCGCCGAGCTCGCGGGGGCCTGCGACCTGCGGGTGGCCGGTGCGTCGGCTCGGTTGCGGTTCCCGGGAGCGGACTTCGGCGTGCCGATCGGGATGGCTCGCACCGTCGGCCAGGTCGGCCTGTCCGTGGCGAAGGACTGGGTGCTGTCCGGCCGCGAGGTACCAGCGGCCGAGGCCGAGGCCAGAGGGCTGGTCCAGCGGCTGGTGGCCGACGGGGATGCGCTGGTCGTCGCGGTGGCCTGGCTCGAACAGGTGGCGGCGCGTGATCCGGCCACCATCGCCTTGCTGAAACGGCTCTTCGACGACCACGGAGGGATGCGCGACCGCGCCGCGTTCGAGAACGATCTCCTGCGTGCACAGGCGGAGACCGGCCGGCTGCCGCGCCTCGATCGCGACCTGCCGGGGACCGTACGGCCACGCCGCGGGTGACGTGCGTACCGGGGGATGAGGATCGACCCCCGGTGTCGCAGCGTCGCTGACTAGCATCGCTCCCGGCAGGCCAACGACGTCCTGCCGGGAGCGGAGGTCCTCGTGAGCCCAGAGAAGCCCGATCGCAACCTGGCCATCGAGATCGTTCGCGTCACCGAGGCCGCGGCCATGGCGGCAGCCCG